>CAZWCV010000035.1:0-29015 GCA_964632725.1 uncultured Anaerolineaceae bacterium
AGACCCCGCAGCGGTCAGCGCAAGCTCGGTCGATGCAAATCTGGTTACCGCCAATATGGTTCTGCCGCATCAGGTGGAGAGCCAGAATATCACCAGGGATTACGGGCGTTTTGTCATCAGCCCCTTGGAAAGCGGCTATGGCTTGACGCTCGGCAACGCCTTGCGCCGCATCCTGCTTTCTTCGCTGCCTGGCGCCGCCGTGACCAGCATTCGCGTCTCGGATGTGCATCACGAATTCTCCGAGATCCCCTCTGTGCGCGAAGATATGACCCAGCTCATTTTGCAAGTCAAGCAGCTGCGGCTGATCTTGATCGGCGCGGAGAGCTCGCGTATGCGCCTTGAGCATCGCGGCGCGGAAGGTACGGTCACCGCCGCTGATATCCAGGCGCCGCCCGAGGTGCAGATCGAAAATCCCAGCCTCTATCTGTTCACGGTGGACGACCGTGATGTCAATATAGAAATGGAATTCGAAGTCCAGTCCGGTCGCGGCTTCAGCCCGGCTGAAGATCGCGGGCGCTTGCCCATTGGCGAGTTGCCGGTGGACGCCGTATTCAGCCCGATCAAACGCGTCAACTACGAAGTCGAGCGCGCGCGCGTCGGGCAGCGAACAAACTACGACCGGCTGGTGCTGGAAGTATGGACGGACGGCACGATTCGACCGGAGGAAGCGGTCGCGCAATCGGCCCAGATTATGATGCACCATCTCAAGGTTATCGCCGGCGTGGACGAAGACTGGTTCCAATCCATCGAGCTGCCGCCGCAAATCGAAGACGAGCCGACCTACCCGCCGCTCTACGACAAACCCATCGAAGAACTGGACCTCAGCGTGCGCGTGTTCAACTCCTTGAAGCGCACCGGCATCACTTCGGTCGGCGATGTGTTGGATATGCTGAATCGCGGCCCCGACGCCATGCTGGCGATCCGCAACTTCGGCGAAAAGTCGCTGGATGAGCTGGAAGAAAAGCTGCAAGAAAAGAACTACTGGCCGCACGAAAAGGCTGAATAGCAGGTAAGTGAGGCGCAATTATGCGACATCGTCATCACGGCAAGAAGCTCAACCGCAGCAGTAGCCACCGCAAAGCGCTGCGCATGAATCTGGCCAGCGAGCTTTTTACGCACGGGCGCATCAGGACTACCTTCCACAAAGCCAAGTTTGTGCAGGGACACGCTGAGCGGCTGATCACCATGGCCAAGCGCGGCCTGGCCAAGGCGGAAGCCAAAAACGACCAACTGGTCGCTGTACACGCCCGGCGACAGGTCGCCCGGCGCTTGAACAACAACCGCATCCTGGTCGGTAAGGTATTTGATGAGCTGGCGCCGCTTTACGCCGAGCGTCCGGGCGGTTACACCCGTATCTTCAAGCTGGGCCCGCGCAAGGGCGACAACGCCGAAATGGCTGTGATCGAGCTCGTCGACTATGAGACGGACGACTGAGCGGCTGATCCCTTATGAAGAGGTACGCCGCTATCCTGGCTTACGACGGCAGCGATTATCAGGGTTTTCAACGTCAGCCCCCGCCGACCCCGACCATCCAGGCGGCGGTTGAGACGGCAGTGGCGGCGGTTACCCGGCAGGCCTGCGCGGTCATCGGCGCGGGACGAACCGACAGTGGTGTACATGCGCTGGGGCAGGTCATCGCCTTTGACCTCGAATGGCGCCATACTGAGGACGACCTTTTGCGCGCCATCAATGCACAGCTGCCTATGGATATCGCCTTGCAGCGGCTTTGGCGGCAGGATGACTTTCATCCGCGTTATGACGCGCGCTGGCGGCAATACGCCTACCGCATCGCCACGCTGAAAGCGCGCAATCCTCTTTTGAATCGGACCGCGTGGCAGATCATGGGCGAGCGGTTGAACGTGGACGCCATGCGAGAAGCAGCGGCCAAGTGCCTGGGCGAGCATGACTTTGGCGCTTTCGGCACGCCGCCGCAGCAAGGAAGCGGCAATACCGTGCGACAAGTTTTCCAGTCGCGCTGGGAGATGCAAAGCGAGGATTACGGCGAGATTTATACCTACCGAATTCGCGGCACGGCCTTCTTGTACCACATGGTTCGCCGGCTGGTGGGAACGATGGCGCAAGTTGGGCGGGGAAAGCTCTCGCTCAAGGGCTTTGAGGCGATCATGCGCAGTTGCGATATGGAACGAGCGAAAGTATTGGCGCCGCCGCAGGGACTGGTATTGGAAGCGGTGGGATATCCGCCGCGAACGGAGCAGCTTAATCCAAGTGAAATTGCTGCCGGGGCGGCCGAGACGCCGCTGGAGGAACGAATATGAGGCAACAAATCCAGAAGACCTACGCCACGACGCCGACCGTCATTGAGCGGCGCTGGTGGGTGATCGACGCCAAGGGCTTGACCTTGGGGCGCGTCGCTTCCAAGGTGGCGCCGCTGCTGCGGGGCACGCACAAACCCTACTTCACGCCGCATCTTGATACCGGCGACTACGTCATCATCGTCAACGCCGACAAAATTCACGTGACTGGCAAACGTATGGACCAGAAGGTGTATTACCGGCACAGCGGCTATCCCGGCGGGCTCAAGAGCCTGACCCTGCGCGAGTTGATGTCGCGCTATCCCAACCGCGCGATGAAATACGCCATCAAGGGCATGCTGCCGAAGGGCCCGCTGGGCCGGCAGATGTTCAAGAAACTGAAAGTCTACGCCGGCGGCGACCATCCGCATCAAGCGCAGCAGCCGGAGATCTTGGAATTATAGCAGAATTGACGGAAGCAGCCGCCGCCGCTCGCGTTCACTGGACAGCGCCAGTATAGGCGGCGAGCGAGGCGAGTGGAGGAGCGAGTAGATGTCAGCACAGTATTATGAAGGAATTGGTCGCCGTAAATCGGCTTCGGCGCGCGTTCGGCTGTTCCCGGGCGGCGCCGGCAGGTTCATCATCAACGGCAAAGAGGGCGGGGAATACCTGCCGCGTCTCGGCGATATGGAGACCTGCATCGCGCCCCTGACGCATATCGGGCAAGAGCGCAGCTATGATGTATCCGTGCATGTGAACGGCGGCGGCATCACCGGCCAGCGCGACGCCATACTGCTGGGCATCGCGCGCGCCCTGGAAAAGATTGATCCCGACCTGCGCGGCACGCTCAAGCGGGAAGGATTCCTCTCCCGCGACGCGCGCGTCAAGGAACGTAAGAAACCCGGCTTGAAACGCGCTCGCAAGGCGCCCACCTACACCAAACGCTAGGAGCGCAGCTTCTGCGCGGAAGCGCGTTCTCAGCCGGATTGCCTTCGCGGGGCCCGGCTGACTTCGCCTTGACTGGCAGCGCCGGCTGATCTGTCGCTTGACGTTTCGGGCGCGCAGCCGCATGATTGGTGGCGTCGACCGGTCCGCGGCCAGGATCACATGGGGAGCGCGCCATTCTCATCACATCGCCCGATCAAATCACTGCCGAATGGCTGACGCGGCGTTTGCGCGACGGCGGATTTCTGCCCCACTATCACGTCAGCGATGTCCGCCTCGTTGGCCGTGAAGAAGGCGAGTCTGAGACTCGTTACACGCTGCGTATTCGCTACAGCGACCTCAGTGTGGCGCGCAGCCTGCCCGACAGCATGATTCTTAAGGTGTATCAGGCCGGGTACGCGCTGGCCGATCGCGAGGTCACATTCTATACGACGCTCTTGCCGGCGCTGCGGCTGGCTTTTGGCGCCGGCGACCTGAGCATCGGCGATGGCTATGACGCCTGTTACGATGTCGATGCCGATCAATCGCATGTGCTGATCGGGGGGCTTCCCTCCGGCTACAAAGCTCATCACGAACCCTTCCCGCCGACCCGCCGTCATTTCGCGGAGCTGGCCAACGCCCTCGCCAAAATCCATGCTTGCTTTTGGCAGGATGATCGGTTGGGCCATACCATTGACCTGGCCATGACGGAAGCTCGCCTGGAGGACAGGCTGGCGCGGCAACGCGACGGCTTCGAGCGCTTCCTGTCGCATGGCATGATTCACGTCAACCCGGACCATCGCGCCGCCCTGAACGCCTTCGCCGGGCGTATGCCGGCGGATCTTCGCGAGCGGCTGCTGGCGGGGCGGAATCTAACAGTCATTCACAACAATCTCGAACCCGGCAATCTGGTGTATTCGCACCGCGCCTGCCGCATCCTCAATTGGAAGCATTGGCGCTCGGGTCTGGCCGCCGAGGACCTGGCGACCATGATCGCCTTCCATTGGCCGCCGGCCAAGCGCAAATTCGAAGAACCCCGTTTTCTGCAGCGGCATTGGGCGGAATCGGGACGGAAGGGCTTGAGCGACTACCCCTATGACGATTTCTTGCGCGATTACCGCATCGCTATCGGTTTGCGCCTGGGCGAGATGATCGGCTCCTGGCGGGCGGAAGACTGGCGCGACGGCAAGTGGCGGCGCTGGGACACTATCCTGGCCGGGCTGCGCGCTGCTGAGGAACACGATGTCATTAGGCTCTTCCCGGGCTGAGGCCGGCGGATACTATCGAAGATGATCACGATCATAGGCTTGGGGCCCGGCTCTATCGACCATTTGACGCGTAAAGCCTGGACCAGGCTCCAGGACGCCGAAACGGTATACCTGCGCACTGCGCGCCATCCCTGCGTCGCGCAGTGGCCGGGCAGCGTCAACTGGCGCAGCTTCGACGAGATTTACCAGACCCGCGATCGATTTGATGATGTTTATGACGAAATCGCCGAGCGGGTTCTGGCGGCCGGCGGGCGCGACGGGCAAGTCGTCTACGCCGTGCCGGGCGACCCGCTGGTCGGCGAGGCCAGCGTATCACGGATCATCGAGCGGGCGCGCGCGCAAGCGCTTGAGGTGGAAATCATTCACGGCCTCAGTTTCATCGAACCCTGCCTGTCGCTGATCGGCCGCGATGCGCTGGACGGTTTGCAAATTCTGGACGCGCTAAGCGTGGCCGAGCAATACCATCCGCCCATCAATCCGGCGCTGCCCGCGCTCCTGGCGCAAGTCTACAGCCGCGATGTCGCTTCAAATCTCAAATTGACGCTGATGAACCAGTATCCCGACGACTTTGAGGTTGCGCTCGTTCACGCGGCCGGGGAGCCGGAGGCAATGCTCGAATCGCTGCGCCTGTACGAGATCGACCGCAGCGCCAAGATCGACATCACGACCACCTTGTACCTGCCGGCGCTGGGGGAACTCAGCAGCTTTGAAGCCCTGCAGAATATCATCGCCCATTTGCGCTCGCCCGAAGGCTGCCCCTGGGATCGCGAACAGACGCACAGATCACTGCGCCCCTTTCTCATTGAAGAAGCCTTTGAAGTCCTGGATACGCTGGACGCCGACGACCCGCAGTCGCTCTGCCAGGAACTGGGCGATCTGCTTCTGCAAATTCTTTTACACACCCAAATCGCCATCGACGAGGGCGAGTTTTATATGGCGGACTTGCTGCGCCACTTGAACGACAAGATGCTGCGCCGCCACCCGCACGTCTTTGGCGATGTCGCGCCGACCAGCGATCTGGCGCAACTGTCGCGCATCTGGAACGAAGTCAAAGCGGCGGAAAAAGCCGAGGCTGGCCAACAGAGCGAGTCGCTGCTGGACGGCGTTGCCAAAGCCGCGCCGGCGCTATTTGTGGCGCAGCGATATTCCGCGCGCGCCGCCAAGGTCGGCTTTGATTGGCCCGATATTTCAGGCGTCGAAGCCAAATTCCAGGAAGAACTGGCTGAGGTGATGGCGGCTGAAAGCGCAGAAGAGCGCGCCAAAGAATTGGGCGACCTGCTCTTCGTCACCGTGAATTGGCTGCGCTGGCTGGGCGTTGACGACCCGGAGAGCTTGCTGCGCGGCATCAACGCCAAATTCTATCGCCGCTTCAATTATGTGGAGACGCAGGCTGCGCAATCTGGCAAGCCGCTGAGCGACTTCAGCCTGGACGAGCTTGACCGCTGGTGGCGGGACGCCAAGCGCCTGGGCTTGTGATGTCTCAGTCAAGCGGCTGGCTGGAAGGCCGTCTCTCGGCGCAAGCCGCAATCGAAGCCGGCTGGCGCGATGTTCATCAAATTCTGATTGATAGCCAGAAACGCTTTGACCGGCGCCTTGTTCCCTTGCTGCGCCAGGCCGAGGCAACCAATACGCCAGTCGCCTTTGTCACAAGCGACGCCATTCAGCGGCGCGCCACCGGCAATTCTCACGGCGGCGTAGTGGCCGAGGTCGGCGAACGCAAGTTCTGCGCGCTGGAGGACCTGCTGCCTGCTGATCGCGCCGCCTTCATCGTTATGCTGGACGGCATTGAGGACCCCTATAATTTCGCCGGCGCGGTCCGCTGCCTGTACGCGGCCGGCGTGGATGGCGTCGTCCTGCGCCCACGCAACTGGACCACTGCGGTCGCCATCGTCGGCCGGGCCAGCGCCGGCGCTATCGAGCGGATGCCCCTGGCAATAACGGAGACCGCGTCCCAAGCGGCCGACATCTTTCGCGCCTGCGGCCTGCAGATTGCCGTCGCCGCCAAGTCCGAGCGTTCCCTGCCTCCCGATCAGGCGGATTTGTCGCTGCCCACATTCTTGCTCATCGGCGGCGAGCGCCGCGGCGTGACCCGCTCCTTCGCCCGGTCTGCCGACCTCAGGCTGGAGATACCCTATGGGCGCGAGTTCGACCAATCCCTGGGCACGGTGGCGGCCACGGCCATTATCGCATTCGAAGTCAAACGCCAGCGCGATGCCGCCTCAGCGTAGGGCAAGAGGCGGGCGATTGCCTGTCGCGAAGTCGCAAGCTCTGCTAGTATGCCTGTTGATCTCAACTGCTGCATTCACGGAAGAGGAGACCGCAAATGAAGGCGCTGATTCTCGCCGCCGGGCAGGGTACACGCCTGCGCCCCGTCACCTTGACCATGCCCAAGTCTCTGGTGCCGGTCGCCAACCGCTGGCTGATAAACTACGCCTTGGATGCCCTGAAAAAGGCGGGATTGACCGATATCGGCATCGTCGTCAACAGCCTGGATTCACCCATCGTGTCCAACCTGCAAGACGGCAAGTCCGTCGGCGTGCGCATCGAATACATCGTGCAAGACGAGCAGCTGGGCCTGGCGCATGCGACCGGGCTTTGCCGCGACTTCGTCGGCGACGAACCCTTCACGGTCTTCCTTGGCGATAACATTTTCCAGGACAAGATGACCGGCTTGCTCACCTCATTTGCCGACTCGACCGATGAGGCCGTGGTCGTGCTGGCCTCGGTTCCGGATCCCACGCGCTTTGGCATTGCCGAAATCAGCAACGGGCGCATCGTCCGCGTGATCGAAAAGCCGCCGGATCCCCCCTCCAACCTGGCTATCGCCGGCGTGTATCTCTTCCGCAAGTCCATCTTCGACGCCATCGGCCGGATCAAGCCGTCGGGACGCAACGAGCTGGAGATCACCGACGCCATTCAAGTCCTAATCGACGACGGGTTGCCGGTGACATCTTACGAGTTGAGCGGCTGGTGGATCGACGCCGGCAAACCCGACGCCATCATCATGGCTAATCAACTGGTGCTGGAAGAATTGCCCTATTCGCCCGCGCCCGAGGGCAGCGAGCAGATAGAAGGGCAGAGCGAAGTTTCGCATCGCGTGTTAATCGGGCGCGGCAGCCGCGTCATCGACAGCGTGATTCGCGGGCCCGTCATCATCGGCAATAACACCGTCATTCGAAATAGCTACGTCGGACCTTATACTTCAATCGGCGACAATGTCGTCGTCGACGGCAGCGAAATCGAAGCCAGCATCGTCATGAAGGATTGCGAGATCCGCAACATTCTCGGGCGGATTGACCGCAGCTTGCTGGCCGACAATGCGCGCGTCTCCTCAGCAGGGCATGTGCCCGACGCCCATCGCTTTGTGCTGGCGGAAAACAGCTACGTGCAATTCTAAAGCTCACCCCAGCGGGCGCGGCGGCAGCAGCTTCCGCCGCCTCAGGAAGGCCTCGTCCGGACCCTGCCAGGCGAAGCGGCGCAAGTCAACCCGTCCCCGGCTGTCAAATTCGACGCCCTCCATTTCCAGCAGGCGGCGCTGCTCATCGGCTTGCTGGCTGCCAGCGGGAAAGCTGATCATGCCGCGGCTGTTGATGACGCGCTGCCAGGGTATTGACTTGCCCCGCGGCGTCTTGCGCAGCGCCGTGCCCACCCAGCGTGGCGCCAGGCGCTTCATGCGCGCCGGCTCCCTGTCCGCATCCGGCGGAATCATCGAGGCGATCTGACCGTAGCTGCTGACTTTTCCGGCGGGGATCTCCAGCACGATATCCCATACCGTCTCGAAGAAGGTCTTGGCGTTAGGCGGGTTGAACATTTGCAGTCCATAATTGGGTCGGGGTTGTTTGACAAAAAGGGAGAACCTTATGCGCTTGATTGGTCTGACGATTGCAGCGGTCAACATGAAGAAGATGGTGCGCTTCTACAATGCCGTCTTCGGCGCCGGGCTCAAGGAAACGGTGCATATCGGCGATCAGCAATTCTTTGGCGGGGCGCTGGCCGGTCTGGAGGTGGTGCTTTGCCCCAACGCCATCGCCGGCGTCGTCGCCGAGCAGAATCGTCAGCAATTCCGCTTTGCTGTCAGCGACATTGAAAAGGTGATGGCAGCGGGCCTGGCGAATCATGGCAGCGAGATCAACCCGGTCGACGAATACAAAGGCGCCAAGGTTGCGTCCCTGGCTGATCCTGATGGCAATACCATTGAATTCGTCGAGCATATATCATAGCGCGTCTTGAATGCTGGCCGTCAACTCTGCCGGTGTGGGCGCATAATTGCCCAGGTGGCGCACGACGATGCCGCTGGCGTAGTTGGCCAGCGTGACGGCGTCCGCTGCCGAGAGCCCGCTCGCCATGGCCAGCGTGGTGGTGGCGATGGCGGTGTCGCCCGCGCCAACCGTGTCGAAAACATCGCTGATGCTTGGCGCCGGGCAATGTTGTATCCCGGCGTCGGAAGCGACTGTCGCTCCGCGGCTGCCGCGCGTGATAATGGCCGCCCGCGCAACCCCCAGCGCGCCCGCCAATTCCTGCGCCGCTGCGCTGAAGTCGTCATCGCTGGCCAGCTCGCGATTGAGGTAGCGCCCGGCATCATCGGCATTGCACTTGATGAGGTCCAGCCCGCTGAAACTGGAAAACCCGCCTTGCACATCGGCTGTGATCAAGATGCCGGCGCCGCGACAAAGCTCGCGAATCCTCGCCACCAGCGCCGCCGTCAGCAAGCCGCCATGATAATGGGACAGCAATACCGCGTCGAGCTGTTCAAGCCGGCTCTCGGCGAATGCCACGATCTGCGCTTCCGTCTGCGCGCCAATCTCGCGGCGCGTCAGCGTGTCAATCCGCGTCACCTGCTGCGGAAAGCGCAGCCCCATCTGCGCCAGGATACGCGTCTTGACCGTCGTCGGGCGATCGTCGCAGCGAATCAGCCCGCCAGCGTCAATCCCTTGACCTTCCAGGATTTGGACCAGGCGCGCGCCGCTGTCATCCGCACCGATCACGCCGACTTGAATGGCGCGGCTGCCGAAGGCGACGATGTTCGCTGACGGATTGGCTGAGCCGCCGGCAATGTAACGCCTGGATTCCAGTTCCAGCACCGGCACCGGCGCTTCGCGGCTCATGCGCGCCGGCTTGCCGGTGATGTATTCGTCCAGCATCACATCGCCGACGACCAGGACCGTCTTCCCGGCCAGGTCAGCTACCTTTGACGAGAGTTTTCCGGGCATGGCAGCGCTTTCGCTTTTCCGACTACATCCAGTTTACAACAGAAGTAGCTTCAAGAAAGTCATGCAAAAGCAAGACGTCGGCAGGGGCGGCTCGCTGAGCCGCCCGTCGGCAGAATGCCCGGCCCGCCGATGTTGCTCATGCTTGGACTTTCGGGCGTTTCAGCGAAACGCCCCTACAATTCGACTATTATGCGTCAGTCCATTTTTCATTGACTTTTTCGCGTCACTTGCTTTGTTCGACTGAGTCAACCTTGGTTTGAAGGCAGGTATGCTTATCAGCGTCTCGCCTGCCGCCGCACGGCCAGCACGAAGCGCGGCAAACGCAGCATACGCCGCCAGCGCCAGGGCTGCCTCAGCAAGCGATAGAGCCACTCCAGGCCACGCTGCCGCATCCAATCGGGCGCGCGCGGCACCACGCCGGCGATGAAATCCAGCGAGCCGCCGACGCCCATCGCCATCGACACACGCAATCGGGGCAGGTTGCGCGCGATCCACTTGTCTTGCTCGGGCGCGCCGTAGGCCACGAAAAGCATATCGGCGCCGCTGCTGTTGACTCGCTCGACAATCCCGTCTTCCTCGCACGCGGAGGGGTTGCCGCCAAACGTGCCGGCGATAATCAAGCCGGGAAAGCGCTCCTGCAGAATCGCAGCCGCCTTCTCCCCCACGCCCGGCGCCGCGCCCAGGAAGAATAACTTCCAGCCGCGTTCGGCGGCATGGCGCGCGATAAAAGGCAGGCCATCCGAGCCCGTGACCCGCTGCGGCAGCGGCGCGTCCAGCTGCCGTCCCGCCCATAACAGCCCCACGCCGTCCGGCAGGCAGATCGCCGCGCGCTGCAGAATGGCGAAAAATATGGGATCTCTCTGCGCGAGCATGACGAATTCCGGGTTGACTGTGCAGACGTGCCGGGCGCGGCCGCCGGCGCGAATCCAGCCTTCGGTCTGCTGCAGCCAGTTCGCGTACGTGATCGCGTCGACCGGCACGCCCAGAATTGACAGCCTCGCGTCTTGCCGCTGCTCGCGCGGCTGTTGACCGTCTTCCCCTTCGGTTACTCGTCTCTCGTCCAGGATGCGCCGGGCGGTCTCAGCGACTTGCTCGACCGTCACCAGTTTCATGCAGGTGCGCGCCGCGCATCCGCCGCGAGCGCCGATGCCATGCCCGACATAGCTGCAGGGGCTGCACGCCACGCCGCTGCGCAATACGACCGCTTGAGCGTCAACTGCCCAGGGACGCCAGGCGTCGGCATTGCTGGGCCCAAATATGCTGATGACGGGTGTGCCGGTGGCTGCGGCAATATGCATGACGCCGCTGTCCGCGCCAATGAAGAGGTCGGCGCCGGCGATGACATCCGCCAGTTGCGGCAGCGTCGTCCGGCCTACCAGGTTTTCCGCTTGAGGATCCGCGATGCCCGGCTCATCGTCGCGCGAGCCGACCAGCACAATCTCGGCGTCGTGACTGTCGCGCAGTCGCTGAGCGACCGCCGCGAATCTTTCCGCCGGCCAGCGCCGCGCCCGGCTGTAGCCGCCGCTGCCGCTGTGCAAGACGACGCGCGGCTTGTCGGCAGCGGGCGCAGATTCACTCTCCAGGGGCTCGTGTTTGACCTGCGCCGGACGCGACTCGCTGCTGGCGCCCAGCAGGCCGACCAACTCCAGCCAGTATTGCGCCTGATGCAGCGCGCCGAAGCCGGCATCGTCGATCGCGTCCGTCAAAAAGCCGACATGGTGGTTCTTCAAGCCGACGATGCGCTTGGCGCCGCTGGCTTTGGCAATCAGCCAGAATTTGAATACGCCGGCTCGCAGGGTGAAATGATGAAAAAAAACGACCGTATCGTACTTGCGCCGGTGGAGACCGAAGACTGTTCGCAAGTTCTCCGGAGCGTAAAAGGCGCGGCCGCCGCTTGCGCCGCGTTCAAGCGGAATGACCGCGTCGACCAGTCCGGCGGGCATGACCGGCAAAGCATGCTCGGCAGCCAGCAGGTCGATGGTGGCGCGCGGACGAGCTTCGCGCAAGGCGGCGATTGCTGGCGTGGTCAACACCAGGTCGCCGATATCCGCCAACTGCGCCAGCAGCAGGCGTTCATTCTCCGATTGACGCGATTCAGCATTCACACTGTCATTTTATCAGATTGCCGGCCGGCCGATTTACGCCAGGGCTTCAAAGGCTTTCATCACCTGATTGGCCGCCGCCTCCCAGGTGAAGCGACGCGCGCGTTGACGGCCCCGCTGGATTAGCTCTTTTCGCAGCTTGTCGTCGGCGCTGCAGCGGCTCATGGCCTCGGCGATCTCGGTCACACGCAGGGGGTCGACCAGCAGCCCGGCGTCGGCCACGATTTCGCCCAAGCTGGAAGTCTTGCTGGCGATGACTGCCGTCCCGGCATACATGGCTTCAAGGGCGGGGAAGCCGAAACCTTCGTACAAGCTGGGAAAGACCAGGGCGATCGCTCCCCGCAGCAGCCCGGCTTTGTCCGCTTCGTCGATGTATCCAGTGAGCCGAACATTGCGCGCGCCTTCAAGCCAGCCATCGTTGTAGAGCCAGCCTTTGCCGCCGGCCAGGACCAGCGCCGTCTCGTCGCCATTTTGCTCAGACTGCCAGCGCGCGAAGGCTTGAACCAGCCGTTGAATGTTTTTGCGCGGCTGCAGCGTGCCGACGAAGAGAAAGTAGCGCTCCGGCAGCCCGTACCTGGCGCGCGCGGCGGCGACATCGGCGGCGGACGCTTTCAACTTGTCGCCAGCAACGCCCGGATACACGACTCTAATCTTGCCGGGGCTTGTGCTGTAATAGCGGCGCAGATCGGCGGCGGTGGCCTCGCTGTCGGCCAGCACCATATCCGCCCGCGCCTGGCTGTAGCGGGTTGTCGCTTCCAGGTAGGCTCGCTGCAACGGCGGATGCGCGGCCGGGAAATGCTTAAAGCCCAGATCGTGCACGGTGGCTATCGCGCGTCCGGGAAAAAAAGCTGGCAAAGTATGGGCGGGCACGAAGGTGATATCCGGCCGCGAATGCCATAGCGCCGCCGCGAAGCGCAGATGCGTCCAGAGGCGTGAGAGCGGAATCACGACTTGCCGCGCATTTGCGGAATCCGCGAAGAGACCGGGCGGCGGCTTGTCGCGCAGATAGAGCGAGATGCGGTGGGGCTGCGCGCGCCTCTCGTTGGCGGCGCACAGGGCCTGGATCAGGCGCAGCGAGTAGAATTCAGTGCCAGTCGGTCTTGGAGTGGCGCTGCGGCTGGCGTCAATCGCGATGTGCAGGGGCATAGCGCGCGTCACCGGGGTCCAGCGCCCGTCACGCGAACTCTGCGCCTAGAGCCCAATGATGTGGTCGTCGTCTCTGCTGTTGTAGACATGGCGCGTATCCACAATGACGCGGCTGTGCGCGGCAATCTCCCGCCAGTTAAAGGCGGAATGATCGGTGACGACAACCACGCAATCCGCGCTCCGCAGCAAGGCCGGGCTGTAGTCCGCGGCTGTCAGCATGGTCTCCGGGTCCAGGCGCAGCTCCCGCACGTGGGGATCGCAATAGGCGACTTCCGCGCCCCGCTGCCGCAACAGGCTGATAATATCCAGCGCCGGGCTCTCGCGGATGTCGTCCACATCGCGCTTGTAGGCTGCGCCCAAGATCAGCACTTGCGAGCCGCGCACGGACTTCTCCTGGTCATTCAGCGCGTGCGTAATCTTGTCCAGCACGTAGAGCGGCATCGAGGCGTTCACTTCGCTGGCCAATTCGATAAAGCGCGCGTTGTAATCCAATGTGCGCAGCTTCCAGCTCAAATAGTGTGGATCGACCGGTATGCAATGCCCGCCCAAACCCGGCCCCGGATAAAAGGGCATATAGCCGAAAGGTTTGGTGGCGGCGGCGTTGATCACTTCCCAGACATCGATATCCAGCTTGTCGCACATCAGCGCCATCTCGTTGACCATGCCGATGTTGACCGCGCGAAAAGTGTTTTCCAGCAGCTTTACCATCTCGGCCGTTGTGGGCGAACTGACGGCGACCATATTGTCCACCGCCGCCCGGTAAAGCGACTGCGCAACTTCCGTGCAATTGTCCGTGATGCCGCCGACCACTTTGGGCGTATTGCGCACGGAAAACTGTCGATTGCCCGGGTCGATTCGCTCGGGCGAATAAGCGACAAAGACTTCTTCGCCGACCTTGAGCTGATCGCGCGTAATCTCCGGCAATATGATCTCTTCGGTGGTGCCGGGGTAGGTCGTGCTCTCCAGGACGATCAGCATGCCCGGCCGGCAGATCTCGGCGATGGAGCCTGCGGCCCGGCTGATGTAGGACATATCGGGGTCGCGCGTTTTTCGCAGCGGCGTGGGCACGCAAATGCTGATGGCGTCCGCGGCGCGCAGGTCGTCGTAGTCGCAGGTTGCGCGCAGCTTTCCGGCGGCTACGAGACTGCTCACCTTGTCAGCCGGGACATCGTCAATATAGCTGCGCCCGGCGTTAAGCGCCCGGACCTTGTCTTCGTCCACATCCAGACCCAGCACGGGGAATCCGGCATCGGCGAATTCGACCGCCAGCGGCAGGCCAACATAGCCGAGGCCGGCTACCGCGACCAGCGCTTTTCGCTCGGCGATCTTGCGCAGCAAGTCCTCTTTGTGATTCATGGCCTTCCTGTGTGGCTGTATAATCGCAACTCAATTATAGTACCGCGCCGCCGACGCCCGCAGCTGAAAGCCAGGCAATGCCGCGACAGTATCTACACCGGTGCCGAAGCAGATGCTTGAAAAGGGCGGAGCTGACGGGAGAGAACCCGGGCCTCTCGTAGACGCCGAAAGACCCGGTAGCAGATTACACAGCGATTTCGCGCTGTTCGTAGCGATAAAGCGACGCCAGCAGCATGAGCGCGGACAAGCCCGCGAATCCGGCGATATGCGGCCAGATGAAACCCTGGGTCAATATGTCGCCGGTGTTGTAGTAGGTCAGGAAGGATACCGCGCCCACCGACGCCGCCACCGTGCCTTCCGCCGCCGCGCCGATCGTCTGCAGCATATAGCTGATGATGATGAAGGCCGTCACAATGCCCAGCGCCACAGTCCTTCGGCGCGCCAGCACGCCGACGAGCATGGTCGCCGCCAAAACGAAGACCAGCAGCGGGATGAGATAGAAGGTGACTTCGGCCAAGGCCGCCACATCCAGGTCGACCCCTCCCAGCGCGACGCCGACATGCAAGCCCAAATAGATCAGGACGACAACGCCAACGATGCTTAATGCATAGGCCAGGAACTTCTCCACCATGACCTGCGCGCGTGATATCGGCAAGCTCAGCAGCAGATCGCTTGTGCCATTGTCTTCTTCGTTGGCGCTGATGCGCATGCCCATGACCACCGGATAGACGGCGAAAATCAAAGCCGACTTGCCGAAAAATCCGATGACGACGAAGCCTTCGTTGGTCGTGAAAATCGCCAGATCGTCGCCTACGCCTACCATGGCCAGGATCACCGGCGGAAAGCTCTCCAGCAGCGCCGCCATCTGCTGCATATCGAATAGCGGCACCATCAACACGATCAGCAGCGCCATCGCCGCCAGGCCGACGCCCCAATAGACCATCTGCTTCCAGGTTTGCTTAATCGTCTCGAGGAAGACTGAGCCAATCATCGCGGGCCTCCTAAATGCCGATATCGCGGCTGACAAACATTTTCAGGGATATGCCGAAGCCGACCACCACCGCCAATAGCACAACCAGAGTATTCGCAGGGTCATAAGTTCCCAGCACGAATGACTCGCCATTTACGTAGCTGAAGTAGGACAGGCTTTCCATCAGATCGGCGGCTGCGCCACCGGCGGCCGCGCCGATGGCGTTGAAGATGTAGCTGACGATGACGAAGGCGGCCGACAAAGCGATAGCCAGCGCGCGCCGGCGCATCACGCTCGCCAGCAGGCTTGTCACGGTCATCACCAGCAGCAGGCTCGGGTAGAGATTCAGTATGCTGGCGAATATGACGTCGGCCGGCGCCTCGATGTTCATGCCTATGATGCCGCCAACAGTGATGGCCGCGGTCACGAGGATGATCGCCAAGCCGATCAGCGCGTAGCCGATCCAGCGCTCCAGCATGTAGGCCGCGCGCGAAATCGGCAGCGACAAGATGACGTCCATCACGCCCGATTGCTCGTCATTGGCGGTTATGTTCAGGCCGGCCATCACGGCGAATACCGACAGGAATATCGCCGCTTCAGAAACAAATATCGACACGATCCAGCCTTCGGATGTCGTGAAGAGCGCGACATCGCTAGCGCCAAAAGCTTGCAGCAAGGCCGGCGGCATCGTCTTGAACAGCTCGGCGTAACCAGAGATGATATCCGGGCTGGATGCGATGAAGTCGATGTAAAGGCCGAGCGCGCCAAGCCCCAAGCCCCAGTAGAGAATCTGCTTCCAGGAGGTGCGCAGCGTGTTGCCGATTACGATGCCGTTCATTAGCTCTTCTCCTTGTCGCCGCTGTAGTAGGCCAGGAAGATCTCTTCCAGCGTCGGCTCTTCTACGTGCAGCGATTCGACGTATCCGCCGCTGATCGCGCGCAGCAGCGGGTCAAAATCGCCGATCATGCGCATCCGCACGCGGCTGCCGTTTGTGCTGACATCCGTTATGGTCGGCATGCTCTCCAGTTGCTGCTGCAAGCCGGCGGGGACGGCATCACGGAAGCCCACATCAACCCAGTTGAATTCGACATTGGTGATCCGCTCGACCGATTCCACCGCCTTCAGTTCGCCATCGCGCAAGATGCCCACGCGGTCGCAGATGGCCTGCACTTCGCTGAGCACGTGCGACGACAAAAACACCGTTTTGCCTTTGTCGCGGTATTCATTCATCATGGTGTGGAAGGTTTGCTGCACCAGCGGATCCAGCCCTCCGGTCGGCTCGTCCAGAATCAGAAGCTCGGGTGAATGCATCATGGCGATGACTAGCCCCAGCTTGCGTTTATTGCCGGAAGACAGGTCGCGCACTTTTTTGCTCGTATCCAGGTCAAGGCGCTCGGCGAGTTCGCCGGCGTGTTTGACGATGGCGCGCGCGTCGCCGCGCACGCTGGCGACATAATGGATGATCTGCTCACCCGTGCGCCCCTCCCACAAACTAAGCTCCGCCGGGAAGAAGCCGATGCGGCGGTGAATCTCCACGCTGTCCGCGCGTACATCCAGGCCAAAGATCGTAGCGCCGCCCTGGCTCGGTCGGATCAGGTCCAGCAGCAAACGAATCGTTGTGGTCTTGCCGGCGCCGTTCGGTCCCAGGAAGCCGAAGATTTCGCCGCGGTCGACATTGAGATTCAGGTCGCTTAGCGCTACGGTCTGCCTGGCGCCGGAGCCATAGGTCTTCGACAGCCCCCTCATTTCGATGATAGAGCCGGACGCCATTGTGATTTTCCTTTCGCTGTGATTTTTGGCTGCCGGCGAGGTCATTGCACGCGGATAGCCTGCATAGATTATAGTTCGCGCTGGAAATCCTGGTCAAGAAGAATCGGGCGACCCCCCGGAAATTGGGGCTGTATCTACCGCCTCGGCGGCAAACTCGAACAGCGCGCCAAAATCCCGGTAGAACCGCAGCAATTATGAGGATCCACAAATCTTGTCGAGTTGTAGGGACGACATATTAGATCGCCCGATAACGCCACCCGACAAGACTCGTGGCCAGCGGGGTCTCAGCCGCCAGCCGCCGCGATCACATCAGCGCCGCCCACATAGGGACGCAAGACTTCGGGAATCTCGATGCTGCCGTCGGCCCGCTGGTAATTCTCCATGATGGCGATCAAGACGCGCGGCGTCGCCAGCCCGCTGCCGTTGAGCGTGTGTAAGTAGCGCGACTTGCGCGTGCCGGCCGGGTAGTAGCGCAGCATGGCCCGCCGCGCCTGAAAAGTCTCGGTGTTGCTGCACGAGCTGACCTCGAGCCATTCTTCGCAGCCCGGCGACCACATCTCAATATCGTATTTCTTGCTGGCGCTAAAACCCAGGTCGCCGGTGACGATCTCCAGCCGGCGATAGGGAATCTCCAGCCGGGCGCAGATCGCTTCCGCCTGCGCGGTCATCGTCTCGAGTTCGTCATAGCTGGTCTCGGGCGTAGTGAATTTGATCATCTCCACCTTTTCGAATTGATGCACGCGTTTGATGCCGCGCACATCACGCCCGGCGCTGGCTTTTTCGCTGCGAAAGCAGGGCGTGTGCGCCGCGTAATCTAGCGGCAGCTCGGCTTCTTCCAGAATCTCGTCGCGGTGCAAATTGACGATGGCGACCTCCGAGGTCGGAATCAGGAACTTGTCTTCGTCCGCCAGTCCGTAGACCGTGTCCTGAAACTTGGGAAATTGGGCCGAGCCGTTGAGCATGTCGGCATGCACGATATAGGGCGTGTAGAGTTCGGTGTAGCCGTTCTCACGCGCGCAATCCAGGAAGAAGCTGATTAGCGCGCGCTGCAGCCGAGCGCCCCAGCCCGCCAGCACGTAATAGCGGCTGCCCGCCAGCTTGACGCCGCGCTCGAAGTCGATGATGCCCAGCGCCGGCCCCAGCTCCCAATGTGGCTTGGGTTCAAAGTCGAACTCGCGGAACTCCCCGACTGCTTGACGCGGCGCGTTCGACTCTTCGCTCTCGGCCACGGGCACGCTCTCGTGGGGCAGGTTGGGCAGCCACAGCATATGCTCGCGCAAGTCCGCTTCAAGCGATTCTATGCGCCGGAAGCCCTGGCTGATCTCATCAGCCAACAAACGCAATTCGCGTACAAGCTCGTCAAAGGCGCTCTTGAAGTCGATTTCTTCGACCACGGTAACATCAGCCGAACCGTCCATTAAGCGGCTGGCTCGTTCATATTCCGCGACGCCGATCGCCGCGCCCGCCGCCTGCGCGCGCTCCGCTTTCTCCTCGTCAGTCATCGCTTTGGCGCCGCGCAGCTTGCCCATGGCGCGGTTCAGTTTATTGCGCGCCGCCTGCGCTGTTTCAATACGCGTGCGGGTCTCGCGCCGCTCAATATCCAACTTGACGATCTTGTCGATGCGCGCCACTGCGCCGTCATCGTTCACTTTCGCGATCTGTTCTTTGACCCAATCCGGCTTCTGCCGAATCAGCGCAATATCAAGCATGGTCTGCGTCTCTCCTTGAGATTTTCGGTCGGTCTGGATTCAGCGAGTCGTATAAGCGTTCCATGCGCCGCAGCCAATCCGGGCCTGCTAAAGCGGCGCATGGAGCTAAGAATCGCTGCCACGGGAGCTTGCATCTGAAGATTCGTAGCGAGTTCGCGCCCAAGCCGGCGCGTCATCCGGCAGTGGTTTGCGCAGGTCCAACTTGAAGCGGCGCCCGGCAATCGCCAAGCCAAGCGCCACGCTTGCGATGACCAGCGCGTCAAATACTTCCGGCGTGAGGAATTCGAGAAACATGTTAGGTACGCTTCACGTTATCATTTCGTATATGGCTGGCCGGGACGCTCCGTCTTAACTCAGCGACGACCAGAAGTCCGCGGCCGAGACCTCGACCAAGTCTTCCCCAACGCGGTAAAGCCCCTCATCCGTCATCACGTAGAGGTCGCCGCTGAAAGCCTTGCGCAGATTCTTCAACTGCGGCAGCGCGCCCTCCAGCGCGTTGCTGATGCGGAATTCAACGCCGACATCAGCAGCCGGCAAGTACAAGGCCAGTTTGCGCTTTGAGCCAGCCAGCGGTAAATCAAGCTGGACATCAAGCTGGCGCACCGCCGCATCCAACATAAACTGGCCGCGCAAATCGAGTTCAGTTGGCGCCGGCTCGCGCAAATGCGGATAGAGCAGCACATCACGAATGCTCACCTGGTCGGTCAGCAGCATCACCATGCGGTCGACGCCGCTGCCGAATCCGCCGTTGGGCGGCATGCCGTAGCGCATGGCGTTGAGATAGTCCTCGTCCAGCGGCGTGGTCTCATCGGCTTCGTCCGCGTACAGCCGCTTCATCTCCACAAATCGTTCTTGCTGATCGCGCGGGTCGTTAAGCTCGGTGAAAGCGTTGCCCATCTCCATGCCGGCGATGAAAAACTCGAAGCGCTCGGTGTGGCTGTCGATGTAGCGGCGCTCTTTTTCATCGCTGATATCCGCGCCGCCCTGGATGCGTTTGGCAAAGGGCGACATATCGCGCGGATAATCCTTGATGATGGTCGGCTGCTGCAAGCGCGGCTCGATATAGGCGCCGAGCAGATGCTCGACGATTATCCGGCCCCAGGTGTCGGCCGGGTCCAGTCCGTCGGCCAGCCCGCGCCCTTCCAGATAGCCATAGAGCGATTCGCTGCAGGGGTAGTCCATGTAATCAAAGCCGAGAGTTTCTTGCACAGCCTCGCGGATGCTGAGGCGCTTCCAGGGCGGCGTCAGATCAATCGTCTGGCCCTGATAGCTGATGCGGTCTGACCCGGTAACTTGCTCGGCGGTATAGGCGAACATGCGCTCGGTGATGTCCATGACGCCGGCATAGTCGATATAGGCTTTGTAAAATTCCAGCATGGTGAATTCGGTATTGTGCTTGTAGCTGACGCCCTCGTTGCGGAAGTCGCGGCCGATCTCGTAGACCGCGTCATAGCCGCCGACCAGCAGCCGCTTCAAATACAGTTCGAAGCTGATGCGCAGGTACAAGTCTTGATGCAGCTGATTGTGGCGTGTGACGAAGGGGCGCGCGGCGGCGCCGCCGTATAGAGGCTGCAGTATCGGCGTTTCCACTTCCAGCATGCCCTCGTCATCCAGGAAATCGCGCAGCGCCTTGATCGTCCGCGCCCGTTTGACAAAGACATCGCGCACCGACTTGTTGACCGCAAGATCGGCATAGCGCTGCCGATAGCGCGACTCGACATCTTTGAATTCGCCATATTCGACTACGCTGCCGTCGTCGCGGCGTTGTTCTTTGACAACCGGCAGGGGCGTCAGCGCTTTGCTGATCAAGCGCAGTTGCCGCGCGGCCACGCTGATCTCGCCGGCGCGCGTGCGCATCATGGCGCCGCTGGCTTGTACAAAGTCATCGACATCAATCAGCTTGCGCCGCACTTGCTCGTAAGTTGCTTCGCCCAGGGCATTCACGCGCAGAAAGAGTTGCACGCGCCCGCTCTCGTCTTCGATATGCGCGAAGGAGACTTTGCCTTTGCTGTTCAAGCGGCGGATGCGGCCCACGACCGTCACCTCAATCTCCTGCGCTTCGGATGAGCTATCAGCGCCTGCCGAGGCGCGCGCTTCCTGCGCCAGGAACGCCGCGACGGCATCGGCTATGCTGCAGCTGCGAGCGGCGCGCGCCGGATACAGCTCAACGCCCATGCCTTGCAGGCGCTCCGCCTTTTCCCGTCGCTCAAGTTCCAGTTTCGTCGGTTGCCACATAATGCGGCCAGTCTCCTTGCTCGGCTGCGGCTCTTTGCGCGGACATGTCACATGACGCGTTTCGCTTGAGCTGCCGGCAGATTTCAGTAGCAGATTAGTACATATCGAGGCGGAATTACAGATGGAATCGCTCGCCGAAAAGTCGTGAGAATCACCGCTTGCAATTTCAAAGAATAGGACTAGCCTAGTGGGGTTTGCAAAAAAAGTTGCAAGTTTGGCGTCCGAGTGCAAGAGACTGAGGACACGCAGCCTCCCAATCGCTGGCTCATAACGCTGCTGGTGGTTTCGCTGGCGCAGGCGCTTGGCGCGGGCGGCATCTCCCTCGTCTATCCCTTCTTGCCCCTCTATGTTCAGACATTGAAAGACGCGCAATTCATCAGCCCGGAGTTGCTGGCCGGGATTGTGATTGCCGCGCCGCCGCTGGTGGCGACGCTGTCCACGCCCTTCTGGGGGCGCCTGGCCGATCAATACGGCCGCAAGAAGATGGTTATGCGCGCCATATTCGGCGCCTCGATCATTCTGTCGCTGATGGGCTTCGCGCAGACTGCTTTCGCGCTGATCGCGCTGCGCGCCCTGCAAGGCCTGACCAGCGGCATCATCGCCGCCAACATGGCGCTGGTCGCCGGTGAATGTCCGCGCGAGCGCATCGGCTTTGCGCTGGGTACGCTACAAGTCGGTTTGTTCAGTGGCGTCGCTGTCGGTCCCATCGTTGGCGGCGTGCTGGCGGAGCGCTTTGGTTTCCAGATTCCCTTCTTGTTCACTTCCGCGATGCTGGTGCTGGCCGGGCTGCTGGTCACATTCGGCGTGCGCGAAACTTATACGCCGCCGGCTGGCGTCCGCCTCGACCTGAACCCGCTGAAGATGGTCCGCGCCTGGAAAGTCATCTTGCGGGCGCGCGGCGTCAAGACGGTTTATGCGCTGCGCTTCCTCAATGGTTTCGCCCAGCGCTCGATCATGCCGATCGCGCCGCTGTTTGTGCTGGCGCTGATGCCAACGGTCCTGGCGACCGGCGCCAGCAGCTACGCCGGCCTGGTGCTCACTGTGTCGTCCATCACGACGACGGCCGGTTCCTTGATTCTCGGCTGGCTAAGCGACAAATGCGGTTATCGGAATACGCTGGTAGCCGCCGCGCTGCTGGCTGTGGTCTTTTATGTGCCGCAGGCATTCGTAAGCAGCGTCGGTCAGCTGCTGCTCTTCCAGGGACTGGCGGGTTTCTTCGCCGGTGGCGTCTTGTCAGCGCCCGCGGCCATGCTGGCCAAGTTCACCGACCTGGGCGACGAGGGCTCGGTTTACGGCCTGGACGCGTCCGTCTCGTCCTTCGCCAACGGCATGGCGCCGCTCACCGCCTCAATCATCGCTGCCGTGTTTGGCTTGCGCGCAGTCTTCGCGGTCGTCGCGCTTTACTATCTGACGATCCTGGTCATCGGCGCCAACTTCTTGCCCAAGCCCAAACGGAAACGCTTCCGGCTTCTGCCCGGCGCCGCCGGCTGATAATGACGCCGTCGAGATGAAGCTCTCGACCCGGCGCCGAGCCTGACGCGAGGAAGGTTTGCAACTGATATGAACTTACTCACACAATTCATGGGCTAGGTGTTCATGGCAAGAGTCCTGACAGCAAACTATCACTCGCTCGCCAGAGCGTTTTCTTTTCCTCACAGCTGGAAATTCACGCTGGGCGTATTGGTCATCGCGCAGATACTGTCGGCTGTCGGCTTCTCGATGATCTTCCCCTTCCTGCCGCTGTATATTGAAGACCTGGGCAGCGCCGGCGGCCACAGCACCGAGCTGCTGGCCGGCCTGGTCATATCCGTGCAAGGCATCACCATGATGATCGCCGCGCCCGTTTGGGGCGCTGTCGCCGACCGCTTTGGCCGCAAGAAGATGATCATGCGCGCCCTTTTCGGCGGGGCCATCACCCTGGCGCTGATGGGCTTTGTGCAGAGCGCCGAGCAGCTGATCCTGGTGCGCGCCATACAAGGCGTCATCACCGGCACGGTATCGGCAAACAACGCGCTGGTCGCGGCGGCAACACCGCGGCGCCGCGTCGGCTTCGCCATGGGCGCGCTGCAGGTCGGCTTGTGGGCGGGCGTGGCGGTGGGTCCGCTGCTGGGCGGGGCTCTGGCCGACCTCTTCGGCTACAGCGTTCCCTTCATCGTCACCGCCGTATTGCTCTTGGCGGGCGGCATGATCGTCATGCTGGGTATCAATGAAGACTTCAGCCCTTCGCGGAAACGCGATGACTTTCACGCCCTGGCGATATTCCGCGGCTGGAAAGCCATCGTGCAGACTTCCGGCGTGGGCATGGTGCTGTTCTTGCGCTTCCTGTCCAGCCTGGCGCGCGTGATCATTGTGCCCATCGCTCCGTTGTTTGTGGTCTCCCTGATCGCGCGCGAGACCGATTCCAGCAATACCTATGCCGGGCTGGTGATAGCGGTTTCGGCTGCGACATCCACCGTCGGCGCGGTCTACCTGGGCAACCTGGGCGACCGGATCAGCCATCGCAAAGTGCTGATCTACTGCTCGGTGGCCGCGACCGCGCTTTATGTTACGCAAGTCTTCGTGGGCGATGTCTGGCAGCTGCTATTCTTGCAGGGCCTGGCCGGGATCGCCTCCGGCGGTCTTGTGGCCGCGCCCAGCGCTTTGCTCTCGCGTTATACCGACAAAGACTCCGCTGGCGCCGTCTACGGCATCGACAATTCGGTCGTCGCCGGTTCTAAGGCGGTCGCGCCCATCTTCGGCGTCTCGGTGGCGATTTTGCTGGGCATGCGCGGAACGTTTTTCGCCGCCGCCCTGGTTTTCGCGCTGATCGCCCTGGCGGCCTGGCATCTGCTACCGGCCGATTCATTGGCGGCCAAACCGAAAGGGCGCGCTGCCTAGGCATCGCCAGCAGCTGAAAGTTCGTCGCTTGCAGCCACGCGCCTGACCGGTACAATGGGTGCATGCCACGTAAACGCGACCCACTCGAAAAAGTTGACAATCTGCCCCTTCGCCGCGCCAAGTACGCGCCCATCGCCGCTGCTTTGACGCGAGTCTACGGTACTTTCGACTGGTCGCGCAATCAAGACGGCATGGACGAGCTGATCAGCTGCATCCTGAGCCAGAGCACCAACGACGCCAATCGCGACCGCGCCTTCGCCCGGCTCAAGGACAGCTATTCGGATTGGGAGGCGGTGCGTTTTGCCGATCTGGCCGAGCTGACTGATGTGATTCGACCGGCTGGCCTGGCCAATCAGAAGGCGCCGCGCATCCAGCAGGTCCTGGGAGTCATCTTCGACGAGGCGGGCGAATACGGCATCGACTTTCTGAATGACTTATCCATTGACGCGGCCAAAGCCTGGCTGAATTCGCTGCGTGGCGTTGGGCCCAAAACCGCGGCGATTGTGCTGTGCTTCGCTTATAATCGGCCCGCGTTTCCGGTCGATACGCATATCTATCGCGTCAGCAAACGCATCGGTTTCCTGCCCGAGAAGCTCTCCGCCAATGACGCCCATCCGGTCATGGAAGCCATCGCGCCGGCCGCTGACTATTACCAATTTCACATTCAGCTGATACAGCATGGCCGCGACACCTGCCACGCGCGCAAACCGGCCTGCGAGCGCTGCCCGATCTGCGACTACTGCGATTATTTTGCTGAACTAGAGAGCGCCGGCTGACCTGAAGTCAGCGCTAGGCGAGGGCCACTTGACTGCACGAGAGACTCACGTATTCATTTCGCCGCATTTCGATGATGGCATTTTCAGTTGCGGCGGAACCGCCCACCGGCTGACTGCCGCCGGCCATGCCGTGACAATCATGACGATCATGGGCGGTCTCTACCAGGGCGAACTGCCGGACACGCCCATCCTGGCGGACCTGCATCGACGCTGGTCAGCCGGCGACAGTCCCCTGCGCAGCCGGCAAATCGAAGACGAAAACGCCTCCAACTCCATCGGCGTCGATTTCATGCACGTTCCGCTGCCGGATTGCGTATACCGGATAGCGGGCGATCTGGCGCTCTACCCGTCCGAAGAATCTCTGTTCGGCGAGGTGCATCCGGCGGATTACGCGCCGCGCTTGCTGAAGGGTATTCAGATTCCCGAGCTGGAAACAGCCGCGCGCATATACTTGCCGCTAGGGGTAGGGCATCACGTCGATCATCAGATCGCCCGTGAATGGGGCATGTCGCAGGCGCGAGACATCCCCGATCGCGCGGCGCTGCGATTTTACGCCGAGTTCCCGTATTTGAATGCCGACGATGCTACCGAGTCGGCGCTGCAGGCATTCGGCCTGCCGCTCGAACCGGCGGACGCGCGGCTCAGCGAGTCCGACATTCGCGCCAAGATCAATGCAATCGCTTGCTACGAGTCGCAGATCAGCACCTTTTGGAGCAGCCTGGCGGCGATGGAGGCGGATGTGCGGCGCGCTTTTACTGATCCGCAGTCGGGCGCCTATGTAGAGCGCTTCTGGAAAGTTTCATCGTAACTGCTTACGCGCGCTAAAGCTCGCTGCAATCCCACATAAAACCGC
The DNA here is from genome assembly GCA_964632725.1 of uncultured Anaerolineaceae bacterium. Classification (GTDB taxonomy): domain Bacteria; phylum Chloroflexota; class Anaerolineae; order Aggregatilineales; family Phototrophicaceae; genus UBA6055. The sequence goes on from CAZWCV010000035.1 coordinate 25,449, forward strand.
ATTTGCCGCAACGCACCTTGCAGGCCAGCTTGAATGTCCGGCTGTTGCAGGCCGGGCATACCGTGCTCAGCGTGTAATTGCTCAAGGGGCCGGGCGCTCGGCGCGCGAAAGGCGGCCCCTTCGCGTGGGGCGATTTTGACGATTTGCCAGGGCGGGGAGTACCTGGATACGCCAAGACTGTTGCGTTCATCTACCGGCAATAGGATGAGGCGACGGTGGGATTCGAACCCACGAATGAAGGTTTTGCAAACCTCTGCCTTACCACTTGGCCACGTCGCCGAAGCGCCAATATTATACTGCCTGGCAGCGCCAATTCAAGGACGATTTACGGACCCGGCGTCCAGCCAAAAGGCAGGTCTTCATCCAGGTTATCGTAGGGTCCGTCCCGGTCCGTCCCGCCTGGCAGAAATTGATCGGGCGCGGCCTCGGGTTGTGCGGGCCCGCGGCGAATCAAGCGCCGCAGGTTGCGGGCGTAATACAGCTCTCGCGACTCGTCGCCGCTGATAGCCAGCAGCGCCACGCCGCGAGCCAGCACATCAACGGGCATTGGCGCGATCCTGTTTAAGAACAGCCAGGACAGCGGCGGCGCCACAGCGAACAGCGACATTGCGCGATAAAACAAGGGTCGGCTGCCGCCTGGCGCGTAGAGCAGTGGCGCCCTCACGATGGTGGCCCGCAAGCCGAGCCGCCGCATATACCGCTCCGCATCGCGCTTGGCCGCGATATAGGCGCGGCTGATCCAGGGAGCGCTGGCGCCGCTGATCAAAATCATGCGCTCGACGCCGTCGCTGACGCACATATTGGCCACGTTGCGCGCCGAGACGAAGTTGAGGCGGCTATGCGACAAACCTTGCGCGGGATCAGCCGACAAGCTGCCAACGGTGTGGATCACCGCGGCATGATTGCGCGCCTTGCCGCGCAGGCTGGCCGGGCTCCATACATCAGCCGTCGACCAGCGCGTTTGCTGCGCCAGCGGACCCAGCTTGTCCGCGCCCTCCGGCCGCACCAAGAGGCTGACTTTGGCGCCCTCCGCCAGCAGGGCCGAGGCGATATTGTCGCCCAGGAAGGTGCCGCCGCCCGTCACCAAAATCCCTCGTGAAAACCTGGCCATGATTCAGCCTTTGTTCATTTTGCCCAAGTTTATTCCAGCCAGTGTTCCGCCTGCTCTTCTCGTAATCGCAGCGCATGGGACGCTGGCGCCCGATCTTTCGTGTTTGCGCCGGGCCTGGTCAGCGCCGATGCGAGGCTTGCCATCCGGCGTTTTGCTGTATAATAATTGGGTGGAATGAGAGCGTATGTACGCCCATGTTCCGAAACGTAGTCATTTCAAGGCCACCGATGACTGCCGCTCTGAATTAAGTATACGCAGCGCGGCAAGATGTGGTGGCAGTACAAGGCGCGGACTCGATTACAAAGCGGCAATCAAAGAAGGTAACGGGTCTGCGGCTGCGGCGCAGACTGCGCAGATTACGAGCGATCAATCGGCTCAATCCAGGACAGAACGAGATTGGAATGAACTTTCCGAAAGAAAGTTCATTGACGGGAGCATAACGGCGCGAAGCCTCAATCCTTGCAGAATTCTTCACCGGCGCCTTATGCTGACGACCTGTATGACAGTCAGCAGCCCCCGAGCTGTTTTGAGACACTTTGTAATATGGTAGCGGTTTGGCCGTTGTATCAATACTACAGCGAGTTCTTGCTGGGACTATCGCCATGCCGGTTGTTACTGCCCTGGAAGTCAATCAGCGCGACCGCGAACGGATAAAGCTATATCTTGACGATGAGTACGTCATGAGCTTGCCGAGTCTCGAGGCGGCCAAGCTTGCCATCGGTCAGCCCTTAAGCCAGCCAGAAATCGAGGCGCTGGCGGATGCCGAAGCGGAACAGCGCGCCTTTGATCGAGCCCTGCGCTTTCTGTCGTACCGGCCGCGCAGCACCGAAGAAGTCCGGCGCAACCTCGCCACGCACAAGGCGCCTGATTCGCTGATCGCGCCAGTGTTGGCGCGTTTGCAGAGGCTCGGCTATCTGGATGACCTGGGCTTCGCCCGCTTCTGGCTGGAGAACCGCGCTCGCTTCAAGCCGATGGGGCCGCGCGCGCTTGGATACGAGTTGCGCGCCAAGGGCGTCGCCGACGACATCATTGAGACCTTGCTGGCTGACATCGAAGTCGACGACGCAGCCTACCGCGCGGCGAGCGGGCAAGCCAGGCGCAACAGACGAACGACGCGGCCAGCATTCCGGCGCAAGTTGAGCGGGATGCTGCGTCGGCGCGGCTTCGAGGCCGATACCATCAGAGACGTTGTGCTGCGCCTGGAAAGGGAATGCGAAGAACAAGACGCAGGCTACTTTCTAGGCGATGCCGCGGAATAATATCGGCGGATAAGCGCCGATCCAAACAGAGAAAGGAGCAGAGACGGATGTATCCCTCGGAGCCCGTCAAAAGACTATGGACATCATTGGAATCGCAGTCGCTATTGTTGCCGCCATTGTGGGTGTTGGCGCCGGTTACGCCTTTGGCAGCCGCCGGAGTGTCAGGGCCTTACTAAAGAAACAGCAGGAAGAAGGGCAGAGCGCCCTCTTGAAGGCATCCGAGGATGCCAAAAAGGTTTTGCAGACTGCTGAGTCTGAAAAATCGAAAATCATCGCCAAGGCCGAGAGCGACGCCCGCCAGCGCATCAGCGATGCCGACGCGAAGATCGCCCGCCGGCGCCGCGACCTGGACGACGAAGACGAGCGCGTTCGGCGGCGCCGCAGCGAACTCGACAAACGCGTGGAACGCCTCGAGCAGCGCGATCAGCAGATGAACAAGCGGCAGAGCCGCCTCGACAAGAAAGAAAACGAATTGCAAAAGTCGGAAGCGGTGATGATCGAGAAGCTCGAAGTCATCGCGCAGATGACCGTAGAAGAAGCGCGGCAGCAGCTGCTCGACTCAATCGAACTGGACGCGCGCAACGACATGGCGCGGATCATCCGCCAGGTCGAGGCGGAAGCGCGCGAGACCGCCGACGCGCGCGCGCGCAGCCTGATCGCCATGGCCATCCAGCGGCTGGCGTCGGAACAGGTCAGCGAGATTTCGGTCAGCGTTGTGCATCTGCCCAGCGATGATATGAAAGGCCGCATCATCGGTCGCAACGGCCGCAATATTCGCTCCTTTGAGCTGGCGACAGGCGTCGACGTGGTCGTCGATGACTCGCCCGAATCCGTAACTATCAGCAGCTTCGATCCCATCCGGCGCGAGGTCGCCAAGCGCACGATGGCCAAGCTGGTCGTGGACGGGCGCATCCATCCGGCGCGCATCGAAAAGCTGGTGGAAGACACCCGCGCCGAGGTTGAGCAAATCGTGCGCGAAGAAGGCGAGCGCGCCGCCTACGAGACCGGCATTCACGGCTTGCACGCCGAGGTGCTGAATCTGCTGGGCACACTGAAATTCCGCACCAGTTACGGGCAGAATCAACATTCCCACGCCATCGAGACGGCGCATATCGCCGGCATGATCGCCATGGAGCTGGGCGCGGATGTCAATATCGCCAAGGCCGGCGGCCTGCTGCACGATATCGGCAAAGCCAT
>CAZWCV010000036.1:0-28758 GCA_964632725.1 uncultured Anaerolineaceae bacterium
CAACCCATCGGCGCTCTGCTCGTCGGCCTTGTCATGTCCTTGCGCTCCGAGATGAAGCGCCAGGGCCTCATCCTGCTAGCCTCGGTGGCTGTCTATGGCTTGGCGACCGCCATCTTTGGCATCTCAACCAGCTTTGCGCTATCCTATTTCATGTTCGCCCTGACCGGCGCCGGCGACACCGTCTCGATGGTCATCCGCGGCACCATCCGCCAGCTGATGACGCCGGACGAACTGCGCGGGCGCATGGTCTCGGTCAATATGATGTTCTTCATGGGCGGGCCGCAGCTGGGCGAGTTGGAGGCGGGTTTGGTAGCCTCGCTTTTTGGCGCGCCCTTCGCCATTTTCAGCGGCGGACTGGCGACCGTGCTGCTGACCGCCTGGGTGGCCTGGCGCTACCCCTCCATCCGCCGTTACAACAACGCCGATGATCTGAAAGCGAAGCGACGCTAGAGCGACCGGGAGCATGCGAGATGGCCAGGAAGAAACGCGGCTTGAAACGCCACAGCGGCGAGCAGCAGAAACAGTACGAGCGCGAGGCGCGCCTGCAATACGGCCCGGCCGAGGTCAACGAGACCATTGGGCGCTGGAACAGCTACGGCGAGGCGCGGCAAGAGGAAATCATGGCCGAGGGCGATCAGATCTACGCTGATCTGGCCGACGCCATGCAAGCGGGCAAGCGCGCCGGCGACCGCGAAGTCGCCGAGATCCTCGACCGCTGGCGGCAGCACCTGCGCCACTTCTACGAGCCGAGCCTCGACCGGCTGCGGGGTTTGGGCCAGCTCTACAACTCCAGCCCGGATTTCATCGCCAACTTCCAGAATATCCACGCCGACTTGCCTGCCTACCTCGAGCAGGTCATCGACGCCTACGTCGACGAACTGGAGACCGCCGAGCTCGAGCGTATGCTGGCGGAAGATGAAGCCATGGAACAGCGCCGCAGCAAACTCTCGCGCTAGGGGCTTCAATGTAAAGCTCTGTAGGGGCGACCAATCTGGTCGCCCGCCCCAGGTCTACCCCTCCCCCAACCCCTCCCCGAAGCATCAGGGAGGGGAGCTCAGCCGGCGCGAAGATTACACTGATTTCCGAAAACGGTATGGGACAGACATGCGCCTGTCCTCGCTACACTCCTAGTTCAGCCAAATCAGCGGTCATCCCCCCATTGCTATGGGGGGACCGAGGGGGGTAGGCCCCGCCGAGCCAAGGCTCGCCCCTACATCTTCTCATCCGCATCACCCACAACAAACCAAACGAAAGGAGCAAGCCGATGGCGACATTTCGCGCGGCTCTGACCCAACTGTCCATCATGAATATCAACGGCGTACGCAACAACTACGATCTCGCCGAACTGCCCAACTCACTTCACAGCGCCCAACTACCCGCTCTGCTGGTCATGCCCATTGAGCTGGAACGCGAGCGCCTCTTCCGCCGGAGCGAAGACAGCCTGCATACGGCGGCTTTCAGCGGCGGCGCTAAAACCATTCTTCACAGCGCCACGCATCTACTGCTGGTCGCGCCGGAAGACGCCGGCCTGGGCCTGCGCAGCTGCCTGCCGCGGCTGATCGATCTGATCGACAGCTACACCGCGGCCGTTTCAGCCGATGTCACCCTGGGCGATACCCTGCTGACGCCGGCGCGCGTCAGCGTCGAACCGGGCATTTACACTTACGGCGAGCGCGACTACTACGGCTGCGCCTTCCGCCACAGCTGGCTGCTGGAAGCCTAGGAGGCGCCGCCATGACCATTCAATACCGCGTCGCCATCGACCGCGACAACGACGGCCGCTTCGCCGCTGAGATCGATCAAGACGTGCTGAAGCTGCGCTGGCGGCTGGGCCTGCGGCGGGCATACGACAGCATGGCCGATTACAGTTGGGCGCGCCTCACCGTCCGCAACCCGCGCGGCGCCTATTCACCCGAGCGCAATCGTCTGGACAGCGGCATGCGCGTCCGCATCCAAAGCGACGACGGCGCGGCTGTCCGCACGCATTTCACCGGCGTCATCAGCCATATTGAACCCGACGCCGGCGCCCTCGGACCCAGGCAAGCCGTCATTCACCTGCGAGACATACAGCCCTGGCTGGACGACAGCCCGGCCCGCGCCGAGCCACAAATAGATGTGACCGCCGACCAGGTGATACGGGATCTGCTGGGCCAAGCCGTCATTCGCCGCGCGGTCATCGCCGGCTTCTGCCTGATTGATGTGACCGGCTTTAACATGATTGACCAGGTCCGCATCTTCCCGCCTGACCACCTGACGCTGAGCCTGGAGCGCGGCAAGACCCGTTTCGCCTATGTCGGCGACTGGTGGCGCGAAAGCGCCTCAATCCGCGAGGCGATCAGCGATATCGTCGCCGGCGAGCGCGGCCGCTTCTACGTGGATCGCGAGGGCGCTCTGGTCTTCCTCAACCGGCACTACACCCTGCTCAACGAGACCCCGGTCGCGCAGTTCGCCGATGATATGAGCGACATGAGTTACAGCTTCGGCGATCAGCGCCTGAACCGGCTGACCCTGCTGATGCGCCCGCGCGAAATCGGGGGGCGCGACAGCCTGCTCTGGCAGCTGCCGGGCGAACTGCGCCTTGAGCAGCGCTCGGAATTGCCGCTGACCTTGCGCCTGCTGGACGAGCAAAACCAACCCTTTGGCATGCTGGCGTTCGACCGGCTGGTCAGCCGCTTTGAGCGCGGGCCGGAGAATCGGGGTTACGTCATCACCGAAGACGTCGCCGTCGAGGTCACGCGAGCCGGCATGACCTTCGTCGACATTCGCCTTGTCAATCGCCAGCGCGAGGAAGTCTATCTCACACTGCTGCAGCTCTATGGCCAGCCGCTATACCGGCGCGATGCCCTGGAAATCGTCGAAGCCGACGGCGAAGGCCAATACGTCTTTGGGCTGAAGCAGCTCAAGCTCGACCTGCCCGCCCTCTCCGACATCGCGACGGCGCGCGCCTTCGCCGCCTATGAAGTCGCCCGGCGCAAACACCCGCGCGGCCTCATCCACACCTTGCGGCTCGACGCCCGCGAGCACGGCTCGGACGCTTTGGGCGCCACGCTATTCGACCGCATCCGCGTCAGCGAATCCCAAACTGGCCACAACGCGCGCGACTATTTCATCATCGGCGAGCAGCACTGTGTCAGCGACGGCGGAACCACGCACGAAATCGAGTGGACGTTGGAGCCTGCCGATTCCAGCCGATTCGTCATCGTGGACGACAGCCGCATCGACGACCGCGCTGAAGTGCTGGCGCCCTACTAGCCGAGCGTCTCTGCCAAGACTGCCGTTCCATTATATGATAGATGGCACGGCGGCGGCGCAACGCTCGCGCCCGCCACAGATGACCGAAGACGAGACTATGCTGCGCATCATTCGTTCGCTTATTCCAGGTCTGCTGATCGGAACGGCCGTCGGGCTTTTCCTGGGCTGGGCGCAATTCCCCGCCAGCGGACGTCATAGCGCGCTGAGCGACCTGGCGCAGCCCTATCGCGACGACTACCTGGTCATGATCGCGGCCGGCTACGCAGTCGACGCCGACCTCGCCGGCGCGGCGCAGCGCCTCAGCCGGCTCTACAGCGACCTCGCTGGACCCGAATTAAGCAACTCCATTGAGCGCATCATCACCACCTCGACGCGCGACCTCGACGATATTCAGCTTTTGGTGGAGCTGGCGCGCGACCTGGGCCAGCTGACCGCCACCATGCGCCCTTTCCTCGCGCCGGAAGAGAGGCGGCCATGAGGCCGGCAGACCCGCGCCCCGCGCCCCGCGAAAGCGATCCCAGGCCGGCGCCCGGCTACTTCTCGAACGTCGCCTTCGCCTTGAGTCTGATCGCTGGCCTCGTCCTGGGCATCAGCGTCACGCGGATTCAGGGACCGCCCCGGCAAGCCCAGGCTGAACCCTGGCAGCTGCGCGCGGAAGACCGGCAGCACTATATGATGGCCATCGCGCTGGAACGCGAGCACAGTGGCGATACTCCGCGCGCGCTGGACAAACTGATCGCGCTGCGCCCGGCGGGTGACCCCTGGAGCGCCCTGGCCGCGGCCGCCTGCGAGCTTGGCAGCCGCGGTTATCTGCGCCACCCCAGCGGCATCCGGGCGCTGCGCAGCGCCGTCCGACTCTATACCTCGCAGGGGCGCGCCGGCTGCGCCGAGCAGCTGCTGCCCGAGGAAACAGCGGCAGGCGCTGAAGAGGCGCTTCCCAACCAACCGGCGCCCATCAGCGATGACCCGCGCCCCACGCCTTTGCCCACCAAGCGCCCGCTGCGGCAGACTGTTGTGGCTACCCCGACCCAGCGCCCCGCCGGGCCCGGCGCCGAGCAGCGCAGCTTTGCCGTTCTATCCGTGCGCTCCTTCTGCGACCTGGCCCGCCCGGCTCTCATTGAAGTTCACGTTGTCGACTACATCGGGCGCGGCGTCCCCGGCCAGCCCATCCGCGCGCGTTGGGGCAACCGCGAAGACCTCTTCTTCAGCGGGCTCAAGGTCGAGTACGGCGACTCATACGCCGATTTCCAAATGGCGCCCGAAATCGACTACGCCATTGAAATGAACGGCGCTCGCGATCCCACAACCGGCAGCTTGAGCACCGGCGACTGTTACACCGACAACCGGCGCGGGCAAAAGTCATATCGCGTCACCTTCGTCGAGACCTGATAACGCCCGCCAGCGCAACCGCTCGCCGCCCCGCCGCGTATAACCTGCATAGCAACGTAGAGAGTTCGGGACAGGCAAATGGATAGGGAAGAAAAAGCTTCGCAAGCTGGTACCGGTATCTTTTTTGTGGGATTGGGTCTCTTGTTCTTCACCGGCTGGTGGTGGCCCGGCATCATGTTCGTCATCGCCGCGTCCATATTGGCGAAGACTGCCGCGAAGGGCGAACGCTGGCGCTCCGCCACCGGCGCGCTCTGGCTGATCGCAATCGGCGTCATCTTCGGCATTCCCGGCTTGATCGCCGATATCGCCGGCGCCTTCTGGCAGATCTTCCCGCTGATCCTGGTCGGCATGGGGTTATTCATGCTCTTCGGCGGCAAGTACCGCCCGTGCGTCAGCGGCAAGCGCAAGAACGACGACAGCCACCGCGTCTAGCGGCGCGGTCATATTGACAATCATCTTGCCGAGGCTATACTGACTCCAGCGGCGGGATGGTGGAATGGCAGACACGGGCGCCTTAAAAGCGCCTGCCCGAAAGGGCGTGAGGGTTCGAGCCCCTCTCCCGCTACTGACCGCGCAGGAGCCGTTAATTCGGTTTATTGCGTCCGTTTGTTGACCGCGTTACCATAGGAGCGTAAGATTTGGTGAAGCAAGCCGTAGGTCAAGGAGTCTCATGATGGCAGCAGAAGCAGCAACTCCACAGGGATCTTCTCGGTCGCTTCCTCGCGCCAAGCTTTCACCAGCCCCCGAAACTTTGACGCCGGAAGAGACGTTCTTGGACGACATGCGCGTCAGCCTGCAAGAAATCGAGTCCGGACATGTTTTGGATAGCAAGCAACGAATTCTTGAACTGCGAGCGCAAACGAAACATGCCAAGGACGACGGTAAAGCAAACCAGACGCTTTGACAGCCGGCTAGAAAGATTGGCCAGGAAGTATCCCCAAGTACTCGACGCGGTAGATAATCTGATAGAGGAACTGGAAGCGGGAAATCGTCCAGGCACACGGTATCGCCGCGTGGGTGATGTTGTTTTTCGCGTTCGCTTGGTCAACCGTTCAGCTCGTGCTGGCAAACGCGGAGGTTTCCGCATTGCCTATCATGTTGGCGGGGAACATGCGGTAACGCTTATAGCCATTTGCGCCAGGAGCGAGTGTCGAGACCTGGACGAAACACAGATTCGCCGATTCATCAGCGAACTATAGGCCGCTGATTCTACCATCATCGCGCCGGCTGCAGATTATACAGACCCGCATACTCGCCCTCGTCCGCGAGCAGCTGCTCATGCGTGCCCTGCTCGCAGATGCCCGCCTCGGTCAGCACCAGAATCCGGTCGGCATTGCGAATGGTGGACAGCCGATGCGCGATGACCAGGGTCGTCCGATTCTCGATCAGCCGCTCCAGCGAACCCTGCACCACCCGCTCGCTCTCATTGTCCAGCGCGCTGGTCGCCTCATCCAGGATGATCAGCGGCGGATCTTTCAGAAACAGGCGCGCGATGCTGAGCCGCTGGCGCTGGCCCGCCGATAACTTGATGCCGCGCTGGCCAATCTCGGTCGAGTAGCCCTGCGGCAGCGCCATGATAAACTCATGCGCATTGGCCTTTTTTGCCGCCGCGACAATCTCCTCCTCCGCGGCGCCCGGCTTGCCGTAGCTGATATTCTCGGCCACCGTCGCGCCAAAGAGATACACGTCCTGGTCAACCGTGCCGATATTCCGCCGCAGCGACGCCAGACTGTATTCGCGGATATCAACGCCATCCAGGCAGATGCGCCCGCCGTTAACATCGTAGAAGCGCGGGATCAGCGCGCCCAAAGTAGTCTTGCCCACCCCGGAGGCGCCCACCAGCGCCACATATTCGCCCACGGCGATCTTCAGCGACAAGTTGTGAAAGACCTTGCCGAAGCGATCCTGGTAACTGAAAGTCACATTCTGCAGCTCCAGCTCGCCGCGCACACGCGCCGGCATCAGCGCCTCGGGCGGCTCCTGTATGGCGGGCGGCAGTTCCATCATGTCCATGAAGCGATTGAAGCCGGTAATGCCTTCCTGATACCAGCGGGCGAAGTTGACCAGACGCCGTATCGGCTCGATGAGGATGCCCACGTAAAGCAAGAAGGTAATCAGATCGGGCAGGTCAAGCGAGGCTCTGGTGATCGCCAGCGCGCCAAATACCACCACCACCACCGTCATCAACTGGGTGAAAGCGGACATGCCGCCATAGAAAAAGCCCTCGCTCTTGTACTCCAGCCGCCGGCTCTCGACGAAGCGGTCGTTGGCCGCGTCGAACTTGGCTTGTTCCAGCGGCTCGTTGGCGAAGGACTGCACCACGCGGATGCCGGCCAGCGAGTCTTCAATCTGCGCGTTGACCTCGGCCACCCGCTGCTTGCTCAGCCGCAGCGCGCGATGCATCTTGCGATTGAAATGCAGCGAATAGATCAGCATCTGCGGCAGGAAGAGGATGACGATCAGGCTCAGCGCCGGGTTGATGGTCAGCGTGATCAGGAAGACGCCGACAAAAGTGATCGCGCCGATGAACAAGTCTTCCGGGCCATGATGCGACAGCTCCGATATGGCGAAGAGGTCGTTGGTGATGCGCGACATCAATTGGCCGGTCTTCTGCTCGTCGAAGAAGCTGAACGACAGCTTCTGCAAGTGCGCGAAGAGCTCCTTCCGCATATCGCGCTCCATCATCGCGCCCATCATGTGGCCCTGGTAGTCGACGAAGAGCGTACAGAGCGTATGCGCGGCCACCAGCGCCAGCATGACCCCGGCCATAACAGCGATATCACCGGCCGGGTCCGCCTCCCCGCCGCCTAACACATTCTGCGTGATATGACGAACGCAGAGCGGCAAAATCAGCGTAATGGCCGAGGCGATGCAGGCGCAGAACAGGTCAACCGCCAGCAGACCCAGATAGGGACGGTAAAATGATAAGAACTTCATAGCGCGAGACGGCACGAGATCACCTCAGTCTTTGACGCCGCTGATTATAGCAGTTGAATTCGGCCTTGACGCGAATAGCACATTTGTACTAAACTGTCTTCAGCTATTCACTCTTAAGAGCGGACCGGGAGCCCAACCATGACAACTCGACTATGGACATGCTTATTGGCAACGATCTTTATGGCCGGCTGCAGCGCGCTGAGCGCCGAAATAAGCAGCGACATGGCGCCGCAAATCAGCACTGAAGTGGCGATTCAAGTGGGCACAGCCATCGCCGAGCTGCCCGCCGCCGATACGCAAGCGCACCGGAGCGAGCAAACTGATCCTACCGCCAGCGCAGAAGAAGTTGGCCCGGTCACGCGCGTGGTCGACGGCGACACGATCGATGTGCTGCTAAACGGCGTGACGACGCGCATCCGCTACCTGCAGATGAACACGCCCGAGCGCGGCCATTCTTGCTTTGACGATTCCAGCGAAGCCAATGCCATTCTCGTCGCCGGCAAAACCGTGCGCCTCGTGCCGGACAAGGAATTGGTCGACCCCTTCGACCGCCTGCTGCGTTTCGTCTACGTCGACGACGTCCTGGTCAATCGCGTCCTTGTGGAGCAAGGCTGGGCTGAGGTCGTGCTCTATCCGCCCAACGACTTGCACTACGACGAATTCGTTCAGCTGGAAAAAGAAGCGGCGGCGGCCGGGCGCGGCTGTCACCCGACCGGCGTCTTTGACGACGGCTCGACCACGCGCTAGCCGATGCGCGGCTCGGCGAATTGTGCGGACACTTTTGTTTCGACGAAGCGGTGCAGAAGTGATCCGTAGCCAGCCTGCCAATCTCCATTTTCACAAACCGTCGTATTTAGCAGGGGCGACTTATCAAGTCGCCCGCAAACAGATCGCACTACTTCGACGGGCGACCAGGTTGGCCGCCCCTACACATAAGCGCGGCCAAGCGTATGCAATGTCGCGTGAGCCAGGTCACGACAGGCAAGCGACCGCGGTGAATCACCGAGCATGGCGTCCGGGACTCGTTCTATGTCCATAGAATTCACCACGCCTTCGCTTACCGCAGAATTGCCAGACCCGCGCAGCCTGTGCTAGAGTTGCCGCGATGGCAATCAAGCGACTGATCTATTACCCGGGTGACGAGGCCCTGCTGCGGCGGAAGAGCCGGCCCGCCGCCAACCTCAAAAACAAGCGCCTCAAGCGGCTGATTCAAGACCTCAAGGACACGCTTGAATCGCAGCCGGGCGCCGCCATCGCCGCGCCGCAGATTGGCGTGCATAAACGCGTGACCGTCGTCAAATTCGGCCAGAACGACGAAGACGACGAAGAGCCCATGCTCACGCTTATCAATCCCGAAATCATCGCATGCGGCGCGCCCGAGACCGGCTTCGACGGCTGCCTGAGCATCCCCGATATCTACACCTGGGATACGCCGCGGCCACGCTGGATCCGCTTCCGCGCCCGCGGCGAAGACGGCTCTCCGATCCTGCGCCGCGTCGAGGGCATGGACGCCCGCGTCCTGCACCACGAGATCGACCACCTGGACGGCATTCTCTTTCTCGACCGCCTGCGCGACCCGAAAGAACTCTACACGCCGGTCGAAGGCGAAGGCGGCCAGACCAAAATGGTGCGCCTCCGCGATTTAGCGAGGATGGCCTGATGCCCGGCGAAACCGTCTCCAAAGCCGCGCTGCGCAAGCGCCTGACCACCCAGCCCTCGGACGAGCGCATCGCGCTGATTCTGCGCGTTCTGGCAGCGGCCCCCATGCGACTGCGGGAGCTCAGCAGCGGCTTGACCGAGGCGGAATTGACGACGCCCTTGGGCGCTGGCGAGCGCAGCTTCAAGCGCGACCTGACGCATCTTATCTACTGCGCCGAGCGCGGCGCCGACCCCATTCATCACGCCTTGTTGCTGGATAACGCCTTCGTGCCCCGCATCCACGCCGAGCGCGATTGGGGCGCGCTCATGCGCTACGAAACCTTCGAATTCGCCGAGCTAATGGCCTATTTCGATTTTCGGCGCAAGGCTTTGCTGCGCATCTTGACGGGATTGAGCCGGGGACAATGGGAACGGTCGGTCCGGCGTGAGGGCGTCAAACGCGCTGAGTCGGTCTATTATTCGGCGCGCGGTATGTGCCTGCACGAGCTCGAACATCTGGAAGACCTGGCCAAAAAGCTCGACCGACCGCTAAGCCCGTAACGCCATCTCCCACAGATCCAGACTGATCAGGGCCGCCGGCGATATCGCCCGCAAGCCGGGCGCATCGGCCTTGGCCGGATAGAAGCGGCTGGCGATGCGCGTCCGCCCGTTGGCGATGACCTCAACGACCGAGCCGTCAACCAGAATCCTCAGCTGCAGCGTCTCGCCGGCATCCAGCGCATGCGCGATGCCCTCCGGCCTGCTGTCGATCTCGGCATTCGCCTGGTCGTAGCGCCGCTGAACTTGCAGCGTCTGCGCGCTGCGCTCGTAGATGATCGCCAGCCTGTCGTCGCCCGCGGCCAACTCCAGGCCGCAACTGGACGCCGCCTGCGCGTCGAACTCCGCCTCGATATCCAGCGCCAGCCCGCCGACCGAGACAGCCGCTTCGCCCAGTTCTCCTGCCGAAAAATGCTGTCCCCGCCCGCGCAGCCGCTCCGCCTCCGGCACGGGCCTGCTGATAAGACGATTCCGGCTGTCGAGGCTAAGCACGCGCGGAATGGCTTGCACGCCGCTCCAGCCGGCCCGCTTCTGCAAATCAACGCCGCGCGACTCGCGCAGCCAGGAATAAATCAGCGGCCGTCCGCTCTCGTCTACATGCATCAGCGAAGCGTAGCTGACGCCGGCGTCATAAACGCCCTCGGTTTCGACGATGAAGCGGTCATTCTCCCAGCGCCCGACAAAGTACAGGGTGTAGGCGGGGGCATCGGCCAGCATCGCCGAGATTATCATCACCCACTTGTCGCCCAGCGGGAAGGCATTGGCGCATTCGAAGTTGCGGCCGTTGCGCGCCCGGTCGCCCACAAAAAGCGGATGCAAATAATCCCAGTCGGTCAAGTTATCCGAGCGATAGAGCAAGACCGCGCCGCCCACGCCCACGATATGCGCCGAGACCGTCATGTACCAACTGCCCTCGCGCCGGAAGACGAAAGGATCGCGGAAGTCGCGCGTCTGCCCCAGATGCGCCGGCGCCTCGCCCACGACCGGATTGCCCGCGTATTTCTCCCAGCGCGTCAGGTCGTCATTGCCCGTCGCCATACACTGCACCTGCACCGAATAGTCGTCATTAACGCCGGTATAGAAGGCCACGGGCGTCCCGCCATTATCGACGATGCAGCCCGAAAAGATGCCGCCTTGATCGGGCGAATCCGGCGTGGGCGCGATGGCGATGGGCAGCTCTTCCCACTGAACCAGGTCATCGCTGACCGCGTGCCCCCAGTGCATGTTGGCGTGGTAGGGGCCATCGGGGTTGTACTGGAAAAACAGGTGATAGCGCCCCCGCCACTGAATCACGCCGTTGGGGTCGTTCATCCAGTTGGCGGCGGGCAGAAAGTGGTAACGCGGTCGGTGGATGTCGTTCTCAAACGCGGTTGCCATCGGTAGTCCTCCTGAATATCACAGCCGTTGCTCCAGATTCTACACCGAAGACGACGCCGGCGAAGAGCCTACTCCCCCGCCACAATCTCCCGCGCCAGGCCCAGCAGCCGCTCCCGCCGGCCCGCCTCCAGCCCGCGCGCCTCGAAGTAGCGCTCCAGCAGCTCCAGCGGCGTCAAGCCCTCGGGATTCTCGCCCAGGCGCGCGCGATGCGGCCGCTCGACCGCCTTGCTGACAGCGGCAATATGAAACACGCCGGCGCGCCGCAGCTCATCCCGGATGACCTTGTCCTTGAGCAGCGTCTCGCCCTCCGGCGTCAAGCCGATGTCCAGGCGCAGCACGGCCCCGTCCAGGTCGTGGCGCTTTAGCTCGGCCAGGACAGCCGCAGTCGGGTTTTGGACATCGCGACAATCGACAGTCAGCGCCAGCATTCGCCGCGCCGCCAGCTCCACAAAGCGCCAGGCGGCCGCGCCCCGCGCCAGCTCCAGCCAGCAGAAGCCCTTGGCTTCGTCCGCTTCAGCGAAACCGATGCGCTCCAGTCCCCCGCTGTAGACCACCGGCGGCGCGCCCCCGCCCAGCGCTTGATGACGGAGCTTATGCCCCAGCGCGACATAATCCCAGCGCGGATCCGCCAGCGCATCAAGCTCGACCGGCGCCTCCGGCCCCAACAAGGCGTCGCGCTCGCCGCCCGTCTCCGCGCCGCCCACGCTGAAGTGCCCGCAGAGCAAGCGCGGCGTAGATTCCGCCGCCAGTTCGTCGGCTTGCTCGGCCAGCGTATCCAGCCGCTCAGCGAGGATGCTCGCTGCTTCGGCGTCCTGCTCCCTGCCGCGCGCAGCGACATCCGCCAGCAGGCGACGCCGCGACAGAAAAGGCGCCGCGCCCACGACAACATCGCCGCGCCTGGTACTGATCAGCCGCGCCTCATAGTCCTGCGCCACCCAGATATTCGGCACGCGCAGCGTCTCGTAAATCTCCAGCGTCGACGCTCTGCTGGTATTTGCCGGCTTGTCCTGATCGCCGATCAGCATCACCAGCGGCGCCAATCGCGACAGCGCCAACATGCGCCCGGCGAATTCGCGCTGATAAGTCGGGTTGGGGCTGCGACTGTGGAAAGCGTCGCCGGCGAAGACCGCCAGGTCGACCTCGCCCGCCCGGGCGTAGTCTATCATCTCGTCCAGCCGCCGCAGCGTATCGCCCACGCGTTCGCTAAGGCCGCTATCGGGCTCGGCCGGGCCGTAATTCTCCGCGCCCAGATGGACATCGGCGAAGTGCAAAATACGGATGGGCTCGCTCATCAGCGCTTCGGACGCGCCCTCAGGCGCCGTCGCGGTGGTCTTCGTCGCCGCTGCCGACCGGCTCATTGGTCGTGGTGACGCTGGTCCACTGCGGGTAGTCGCCGCGCAGATGCCCGAAGATCGGACGCTCGTTGCGCAAGATGTCGACGAAAGCGTGAATATCGCTGATCTCCATGAAAATCGCGCCGCGACGGTTGGCGACATCCACTTGCGGCGCCGGCACTTCGCTGTCGGGCGACAAGAAATAGACATCGAGGCGGTAATCGTCGTTATCGGCCACGCCCTGCCCGCTGCAGCGCACCAAGCCTCGGATGCGCGCGCTGACGCCGGCGAAGTCCCGCTCCTCAAGCTGGCGCCAAATCACCATATAATTCTTGATCTCGAATACCGCTACGCCCGTTTCCGCCATCGCTTGACTATCCTCGCCGCTCGCTAGCGCCTCTCATTATATCGGCTTGCCGGCCATAACGAAAACAGCGGCTTGCGCGCCCCGCATCGCATGGGTCCTATATTCATTTATTTGGATTTTCCAACCAGAAAACTGAGAAATAAATGATACAATAAATTAGAGATTTGTCTCACTCGCCGCGTCATCTGATGTACTCCAGTTACTTAATAGTTCGCGCCAAAGGTGTCTCCCCATGCGCTGGTTGCTGCTTGTACTGATTCTGCCAATATTCGCCGCGTCCGCCTTCGCCCAGACCCCGACCAACCCGCCCGTGGCCGCTTGTGGTTTGCCCGCCGAGGGCACCATCGTCTCCACCGTCGAATATACGCTTACCGCCAACTGCACGCAGACGCGCTTTCTGGAAATCAAGACTGCCGAGACGCCAAACATCACACTTACCATCAACGGAGGCGGCTACACCATTACCAACATGACTGATTGTTGCGAGCTCAACTCAAGTTATAACTCCAATTTCCTCCTCGTTGACGACCAAGGCGAAATGACCGTGCAAAATGTCGACAACGGCCGCAGCCCGAATGTCAAAGTCATCATCAATAATGTCACCTTCGACGGCAATAATAAGAGATTCCGCAGACCTCGTAGGCTTCAACCCGACAACGTAGTACGGCTTAGCGCGACTGGCGCCGGGATTCTGGTCGATGGCGACCTGACGATGGAGAACGTCACCTTTACACGCGGCAATGGCATCTGGGTGCGAGCCAAGGGAACCGCGACGCTGAAGAATGTGCTCTTTGAGGATAGCTGGGTCCCTAACTTCGGTTTTAGCTCAACCATCAAGGGTATGCTACATGTGGCCAAGTCGGGCAGCGTCACGCTCAACAATGCTGTTTTCCGCGACACTGCGCGTGTGGTTATCGCAATTGATAAGGGCGGCAGTTTAAGCACGGCCGGCTGCCTCAGTTTCGTCCGCGTATGGACTCACAAGGCGCATCACAGCGGCGTCTACGGCGGTTTTGGAACTTGGAGCGATAGCAGCACCGGCGCCTGCACGGGCGGTATCGGCAACGGGGGCCAAGCCGTGGTCGCCTACACCCTGCCAACGCTGCCCTGCAGCCTGCCCTCCGACGGCAGCATCGAGGGTACAGTTGTCTACACGCTCACCCAACCCTGTGTCTGCGTGAACACCGTGAACATAGCGGCGGGCGCGCACGTCACTATCAATGCCAATGGCAATCGCATTGAAGGCTGTTCAAGCGGGTCGCCGCAGTTTCGCATTGGCAATGCTCAGGTGACCATCAACAATGCAGTGATTTCCGGCATACGAGTGCGCAATTATGGCGGAACGTTCACTTTGAAAGACTCGATTGTCACGCAGACAAGACCAACGCCGATTATCAATTACGGCTGGGCTTTCTTGTTGGACTCGCTCTTCGAAGAAAATACAGGTTATGGCGATGGAGAAGGCAAGGTCTATTATGCCCATGGATATTTTGGCATGGGGCGAGCGCTCTTCCAGGACAACATTTTCCGCAACAATTTGCCGGCCGATGACGAGATTGAAGCCTATACGACGGGCAGCAGTACCGCGATTTACTTGTGCGGGGATAATGTTCTTGACGGCGATATCCCGACGTCTATAGCGCGGTTTCTCATGGCCGAGGAAGGCGGCCGCATTCTCGGCTGCGACGCGCCCACAGCGACGCCCGCGTCGACCGTACAATTCTGCCAGCCCGAAAAGATCAACCCGCCCATTCGACGAACGCTGGGCGCTATCGGCGTTATCCTGCACATGCAGACCTGCCCCGATGTAATTGAGATTTGGGAAGTCATGTCCAACAGCCATGGGAAATTCGCCCTCGAAGTGAGCCAGGACGATGTCGACGCGCGCGGAGCGGGCCTGGTCGCCTGTTCGCCCAACGGGCGCGCCGCCGTGCGCGTCGGCCTGACCGAGCCGGTGCGGCAGAAGATCGTTCACAGCCGGGCCTACCAGGCCGTCAGCCCGCGCCTGGCGCCCGACATCCTGATCAGCCTGGGCCCAAACGCTGAAGGCAAAGTGAATCATCTGGTGATTGACAATGTGCTGGGCGGGCAAGTGCTGGGCACGGTCGACACGCTTACGGACGAGCCGCCTTGTCAAGCCTCTGATTTATCCGGCCTGCTGGCTGCCGCCGCCGCGCCTCAACCGACGCCGATACCCTACGCCGCGGCCGTCGCGCCTCAACCGGCGCGGGACGACGGCTCGATCGTGCATGTCGTCCGGCCGGGCGACACCGTCTGGCAAATCGGCATCGCCTATGACGTGCATCCCTACGACATAATCGCGCTCAACCAACTCGACCAACTCAGAAATCGCGGACACTATATCCATCCCGGCCAGGAATTGATCATCCGCGAGGCGGAGTGACCCGGCGGCTTCTGCCCGGTAACGCTGCGCCGCCTACGATGAGAACAGATATAAAACACAAGCGCAGGCGCAGAGAAGAAACAAAAATCGAAGATAATAGATTTGCATTCGGTTTTCCCCCTTTCCCGCTCTTCAAAAGAGCATACACGCCCGGCGCCGGATTGCCCGAACGCGCGACTGACGCTTTGCCTACGCCCGCCCTGCGCTGCGAAGAGCGCCAGCTTCATCTTGTCATTGACATAAGGGCGAACTAGAATCGCAGCGATGTCGACCTTACTGCTGACGCTGTACCTGCTCTGCGCGATCGCGCTCGGCTTATACACCGCCGGGCAAGCCATCCTGCTCTGGCGCTATTGGCGCGCCCGCCGCGCGCAAGGGCCGACGCCGTCTTTGAGCGAGTGGCCCGCCGTAACCGTGCAACTCCCGCTGTATAACGAAGCTCACGTGGCGAGCCGCTTGATAGACGCCGTGGCCGCCCTGGACTACCCGCGCGACAAGCTGACGATTCAGGCGCTCGACGACTCGACCGACCGCACCGCCCAACTGGTAGCGCGCAAGCTGGCCGAGCTGGGGACCCGCGGCTATCGCGCGCAGCATCTCCGGCGCAGCCACCGCGACGGCTTCAAAGCGGGAGCGCTGGCCGCCGGCGTCGAGCAATGCGACAGCGACTTCATCGCCATCTTCGACGCCGACTTCATCCCCCCGCCCGACTTTCTGCGCCGTCTGCTGCCGCATCTGCTGGCCGACCGCACAGTAGGCATCGCGCAGAGCCGCTGGGGGCATCTCAACGCCAACGAAAATAGCCTGACCCGCGCGCAAAAGCTAAGTATCGACACCCATTTTGTGGTCGAGCAGGCGGCGCGCAACCGCAGCGGCTGGCTTATCCCTTTCAACGGCACCGGCGGCATTTGGCGCCGGCGCTGCATCGAAGACGCCGGCGGCTGGTCCGCCGATACGCTCACCGAAGACCTCGACCTTAGCTACCGCGCGCAGATGGCCGGCTGGCGCTCGCTCTTCCTGCCCGAAGTCGAAGTCCCGGGCGAAATCCCGCCGCAGCTGGCCGCCTACAAACAGCAGCAAGCCCGCTGGGCCACCGGCAATACCCAGTGCCTGCTCAAGCTGGCGCGGCGAATCGGCGCGGCCGATCTCAGCGCCACGCAGAAGATCATGGCCATTCAGCATCTCTGCCAATACCTGCCGCAGCCGCTGATGCTGTTGATGCTGCTGCTGACGCCGCCGCTGCTGTTGACCGGCGCGCTGGAGGGCCTGGCGCTGGCGCCGCTGGGTTTGCTGGGACTGGCGCCGCCCTTGATGTATATCGCCAGTCAGGCGCGTCTCTACGACAAGCGCGGCGCGCTCGCCGGGTTGACCGCCTTCCCGGCGCTGCTCTTCATCGGAACCGGCATGTCGCTGAGCAACAGCCTGGCGGTCGCCGCGGCGCTGCTGGGCATCAAAGCCGGTTTCCGCCGAACGCCGAAATTCCAGGGCGACTGGCGGCGCAGCCAATACGCGCTGCCCACCGACATCACCGTCTGGCTGGAACTGGCGCTGATGCTTTACGCTTTCTGGGCGGCCTGGCTGGCCTGGGATTTCCAGCGCGAACTCGTCGTCTACCTGCTGATTTACGCGCTGTCTTTCGCTGCGGTCGCCGGCTGGAGTCTGCGGGAGAGTCTTGTCATCTGGCGCAGCCAACTGGCCGCAGCGCAGCAGACCGGCCGCGAAGCCGCCACCAAAGCCTGAGCGCAGCCTCAATCGCCTAACTTATCCACCATCGCCCGCGCCTCGTCCGAAGCGAAGGCGCCGCGACCGTCAGGACGCCACGCGACCGGATCGACCAGCTCCATCTCGTCCAGGCTCACCAGCTCGAAGCCGCGCGCCAGCAAGCCGTCGATGATGGCCGGCAGCGCCTCAATCATGGGCAGCGGCCGCGCCAGGCGCAGCGCGTCATCGTCCGACTCGGTGCTGTCGTGCAGGTCGATGATGGAACCGCCGGCCAGCGCCGGGTGATCCAGCGTCGCCGCGACGATGGTTTCCGGGTCGGTCTGGGCATAATCAGCCGGATTGACGTCAGCGTCGACAATCTTCATCTCCGGCGCCAGCGCCACCGGCGAGTACAGGCAGGTGAAGAAGTTGAAATAATGGGCGCGCAGAAACTGCGTCGGCCGCCCCAGCAAGTTGCCGATGACGGCTTCCGCGCGGTCGAAATCGCCCAGATGCGCTTGATGCATATAGCTGTGGTTGCCCACCGCGTGCCCGCCCTCGACGATGCGCAGGAAAGCCTCAGGCCAGCGCTCGACCCACTTGCCCAGCACGAAGAATGTCCCGCGCGCGCCGCGGCTGTTGAGAATGTCGATGACCTGGTCCGTGCGCGGCGGATTGGGCCCGTCGTCGAAGGTCAACGCGACCTTCATCTGGTCGCGCCGACCATGTGTGTAATACTTCAGCGGCATCCGCGTCACCTGCCGTATCTGCTCCAGTAGCTCGCGCTTTTAGTCCGCGCCCTCGCCGCCCAGCACCTCGACGGCGCCGGTCCATGCCTCCGCCTCGGCATCCCACTCGCTGCGGTAGACGCCCCAGGAGCGACCATTCGACCATAGGGTCGCGAAGGGCTCGCCTTTCGACAAGAGCGCGGGCGCCGGCGCGAAGCTGACTCCGCCGTCGACCGGATCCACTCGCGCGCCGCTCAAGGCCAGCAGCAGCGCCCAGCTGGACATGCTGCGCGCGTAATGATTGCCGCATTCGACTTCGTTCCAGGGGTTGCGCCGCACGCCGTCATGGCGCTCGCGCACCGCCTCGACGATTGTCAGCCCCTCGTCCATCCAGCCCTCGTAGATAAGATGCGCCGCCACCTGGTACTCGATGCCGGTCCAGACTTCGTCGGCGTAGGGGAAAGGCAGATTGGGCCGGCCGCCCTCGGGCCAGGTGCAAAGCAGCAGACCGGCTTCGTCATTCAGCGCGTAAACCCGCTGCGGATTGTCGTGCTCGCTGAAGTCGGTTTTGAAATTGTGATCGAATATCGCCTTGACCGCGGCGCGTACATGGTCCGCCGGCACGACGCTGCCCAGCCCCAGAATAGTCGCGTGCAGCTGGCCCAGCAGTTGATCCGACAAGCAGCCGATGCCGTGCTGGTATTTGTGCGTATTGACGTCATCCAGGTGCTGCCGATAATAGCCGCCGTTCCAGAGCATGGCATCCAGATTGGCGCTGCCCGTCGCCAAAGCCTCGGCGCAGCGCCGGCTCAAGTCGTCCTCGCCCATCAGCGCCGCCATCTCCTCCACCGCGCGTAACGCCGCCAGGTAATAGATGCCGCAAAGCGGATTGGGCCCGTGAAACTCGATATCGTAGGTATTATGCTGCACGCCGTCCAGGACCTGGTCCTTGTCGTGGTCCCAGTAGACGCCGGCGAAGCCGATCGCCCGCTTGACGCCCGGCCAGATCTCGCGCAGGAAGTCCATGTCGCGGCTGAGCAGCCACTCGCGGTACGCGCGCAGGATCGAGCCCATCTGACCGTCAACCGCCGCGTCGGCGCGCCCGCCCCAAACAAAGTCATCGTGGAAGGTGCCGAAGGAGCGGAACTTCATGAAGCCGTCATCGCCGGTTTCTACATTGAACTCGATCCGGCGCATCTCGCGCTCCAGCGACGGGAAGAGATAGGCGATGGTGTAAGCGTAGCTCCAGACATGGGTGCAGCTGCCGGCGCAGCAGCCGGCGTCGTCAAAGCAGCCTTCCCAGCCGTAGAAGCGCCCGTCTTCCAGCCAGAAACAAGTCGTGCTGCGCAGGGGCACGATATTGGCCGAGACCGCGTCCAGCACAGCCGCGGGCAAGCTGCTGCCGAACAGGGCGTCGTGGAAGCGCCGCGTCTCAGCCTCCAGCCGCTCCAGATTGCGCGCGACATATCGAGCCACATCCCAGGCGTCGTCAAAGCGCGTGGCGTAATGATTGCGTGTGCTGCCGACATCCTGCTCTTCCACGCTGAGCTGCGACAGCAAGCCCAGATCCCAGGTGGCGGGCCGGTTGGGGAAATGCCAATTGAGCACGAAGCGGAAACTGCGGCTCTCGCCCGGCGCCAGGCTGTCCATCAAGCCCAGCGATCCAGTCGCCAGGCGCTCGCCTTCCTCCGCGTCATCGGGGTCCGTCAGGCGGCCGCGGTCGCGCAATTCATCCCAAAAGTCGTGCAAGTAATCCCACCATTCGCCGCGCAGCCAGCTGCGCTTCATCGTCACATCGTCGTGGTCTGTAACAAGCGAGACGCTGCCGAATTTGTGGTCGCTCGGCGCCAGCTTGTCGTCGGTCATGTAAAGGCCGCGGAAGTCGCCCTCGTCGCGGGCGCTGTTGACCGCGCGCCCCAGGTCCGTGCGCATCCAGTTGCCGAACTGGTCAAACCTGTTGCCGCCGACCGGGTTGGTCACCGACCCGACCAGGCAGACATCCACCGGCGCCTGCGAGCGATTAGTGACGGTGTAGGTCAATATCGCGCAGGGAATGCCGGAGTCTTCCGGATTCAGCGGCAGCAGCGGCGTATAGGCCTCGAGCTGCACATCAATCGGCAGGCTGCTGTCCTCGAAGTCGATTTGGGCGAAGGGGTACTGGCCGCGGAAACGGCTGCTCTTGAAGCGCGGCAAGCCGGCGGCGCTCATGGGATGGTAGCCGTGCGACTCGATATAAGGCGGCTGCACCGGGCCTTCGAGTACGCGAACGGCGGGTTCAGCGCCCGCACCCTGGCAGCGGATGGCGAAGAAGGTCAGCGGCAGCTTGGCGCCTTTGGCCGGCAGATTGAAGATCTCCCAGTCACGCAGCTCGCCGCGCGCGCCCAGCGACACGTTGCCCGTGCCGATGCCGCCCAATGGAAAAGCCAGCGCCGTCGCGCTAGCGTCAAAATCTCTGATGCCGGGATGCATTTTCATCTCTTTTGCCTTTCGTTAGACGCGTCCGTGAGACGCGCGCCGCCTGGCTGAACATATCGGTTGATTATGCGCTGGTTATGGCCAACTGGCAAGTATCTGGCAGGTCGCCGAATCAAGGTATTTTGTAGGGGCGGCATATCATGCGGCCCGTGTTAACCACGCTGTTTCGGGCGACTTGACAGGTCGCCCCTACATCACGCCAGCAGAACCGCAGTTGACGACTCGCCGCGCCCCATCTGCTATAATGGCGCTAGCAGACGAGGGCAAGACTATGGGACAGCTCTGGACCGACAAACGCATCCGCCAACTGGTAATCGCGGTGCTGGTCGTCATTCTGGCATTGGGATTGCTCAGCCTGGTGTCGACCGTCTTCCAAATGATTGTGCCGCTGGCGCTTGTCATCGGCGGCAGTTTCGCCTTCTACAAGATCGTGCTTGAAGGCCGCGATGCGCCGGAAGCCATGGACGACGAGCTGGCCGAATCCAGCGGGCTGGCCGCCCACGACTCGGCGCTGCAAGCCGCGGACGCCGATACCGATGACGACGAAGACGAGGCGGCGGCGCTGGAACGACTTAGCGCGGCTGAGCGCGCCCAGAGCGAGTTCCTCGATAGCGCCACGCCCGCCCAGGAAATCCTCGACCAGATCCGCGCCCGCAAACAGCGACTGCATGGAGATGACGACGCGTGATATTAGTCTCCGTCAACGCCGCCCGGCCCCGCACAGTCTCTTTCGACGGCCGCGCTTACACAACCGGCATCTATAAGACGGCGCTCAAAGGACCGGTCTGGCTGCGGCAACTCAACCTGGCCGGCGACGGCCAGGGCGATCTTGTAAATCACGGCGGCCAATACCAGGCTGTCTACTGCTACCCGCATGAACACTACGCTTACTGGAGCGAGCGGCTAAGACGCGACGACTTCGCCCCCGGCCAATTCGGCGAGAACTTCACCACCGAGGGCCTGATGGAAGACGAGGTCTGCATCGGCGACAAACTGCGCGTCGGCGGCGCGCTGATCCAGGTGACGCAGCCGCGCGTGCCCTGCTACAAACTGGCGAATAAATTGGGCATCCCCGGCTTTGACAAGACCTTCCTGCATGCCAACCGCTCCGGCTTTTACGCCCAGGTGCTTGAAGAAGGCCAGGTCTCCGCCGGCGATCCGATCGAGCGGACCAGCCGCGACCCGGTCGGCATGACTGTGGCCGAGGTCAACGCCGCGCTCCTGCTCGACAAGGACCCGGCCGCCATAGCGCGCGCCCTGCGCCTGACTGCGCTCTCGCCGGAATGGCGCGGTCGCTTTGAGAAGCTGCTGGCGAAGGCCTGAGCGCCCTTCTCTACGCGGCCGCTTCCCGCTCCAGCTCGTCCGTCCACAGCCCCAGCGCCGCCAGCCCGTTCATCCTGGCGCGGTGGTGGAGCGCCGCCTGCGCGGCCGTTGGGATTTACAGGGGTAGTATTGGACCCAGCCGGGCCGCAACGATTCGAAGTTTCGAACTGTTTTCCAAGCTAGGCTTCTCGTTCGGTCACGGGTTTTCTTATGGGCTTAAAAGCAAAGCGAGCGCTTGCCTCCATGGTCACTGTGCAGTTGCATGCTTGCGAATATCACTTCTGGTCCGCAAGAGTTAGCAAGTATTCTTCACAATCGGCGACCGACGATAGATAGCTAACACCTTGATCCTCTAGCGCATTCATTATCGCCGTTTGCGCTTCAGTATGGTCTCCGGTTTTGCGTGGCGCAAACACAGGAATGCAATCCCCATTTATGACGGCAATGAAATCAGGGCGTCCGCGACTGCCGCTAGTGATCTTCCACACTATTGCGCCTGCTGATTTGAATAAGTCGATAAGAGCAGGTTCACTCGCATCACGCATCGGATGCTCACCAAGCACGGCCGCCGCAAATCCGGGCAAGATACGTTGTATCAGCTGCTCGTCTTGAATGTACTTTGTAGCTTCAACGGCGTTCGGGTGGTCAGCGTGCTCCTCAATGTCCGTCATAAGCTTGACCAGCCGTGCGCGGATCTCTTTGCGCTGAGCGAGGTTTCGTTCCCAGTCGTGCTTGATTTCTATCGCGCGTTCATCAAATCTGAAATTCACTTCCATGACGCCTTTCTGCTTCATTGAGATCGGGCTGCATCTTTGCAATCTCTACGTCAATCCTTTCGATTTCGCTTTCGTGCCAAGCGCGATCTTGACGAAGTGAGCGAAGGTGCTGACGAGCGTACACGATAAATCTCGCCCGCCGCTCTGCTTCGGACTGTTCGTGATACGGCTTGCGCTCGGGAGGTTCAGGCGGCACTGGGCGCTCTTTCAGAGCGTCTTCTATGGCTTCCTCAAAAGTGGAAGAGATTGGTTCCGTTTCACTTGCAACATCTTCATCGCGCCAATTTTTACCCAGACGCTCGGTGGAGCAGTCAGGAGCGAAGTCTGAAATATCATGTGTGCCACGTGTGACATTTGCCCGCCAGTTTTTCTGTGTCCATTTTTCATCATCCTCAAGAAAGCGTGAGCGCCATTCGCACAGCGTTCTGTAATTTAGTCCCAACCGCTCGGCATATTCCTTAACCCCGCCGTGCTTCTTATGGCAACCTTCCTTTGCTGTCTGCCTGGCATGGTACTCGCCGCGCGACATTTCCATTGTGACTAAGCGTTCCGCGTAGCCCCGTTCGTACTCAATCCCTTGCTGAACGATCTCGTCAAATGTCATGGTCTCCGTCCTCTGTCATAAACTTCTGAGCACTCGTCTGTAATTGCATTACTAGCATAATACTCTGCGTCATAGACATCTGCAAAGTCAAAGTCGCGGCAATCTCCGAGTTTTTCCAGCAGCGACTAAAATTATCAATCTCTGCTCTGGCGCTAATTTGCTCCGCAAGTATGCTTGCACTTCGCCACGCCGAGCCTCACTACACGGCCGCTTCCCGCTCCAGCTCGTCCGTCCACAGCCCCAGCGCCGCCAGGCCGTTCATCCTGGCGCGGTGATTTAGCGCCGCTTGCGCGGCCGGCACATTCTCCGCCCGATTGCCCCAGACCGCCATCGGCTCGCGCTGCAGGGCGCGGGCGTAGGAAAAGCTCAGCTTCCAGGGCAAGTCGTAATCCGCGTTCATGGCGTTGAGATGCGCGGTGGCGTGCCAGTCGCTCTGCCCGCCGGAGAGGAAGACGATGCCGGGAATGGCCGCGGGAATCTGCCGCTTGAAGGCCTTGACCGTCAGCTCGGCCACCCGGTCGACACCAGCTTGCTGGTCGCATTCAACCCCCGACAGCACCATGCTGGCCTTGACCAGCGTACCCTCCAGGTCGACGCGATGCAAGTAGAGCGCCTCAAAGGTGCGCGACAGCACGAACTCGGTCACATTGAAGCAGCGTTCAATCGTATGGTCGCCCCAGAGCATGACCTCGGGTTCGACGATTGGCGCGATGCCGGCTTCCTGCGAGAGCGCGGCCACCTGCGCCATGACGTAGGCGTTGGCTTCGATGGCGTAGTAGCTGGGTGTGCCCGGCCCGATCTGCAGGGCGGCGCGCCACTTGCTGAAACCCACGCCCATGTCGGCGTACTCCGCCAGCCGCTCGCGCAAGCCGTCCAGACCGCTGCCGACCGTTTCGCCGTCGCTGCCCGCCAGCGTCACCATGCCCGTGAAAGGCGAAATGCCGGGTATCATGCCCCGCTCTATCACGTAAGGCAGCAGGGGCTCGCCGTGGCTGTCGGACATCCGCACCTGCTCGTCGGTCATGATGATGCCGCTGACCGACTCGTTCAGATTCGGCGTCTTGAAGAGCAGCTCCGACCAGTTGCGATAGCTGTGCTCGTCATGGTCGATGCCTTCGGACTGCATCAGCTCCCGGAAAGCCGGCGACGGCCGGTCAGCCGCCATGATGCCCTTGCCGGGCGCCACCAATTGATTCGCGATCTCGTTCAGGCTCATTGCGTCTCCACTTCGCATTGTCGTCGTTGCAGTCGGTATTCTGGCAGTCGCCGGCTTCACACGCAAGCTGCTTCTACGTCAACAGAAACGGGCAGCCTGTGTCGACTGCCCGCTTTCCAATTCAGTTCACTTCAGTTGGTCGCGCTTTGCCGGCTCAGGCGTCGGCTGCCGCCAGCGCGGCTTGCTGCTCCGCGATCATCTCGGGAGTGCAATACAGGCTCGACAGGAAGGCGATATCTTCGGCTCTGCGTTCCTCCAATGTCATTTCCGCCAAGCCGATTTCTCCGGGTATCTCGAATAGCGCGCCTTCACTCATGATCGTGCCATCTTGAATCATGTAATCCACCTCGGCCAGCAGCGCTTCCGTCAGGACAACTCCCTGCGCCTCGGCCGAATCGAGATTAACGGCGACGGCGAAAGCGGGCGTCGAGGCGATGCCGGTGGTCGCGATATCGAGGTTGCCTTCCAGGTAGGCGATGACCATACGCGCCGCATGAACCCCTTCTCGATACCAGCCCTCGAAGCCCGCCGCGATGGTCACGCCGTGAATCACGTCCGACACCAGCGGTGAGAAGACCGGCGTCCCATAAGCAGCCTCCACAATCGCCGCGACGCCGCTGGAGGAACCGGTGCGCGGCGGCAGGACGATCACGTCTACGCCTTTATCCACCAAAGCCTCCGTGCCCAGCGCGTAATCCGCCGCCGAGACAATCGCTTCAACTTCAACGTCGAAACCGAAATCTTCACCAAACTGCTGAACCGTGCTGACGTATCCAGCGGTTGCCGGGTCATCAGCGCTTGCCAGAATGCCGATGGTCTGTAAATCGGGATCCTGCAAGTAGGCAATATTGGTATATTCCTCAAGGTCAAAGTGCATCAAGGTGCCGGTTACGTTCGCCGGCTTGATGCAAGTTGCCGTCGCCAGCCCGCTGGCGTGGGGGTCGGTCACGATGGCAAAGATAAGCGCGGGCGGGTCTTCCAGATCGCTCATGGCGCCAAGCGCGATCATGCCCACCTGCGTCGAGACCGTCAGAATGACGTCTGCGGCTTCGTCCAGCGCGTCTTCCACCATCAGGTTCGCCGTGGGAAAGTCGAAGCCGGCATCGCGGTAGAGGATATTGATATTCTCGCCATGCAGGTCATTGCCGGCGTCCAGCAGCGCGCGCTCTTCTGTGTTGATGAAGCCATAGACTTCCAGCATGTCCAACACTGCCATATCGGTCAAGGCGAACGAGGGCGACTGACCAAAGCGGAGAAAGGCCAGCGTGGGATTGTCGCCATTGGCAACCGCCGGCGCGACCTGCATAAGCATCATCAGCAGCGTCAATACGAACGCCAACGCGAGTCTTCTTCGGTCAAACATGTAACTCCCAAACCTTGCTTTCGGCTCTGCTCCGGAATGTATCCCTGACTGTTGAATCATGAAGTCCTCCTCGCCATTAAATGAAAAAGCGTCGCGCTAGCTGCACTCCGCTTAATTCACTATACGACGAATGTCTTAATTCGCGCAAGTGGTCGGATTTCCCCCGTCGCCGCATTAATGGCTTACGGCAACGTAACCGCAAGCGCGGCCAGGGCCGCCTTGAGCTCACCCAACGGCAAGCCGACCACATTGCTGTAGCTGCCGTCGATGCGCGCGACGGGCCGGAATACTTCGTTCTGGATGCCGTAGGCGCCGGCTTTGTCCAGCGGATCGCCCGAGGCGACATAGTCGTCGATCTCGGCATCGCTGAAGTCACGCATTTCGACGGCGGTCCGCGCGTGACGGGTGATGACCCGCGGGACGGCGCCAGCGCGAAAAAGCGTGAAGGCGGTGACGACCGCATGCTCGCGCCCCCGCAGCTGCCGCAGCATCCGCCGCGCATCGGCCGCGTCGGCCGGTTTGCCCAGCAGCTCGCCGCCGTCCAGCACAATCGTATCGGCCGAGACGATCAGCGCCGGCTCGCCCGCCAGCACCCGCGCTACTGCCTCGGCTTTTTCGCGGCTGAGGCGCTCGGCATAATCGACCAGTTCCTCATCAGCGCGGCGCGACTCGTCGATATCCGGCTTGATGATCTCAAAGCGCAGACCCAACTGCGCCAGCAGCTCGCGGCGGCGCGGTGACGACGAAGCCAGTATCAGGCGCATGGGTATGGCATTCCTTCAATTGATCACGCGGCGGATTATATCAGCCGTTAGAAGCGTGTAAATTCGCAAAAGCCGCCACATCCATACGCGCTGATTTTCGTTATAATGGGTATATCAAATTGAATCACAGGCGTCCGCCATGCGACGCTTTGGAGGCAAATCCATGAACTTCAGAAACAACAGCTTCATCGTTGACGCGCCGGGCAAACCTCTCGAGGGCCTGCAACTCAACGCGGTCATGCGCAACGTCTACGGCTGGATGACGATGGGCCTGCTGGTCACGGCGGCGGTCGCCCTGGCCGTCAGCAATAGCATCAACCTCGCAGACCTTGGGCAAGGAATTTTTCTCTTGGCGATCTTCGCCCAATTGGGCATCGTCATCGGCTTGAGCTGGGCGATTGAGCGCATCTCGGCCACGACCGCCGGCATGCTCTTCTTCGTCTACGCCGCCGTCACCGGCTTCACCTTCTCGATCTTCTTCCTGGTCTTTGATTTCGGGTCGATCGCGGCGGCCTTCCTCAGCACCGCCGGCGTCTTCGGGGCGATGACGGTCTACGGGCTGACCACGAAGACCGACCTGACCAAATTCAGCAGCTACTTGATGATGGGCTTGTTCGGGCTAATCATCGCCAGCATCGTCAACATCTTCCTGGGCAGCGGCCCGCTGGACTTCATCATCAGCATCTTCGGCGTGCTGCTATTCACCGGCTTGACCGCCTGGGACACGCAGCGCATCGCGGCTATGGCGGCGACGCGCAAGATGAAAGTCGATTCCGACGACACGCTGAAGTTCAGCATCATGGGCGCCTTGACGCTCTACCTCGATTTCATCAACCTGTTCATCTTCATGCTGCGCATCTTCGGCGGCGGCCGCGACTGATCGCTGTCAAGACCCTCAGCATCCGACGGGGCGGCCGGGATAGGCCGTCCCGTTTTATTTCCCGGCAATCACAACAAGTCTGTCTATCAGCTGGCGGCCCCGGTTTATGTCAGTTTTTTTTGATGGCTATGCCTTGCCTGGCGAGCCCGCTTTTCCGCCTCTCCGCCATTTCACTCCCCAATTTCAGTTGCAACTTGCGGCGCTCCTAAGTTATTATCGTGCTCTGCTGTGCGCATCGCGACGCGCGGCAGGAAATCAATAGCAGTTGTTTAAGGAGCAAAATCATGAACGAATCTATTGTGAGGAGAGTACTTGTTGTCATCAGCCTGCTGCTGCTTTTGCTGGTCAGCGTGGGCGGCGCAATCGCGCAAGAGCCGGTTACCATCACCTGGTGGACGCTGGCGTCGGCGGAATCCCCCGAGCCGGCCATCCGCGCCGTCGTCGAAGCCTTTGAAGCTGAGCATCCAAATATCAAGATCGATGTGACGATCATGGCCGAGTCAGCTTACGGCGATCTCATGAACACCGCGATCGGCGCCGGCGAAGGCGCGCCAGACATCGCCTATTTCTGGGAAACGCCCTGGCTGCCGCACACGCTGGACATCACCGACCGCCTCGAAGCCGATCCCGACCTCAGCCGCGACGACTACTTCGAGGAATACTTCAATAACTGGGCCGTATTTAATGATCGCGTCGTCGGCCTGCCATTCACCGTTGGCGCCAACTTCGTCATGTACAACAAGGATGTCTTTGACGAAGCCGGCGTCGATTATCCCAGCGCCGACTGGACGCCCGAGGATTACATCGAGATCGCCACAGCCTTGACCGATCCCGATAAGCGGCGCTGGGGCGGCGACCGTCCCCGCGGGCCCTTCCGCGCAGTCTGGCGCAATATCGGCGCCACCAAACCCTACAGCGACGACAGCACCACGGTAGAGGGCTACTTCAACGGGGAAGACTCTGTCGCGGCCTATACCTGGCTTTGGGACCTGGTCGATAGCGGCGCTACACCCACGCCGGCCGATATCGAAGTGCTGGGCACAGAGGGCACCGGTCCAGTCGACCTCTTCATCGCCGGACGCCTGGGCATGGCCACGCTCAACAACGGGCACATGATCACGGCGGCCAATGCCGGCGTCAACTTCGGCATCGTGCCCGAACCGCAGGTGCCGGGCAACGAGCGTTTCGTACACGCCTGGGCCCTGCGAGCCTCCATCTGGGCAGGAACCGAGCACCCCGACGAAGCTTACGAATTCCTCAGCTTCTGGGCCGGGCCCGAGGGCCAGCGCATCAACATGGAAATCGGCGCGCTGATGCCGTCGCTGCCGTCGGTACTGGAAGATTATCCCGATGCCGAAGCCGATTACTTCCAGGGCTTCTTGAGCGTCCTGGACGCCACCCAGACCGCCGAGTGGCGCGCGACCCATCCCTGCTGGCGCGGCGCAGTCATCCGCGCTGTCAGCGATGCCTGGGACCTGATCATGCTGGGCGAAATCGAGCGGGACGAGGTGCAAGCCACGCTGGACAGTCTGGTCGAGCCGGCGCAAGCCGCGCTGGACGAATGCGTGCCGCGACTGGGCGGCTAGCCGGCCCCGCTTCCATGATCCGGCGAGAATTGTAGACTCCCGCGCGACAATGCCGCCGCCCACGCAAAATACTCTGCGTCTCGCTG
>CAZWCV010000037.1:0-28569 GCA_964632725.1 uncultured Anaerolineaceae bacterium
TCCATGGACATCAGCGATGCAAACTTTGGTTACCGGCGCAATCGCCTACGACTACCTAATGCGCTTCCCCGGCAGATTCCGCGAGCATTTTCTATCGGATGAACTGCACGATATGAGCCTCAGCTTCCTGGTCGACGATATGACCAAGCACTGGGGCGGTACAGCGGCCAACATCGCCTTCTGCATGGCCAGGCTCGGCATGCGACCCAAGCTCATGGGCACGGCCGGGCAGGACTTCGGCGACTATCGGCAATGGCTCGAGAACAGCGGCGTCGATTGCAGCACGGTGATTCAGCTGGACGATGTGTTCACCGCCTCCTTCTTTTCCAATACAGATGTCGACAACAGCCAATTGGCGTTCTTTTACGGTGGCGCCATGAACCGCGGACGCGACTATCGCATCGCCGACGTGACTGACGACAGGCCCGACCTGGTCGTGATCTCGCCCAACGATCCGGTCGCCATGGTCAACTTGTGCGAAGAATGCCGCCGGCGCGACCTGCCCTTTATGTATGACCCCGGTCAGCAAGTCGCGCGCCTCAACGGCGACGAGCTGGCATGTGGCATGCAAGGCGCCTGTGTGCTGGTCGTCAATCTATACGAAGCGCGAATCATCTACGAAAAAACCGGACTGGGGCTTGATGATATGCGCGCGCGTGCGGAGATCGTTATCATCACGGAAAGCGAAAAAGGCTCGAAGATCTACAAGGGCGACCAGATTATCGAGGTCGGCGCCTTTGCGCCACGCTCCATCGCCGATCCCACAGGCGCCGGCGATGCCTATCGCGCCGGTCTTATCCTCGGCATGAGCCGGGGTTTTCCGCTGAAGCTTTCAGCGCAGATTGGCGCCTTAAGCGCGACTTACGTGCTTGAAGTCGTCGGCACACAGAATCACAGTTTCACCATGGCGGAATTCGTACAGCGCTTCCGCAGCCTGGCCGATGACGGCGGACGATTAGATTCGTTGCTCTAGCGCCCCACACCCGCGCACTCGGCGACATGATTCACGACAAGCCTTCACAATTGTGCTAGAATGCCTGCGTTTTAGCGATTCGCCCTGATGACGGAATCAGCCTGGGAGACAAAATGGCAATTGCGCACGATGTCAAAGACCTCGAATTAGCCACCGGCGGCCGCTACCGCATCGAGTGGGCCGGGCAGGAGATGCCCGTGCTCAAGCAGATTCGCGAACGGTTCGCGGCGGAAAAACCGCTGGCGGGCTTACGCGTTTCGGCTTGCCTGCACGTCACTACCGAGACGGCGAATCTGATGCAGACTTTGCAAGCCGGCGGCGCCGATGTCGTGCTGACGGCCTCCAATCCACTGTCGACGCAGGACGACGTGGCGGCCTCTCTGGTCACAAATGACGAAATCCCGGTGTACGCCGTCAAAGGCGAAGACAACGAAACATATTATCAACACATTCATGCCGCGCTTGATCACAAGCCGCATATCACTATGGACGACGGCGCTGACCTGGTTGGCACTATCCATAAAGACCGGCGCGAAGTCCTGGATGAAATCGTCGGCGGCACCGAAGAGACCACCACCGGCGTGATTCGGCTGCGCGCCATGGCCAATGACGGCGCGCTGAAATTCCCCGTCATCGCCGTTAACGACAGCTCGACCAAGCATCTCTTCGACAACCGCTACGGCACCGGGCAGAGCACGCTGGACGGAATCATTCGCGCCACCAATATCTTGTTGGCCGGGCGCGTGGTGGTGGTGGCGGGCTACGGCTGGTGCAGCCGCGGCATCGCCATGCGCGCCGCCGGCCTGGGCGCGAACGTCATTGTCACCGAAATCAATCCGCTGCGCGCGCTGGAAGCGGTCATGGACGGCTATCGCGTGCTGCCTATGATGGAAGCGGCGAAAATCGGCGAGATCTTCGTCACCGCCACCGGCGACATCAACGTCATCGACGGCCATCACTTCGCGGTGATGAAAGACGGCGCCATCGTCTGCAACAGTGGTCACTTCAATGTCGAGATTAATCTGGAGGCGCTGGGGGAGATGGCCGACGGCGCTCCGCGCATCGTCCGCCCCTTCGTGGAAGCGTACCAGCTAAACGGGCGTTCGATCTATGTTCTGGGCGAGGGCAGGCTGATTAACCTGGCCGCGGCCGAGGGCCATCCAGCTTCAGTCATGGATATGAGTTTTGCCAATCAGGCCTTGGGCGCCGAGTACATGATTCGTAATGTGGAAAAACTCTCCGCGCAAGTCTATACTATACCTGCTGATGTCGATATGGAGATCGCCCGCTTGAAGCTGGCGGCTATGGGCGTCAGCATCGATAACCTAACTGATCAGCAGCAAGCGTACCTCAATCAGTGGCAGGAAGGCACTTGATCCGCCTTTCTGAGTACGGCGCGCCACCAATATAACGCCGATCCTCAGGCGCTGACACGGGTTGACGTGTTGAATGCACGGCGCGCGCAGGATTGGAGAGCATGAATTCTATCCGAATTACAATAATTCTATTGGCTTGCATTTTGTCGCTTGCCGGAAACGTCGCGTCCACTCAGGGTCAAGACCTGGCGCAGATTCGCTTCGTCCACCTCGACCCCGGCAGCCCGGCCCTGGACGTCTTCATCAATGGCGAGCTCGCCGCCACCGGCGTGACTTATGGCGCCGCAACGGCCTATATGCGCGTCCAGGCGGGCGACGTCGTACTTGCGGCCAATCTGGCTACCACCAACGTACAACTGATTTACGAAACGCTTTCGCTGGATGTGGGATCTTCGGCCGCGATGTTGTCTTCGCGCGCTGACGATCGTTTCTATGTCGCCGCAGACGATCTCAGTGAGCTCGATTTCGGCCGGGCTCGCTTCACTTTGTTCAACGCGCTGGACGCGGAGGCGACTATTGCGTTGGCCAACGCCAAC
This sequence comes from uncultured Anaerolineaceae bacterium, assembly GCA_964632725.1. GTDB lineage: Bacteria > Chloroflexota > Anaerolineae > Aggregatilineales > Phototrophicaceae > UBA6055. Next base: position 2,886 of record CAZWCV010000037.1, read on the forward strand.
GATGCCGAACTCGTCCAAGCTCAACTTTCGCCTGGGGCCGGCGCTGCGCCTGATGAAGTGGACGCGGGCGACTACCAGGTAATTGTCCGCGCATCCGACGCCGGGGTCGACGCCGCCGGTCAGCGTTTCGAAGCGGCTCTTACGGCCGGCGCCAGCCAGCTACTGATCATACACGGCAGCCGGGACGATCCGCAGTTGCTCTCGGTATCCAGCGCGAGCGTTGGGAGCGTCGACAGCGGCAGGATTCGCTTTGTTCACGCTGTTGCCGGCGCTGCGCCGCTGGATCTGCGTATTGACGACCAACTTGTTTTGCCCGCGCTGGCCTTCGGCGCGCCATCCCAGCACATCGCTTTGCCGGGCGGCTCTCATCGTGTTGCGCTATTCCTCGGCCCGGCGGAGATAATGGCCGAGCAGTTGGTTATCCGCGCCGGGCAAATGAGCACCGTCGCCATCATGGGGTCGAGCGCCGGTTTGAAGCTGCGCAGCTTCCGGGATTCTGTCGACGGAGTCGATGAGACTTCAGCCGTCGTCAGCTTGATCAATGCGATTCCAGGCAGCGTCATCAGTCACTTGCAGCTGGAGGGCGGCGCGATCGCCGCATTCAACGTGCCCTTCGGCGAGGCCGGCGACGCGGCCAGGATCGTGCCCGGAACGCAATCTATGACCGCCCACCTGGACATCGGCGATGATCGCGGAATCGTCGAGGCGCCGACGCGCCACTTTGCCGGCGGCGCCTACTACAACATCATCGCCTTGGCCGGCGGAGCATTCTCGGCGCCCCGACTGCTCATCGCGGAGACTAGCTTGCAGCGTCAGATTCGCGCGGCGATTCCGACGCTTGAAGAGCCTGAAAAGCAGGAAGCGGCGGCGGACGCGCAGCCGGAGCCCATCAATGAGCAGCAAGCGGAGCAGCCAGCCGAGGAGCAAGCGGTTGCCGCGGCGCAGGAGCAACCAGCCCTTCAAACCGAAGCGCCCCCTGACGACGAATCAGCCGGGCCAGACGCTGCTGTCGAGGAAGAAAACGGCCATGTCTCTCAGACGGATACAGTTGCGGAACTCGAAGCGACGCCGGCTACCGCGGAGCCGACTGAAACTTTGGCCGCGCCGGAAGCGACCGCCGAACCCGATATCAGTGGTCTCATTGTAGCCGGGAGCGAAATACCCAGTCTTACGCCCTATGCTATCGTCGACGTCGATCCCGATTCGGCATTGCATGTGCGCCAGTACCCTTCGAGCGACGCGATGTCTTTGGGATTATTGCCCGCAGCCAGCGACCTGATGGTGCTGGGCCGGCGCGCGCCCGCAGACCTCGATGGATTCGGCCTGAGTCTCCTGCCTGTCGACTTGAGCGATTTCACCCAGGACCCGGCCGCGGCTCTGCTGCCGTATCAAGACCTTCCGGCGGCCGAGACCTGGTTGTACGTCGTCTATGTGACTCCCGATGGCGGCGCGCTATTCGGCTGGGTTAACGCCTTCTTCCTCCAGGTTTTTGACCACAATGGCGAACGCCAGCGCCTGGCTAGTCTTGCGCAGATACGGCAGAACCAGTTAGGCGGCGCAACCAATACCGATATACGCCCGCCGTCGCTCGCTGATCATGTTTCAGCCCAAGTGGTCGGGCTGGATCCCGGCGCATTTCTCAACCTTCGCACCGGCAATAGCGCCAGCTCCGAAGTCCTGACGCAAATCGCTGCTGATTCGGTGCTCGGGTTTTTCGGCACGGACGCCGCCGAAGCTTGGGCCTTCGTACGCTATCAGTCACCCCAGGGGAATGTCGTCACCGGTTGGGCCAGCATGGATTACATCCAACTGCTGCTCAATGGCAGGCCAGCGCTGCCCGCGGCTTTGCGCGCTCTTGATCCCTCTGCCGTGCGCATAATCGGCGACGCCGTTACTGGCGCGATCCAGCCGGCTGTCTCAAACGATACGGATGATTCCGCCCAGCAGATGTCGGGCATCGTCGGCGTAGTGAACGTCAATTTTGATTCGGCCTTGCATCTGCGGCGCTATCCTGACGCCACTGCGGAATCGCTCGCGCTCATTCCGCGCGGAATACGTCTGAATCTTGACGGCGTCACCGAGAGCAGCGGCTGGTACAAGGTGAGTTATGACGGCGATGACGGCTGGGTGGCGGGCGATTATCTGATTCTTAGCATGGACGGGCGCGAATACGCGCGCGCCTTCCTGGACGCTCATCTGCCTCGATTCACCGACGATGGGGCGTAAGCTGGCGCGGGGGCCATGAGCCTGCCCGAGCTCGCCCAACCGAGACGGATCCCGCGTCGACCAGGGACGTCGCCGCCTTTCGGCTGGCGGCGACCGGCGCTTGGTCTATAATGTCGCTGACTTTCTGTGTCGTTAAGTCTGGATTCCTTTTGTCGCAATCTGCAGACGCCAGGTCGAATACACGACAGCTTGGGCCGCTCCCGCTGACGCGCGCCGGCAGTGCCGGAGGGTGTGTGTTTTGCGTATCCTAATCACCGGCGCCGGCGGGTTCGTCGGCAATCACCTGGCGGCGCGCCTGGCCCGGGCGCAGACCAACGCGCGGCTGTACGGCACGACCCTGTTTGAGAGCGAGAGCGTCCATCCGGCAGTCAGCGAAAACCGGCTGATTGACCTAAAGGACTATACGCAGGTACGCGATCTGCTCGCTTCGTGTCGCCCTGACGCCATCTATCATCTGGCGGCGCAGGCCTTCGTACCGCGCTCATTTGAAGAGCCTTGGGAAACGCTGGAGAATAACATCCTGGCTCAGCTGAATATCATAAAAGCCTGCCTGGAATTGAATCTGCGCCCGCGAATCTTGATCGTCAGCTCCGCCGAAATATATGGCGAGGTGTCGGCTGATCAGCTGCCGCTGGACGAAGAATGCGCCATTCGACCGACCAATCCCTACAGCGTCAGCAAAGTGGCGCAAGACATGCTGGGATTGCAGTACCATCTCAGCCACGACCTTCCCATCATGCGCGCGCGCCCTTTCAATCATATTGGCCCGGGGCAGAACGGTCGCTTTGTCGCGCCCGCTTTCGCCGCGCAGATCGCCAGCATTGAGGAAGGTCAGCGCGAGCCGGTTATAAATGTTGGCAATCTGACAGCCAGGCGGGACTTCACAGACGTGCGCGATATCGTACGCGCTTACCACTTGATTGTTGAGAAAGGCCAGCCCGGCCAAGCCTATAACGTGGCGTCCGGCCGAGCCTACAGCATCGGCCATTTGCTGGATATTCTGCTTGGCCTCAGCGAGATCGACATTGAAGTCCGCGTCGATCCGGCGCGACTGCGCCCGGTCGATGTGCCGGAGATCCGCGGCGACTCCGCCAAGCTGCGGCGCGATACCGGCTGGCGGCCGTCGCTGTCGTTTGAAGAGACGCTGCGCGATGTCTTGAGGGACTGCCGCCAGCGCGAGACATAGGAGTAAGGAATACTCGCCGATGACAAAACGAGCGCTGATCACAGGCATCACCGGGCAAGACGGCTCTTATCTGGCCGAGTTTCTGCTTGGCAAAGGCTATGAAGTCTACGGCATGGTTCGGCGCACCAGCACGGTGCGCTATGAACGCATTCAGAATATCCAGCACCAGCTCAAACTGATTCAAGGCGACATGGGCGATCTATCGAGTCTCATTACCGCGATCAGCGCGGTAGAGCCGGACGAAGTCTATAATCTGGCGGCGCAAAGTTTCGTGCCCACCTCCTGGAATCAGCCGGTATTCACCGGCGACATCACCGGATTGGGCGTGACGCGCCTGCTGGAAGCCGTGCGTACTGTGAATCCCGGCATCCGCTTTTATCAGGCTTCAAGCAGCGAGATGTTCGGCAAGGTGCGCGAGGCGCCGCAGACGGAAACTACCCCCTTCTACCCGCGCAGCCCCTACGGCGTCGCCAAGGTCTACGGGCACTGGATCACCATTAATTACCGCGAGAGCTACGATCTGTTCACTTGCAGCGGCATCCTCTTTAATCACGAATCGCCCCGCCGCGGCATGGAGTTCGTCACCCGCAAGGTGACCTATCATGCCGCCAAAATCAAACTTGAACTGGCGAATGAAATTCGCATTGGCAATCTGGATTCGAAGCGCGATTGGGGCTATGCCGGCGACTACGTGCGCGCCATGTGGCTGATGCTGCAGCAGGACCAGCCCGATGATTTTGTCATCGCCACCGGCGAGACGCATTCGGTGGAGCGACTGCTGGAAGTCGCCTTCGGCCATGTCGGCTTGAACTGGCGTGATTACGCCGTACAGGACCAGGCGTTTATGCGCCCGGCGGAGGTCGATCTGCTCGTTGGCGATCCAGCCAAAGCCAGGCGCCTGTTAGGTTGGCAGCCCGAGGTCAGCTTTGAAGAGCTGATCGGCATGATGGTCGAGGCCGACCTCAAGAAGCTGCGCGACAATCCAGACCTGGTCATTTGATGCGTGCTCCGCGCCTGATCGACACGCATTGCCACCTCAACTTCAACAGCTACGACGAAGACCGGGAGGATGTGCTGCGCCGCGCGCGCCAGGCCGGCGTCGATCGCGTCATCATTCCGGCCATCGATCTGGCGAGCTGCCGGCAGGCGCTGGCCCTGGCGGATTGCCATGCGGGCCTGTACGTCGCCCTGGGCATCCACCCCAATAGCTGCGGCGACTTCAACACCGGCATGTTATCGGTGCTGCGCGGTCTGTCGCGCCACAAGCTGGCGATTGCCATCGGCGAAATCGGTCTGGACTATCACTGGGACAAATGCCCGCTGGCGAAGCAGCGGCGCGCGCTGGAGCTGCAGCTGGAGTTGGCCGCCGAATTAAAGCTGCCCGTCATCCTGCACAATCGCGAATCATCCGACGACCTCATGGCTATTCTGGCGGCCTGGGCGCCCTCTGTTGCGCCGGACATGAATGGGCGTCTGGGTGTATTGCATTCCTTTTCCGCGTCAGCAGAAGTGGCGCGGCGCGCGCTGGAACTGGGCTTCTACCTGGGTTTCACCGGGCCAATCACCTACAAGAAATCTCACGAACTGCGCGCCATCGCCGCGGACGCGCCCGGCGATCGCATACTCATTGAGACCGATGGCCCTTTCCTGGCGCCCCAACAGCGCCGGGGCAAGCGCAATGAGCCCGGCTTCGTCAGCTACGTCAACGAAAAGCTGGCGGTACTGAAGGGCCTGCCCATTAACGACATGGCGCGGCAAACTACGCGAAACGCCGAGCGCCTGTTCGCCCTGCCATAACCGAGGGCGCTTCCGCTCTCGAATTCGCCCGAAGCCTGCTAAACTGCGGCTAGCGCAGCCTCACGCTGGATCTGCCTATGGCCCGCCTGTCGATCATCATCGTCAATTGGAATGTACGCGACCTGCTGGACCGTTGTCTGGCGAGCATTGCCGCATCTGAGCTTGCCCCGGGCAGTTTCGAAATCATCCTGGTGGATTCAGCCAGCGATGACGATAGCGTCGCCATGGTCCGCGAGAAATATCCGGCGGTTCGGCTGCTGGTCCAGGCGGAGAATGTTGGTTTCACGCGCGGCAACAATATCGGCCTGGCGCAGGCGCGTGGTGATTACATCCTTCTGCTCAACCCGGATACCGAAGTCAGGCCAGATTCGCTGGGCATCATGCTCGACTACTTGCTGGCGAATCCGGCGGTGGGCATCGTCGGGCCGCATACGCTCAACAGCGACGGCAGCCACCAGTCGACGCGCCGGCGCTTTCCCACACTGCTGACTGGCATTTTCGAAAGCAGCTGGCTGGCCGCGGCGGCTCCCTCCAGTGTAGAGCGCGACTACCGCCTGCTCGATACCGATGATGACGACATCATCATGGTCGACTGGGCGCAGGGCTCGGCGCTGATGCTGCGGCGCGAGCTATACCGCGAAATCGGCGGGCTGGACGAAGCCTTTGTCATGTACTCCGAGGAGTTGGACTACTGTCGCCGCGCCAAAACAGCCGGCTGGCGGGTCGCCTATCACGGCGCCGCCGTCATCACGCATCACGGCGGCAAAAGCAGCGAGCAAGTCGCGGCGCAAACGCTGATCCACTTTCATACCAGCAAACTGCGCTACTTCCGCAAACATCATGGCTTTGGGCAATACGCTTTTCTCCGATCCATTTTGCTGCTGCAATTCGCCGGTCAGCTGGCGCTCGAATCCATCAAAGGCGCGCTCGGCCACAAGCGCGATCTTAGAGCCGAGCGCGTCCGTCAGTACTGGCGGGTTCTTCAGAGCGGCTTGAGGGCCCAGGGATGAAGATCGGCTTGATCAGCGGCGAATTCCCGCCGATGCCCGGCGGCGTGGGCGACTTCACGCGGATTCTTGCGGAACACATGCTGAAGCAGGGCCACAAGGTGTCGATGCTGAGCCGCGCCGGCGCCGCTCATGTGAGCCTGCCCGTCAGCACCGTTGGCGGTTGGGGCGCCGGCTGCTTGCTGGAGATTCGACGCTGGGCGCGGCGCGGTGGTCTCGACCTTGTCAATCTGCAATTTCAGACGGCGGCCTTCAACATGTCGCCCTTCATTCATTTCTTGCCCGACTTTATCGGCGTTCCGGTAGTCACCACATTTCACGACATGCGCCATCCCTATCTTTTCCCCAAAGCCGGGCGCCTGCGTGATTGGATCGTCATGCGGCTGGCGCGGGCGTCGCAGGGTGTGATTGCTACCAACCGGGAAGATGAACTGAAGCTGCCAACGATGCTGCATCGCCGGGTGATTCCCATCGGCAGCAGCATCAAGCGCCCGGCGCTGTCAGCATCAGAGCGAGCTCATCTCCGCCAGCAAATCGTTGCGGATGACGACTGTCTGCTTCTGGGGCACTTCGGTTTTGTCCGGCCGATCAAGGGCGTGGACTACCTGATCAAGGCGCTCGCCAATTTAAGGAGCAGAGGCAAGAATGCGCGACTCGTGTTCATTGGCGCGCGCAGCAACACGGTTGACGGCGGCGCCGATAGCGACTACCTGCGCGAACTTGACGAGCGAATCCGCCGGCTTGACCTCGAGGATGCTGTGCATTTTACCGGATTCCTGCCCGACGAGGATGTGTCAGCCTGGCTCGGCGCAGTCGATCTCGTCGTGCTTCCCTATGCCGACGGCGCTTCCTTCCGGCGCAGCAGCTTGATCGCGGCGCTCCATCAAGGCTGTGCCATAATTACTACCGAGCCGGCAGTTGCGGAGCCGGCCTTGGCGCACGGCAAAAACTTGTGGCTGGCGCCGCCGCGTTCAGCCGAGGGACTCGAAAGGGCGGCTTTGCAGCTGCTCTCCGAGCCTGCGCAAGTGACTGCCCTGCGCCAGGGCGCTGAGCGGCTCAGCCAGGTATTCGGCTGGGAACGAATCACGCGCGACACGATAGACTTCTACCAATCTTGTCTTTGACGGCGAATGCGAATGAAAACGGCGAATAGGCTGCTGCACAACACGGACTTCCGCGCGGTCGCATCGTTAGTATTGCTGTGGCTGCTATTTTTCTGGCGCTTGTTCACGCCTATAGCATCGGACCAGGCAGCGCTGGCCAAAGGCGATTTCTCCGGCCAGTTTGTCGCCTTTGGCGCTTATCAGTTCCAGCGGATGTCGCAGGGCGAAATCCCGCTCTGGAATCCCTACAACAACGGTGGACTGCCCTTCATCGCCGATACCCAGGCCGCTGTCTTTTATCCGCCGCGCTGGCTCACAATCGGCCTCAGCGTGCTGGGCGGCTGGAGCTACAACAGCTTGCAGATGGAGATGACGCTGCATGTGCTCCTTTACACCCTGCTCATGTATCTCTTTGTGCGGCGGCTGACGCTGGCTGATCCGCGCAGTGCGCTGGCTGCCTTCTGCGCCGCCGTGATTATCGGCTACGGCGGCTATACGACCGGCTACCCCCTGTTGCAGCTTGCTGTTTTGGAAGCGGCGATTTGGCTGCCGCTGGCGGCACTGGGCGTCCTGGAAGCGACGCGCGCCGGCAAGATGGCGCCGGCCTTCATCGCGCTGGCGGGCTTCAGCCTGGGCCTGTCCTGGCTGGCCGGCCACCCGCAGACGAGCTGGTTCTTGAGCTACGTCATTGCTGCTTATTTTGTGTATCGCTGCTACACCCGACGCCTGGGCTGGCGACTGGCTGTTGGCGGTCTGGCGCTTTTGTCGGCAATCGCCTTCGGCGTCACGGCAGTAACGTTGCTGCCCGGGCTGGAATACTTGCTGTTGACAGCGCGCGAAGAATTGGGCTTTAGGGCCAAGGGCAATGGTTTCCCAATCAGAGACATCGCCCAATTCATTTTCCCCGGTTCGGTCAGCCAGTGGTCGCCGCTCTTCGTCGGACTTCCGGCGCTTTTTTTCGCGGCCGTCGCCGTCTTCCGCAATCATGGCGACAGCCGCTTCTGGCTGACCGCGGCTCTGGTCGGCCTTCTGCACAGTCTGGGCGAAAACAGCGCCTTCTATTCGCTGGCTTACAATTTCGTTCCCGGTTTGCGTTTTTTCCGCGGCCAGGAACGGGCGGCTTTTGTCGTCGCCAACAGCCTGGCGATTCTCGCCGGCCTGGGAATCGCCGCGGCGACCGCCTGGCCCAATCAATTCTACCGAAAGCGATCGCTGCGACTTTGGGCCGCCTTCGCCGCGCTGGTCACTGGCGTCGCGATTCTGACCTTCTTCGCATGGACAACTGACGCCGAAACCTGGGGCGACCTCTTCAGCATCGCCGCGCGCAGCGTGTTGGTTTGCGTGGCGGCACTGCTCTTGCTGCGCCGCCTGCTGGCTGAACCCGGCCGGCTGGCCTGGCAGCTTGCCTTGATTGCGTTGGTCGCTTTCGAGTTATTCTCGGTCAACATGGACCATCCGGCCGTCTACGACGCCGCACCGCAGACTGAGCAGCTGAGCATGGCGAGGCCCCGCCTGGCGCAGCGCATCCTTGACGACGGCGGCGACCAGCCCTTCCGCGTGGACGGATTCATCGGCCTGGAAGACAACCATGCCAGCATCTACGGCCTCATGGACATGCGCGGCATTAGCCCGCTCTTCCTCAAGGGGCCCTACCATATCATTCACCGCAACTACGTCGACAACCCGCTGGCTTGGGAGCTCTTCGCCGTCAAGTACGTCTTCAGCCACAAGGAAACGCTATCCGTGCCGACACAGGTCGTCGGCGTTGACCATGAAGGCGACAGCGCCGTCTATGTGCATCGCCTCAGCGATCCTCGTCCTTTCGCGCTGCTCTACTATGCGGCGGACACAGTCGACAGCGATCAGTGGGCGCGCGAACTGATGGACGACCCGCGCTTTGACGAGCGCGAAAAGCTTGTCGTGCATCAAGCGCCGAGCTTGCCGCTGCCCGGTCGGGCGTCCGGGGGCAATGCCCGCGTCGTCTCATTTGCGCCCGAAGAAATCGTGCTGGAAATCGAAACGAGGGAAAATGCGCTGCTCTCGCTGTCGCTGCCGGATCACCCCGGCTGGGCTGCTGAATTCGATGGCGAGCCAACTCAAATCTTGCGCGCTTACGCCGGACTCAGCGCAATCGAGACGCCGGCCGGCCAACACCGGCTCACCCTGCGCTTTTCGCCCTACAGCTATCGAATCGGCGCGGTCATCAGCGCCATCACCTGGATTTGTCTGGCGCTCTTCGCGCTTTGGACGCTACGCCGGAGATAAATCGTGCCCAACGCAAACGCAGTGGCAATCTGGATCAGTCAACTGGACCGCCGCAAGTATGCGATCGCGGTCGGCTTGTCGCTCGGCATAATCGGCGCGGCCATCGGCCTGCTGATTGCCGGCCTGGGACCGCTGCTGGCGGGGGCGGCGCTGCTCGGGCTGCTCGCTGGCTTGTATGTCATCACGGACCTGCGGATCGCGCTCTACGGCATCGTCCTCATCGTGCTGCTGCTGCCCTTCGGGATTCTGCCGGTCAAGATCGCCATCACGCCCACGCTGCTGGATCTGGCTATGGGCGGCTTCCTGCTGGTTTACCTCTGCCAGTGGATGACCGGGCGTCGCGGCGGCATCGCCCTGACGCCGGCGCATGCCCTCATCGCGCTCTACTTGATGTGGCTGATTCTCGCTTTCGCCCTGGGTTTGCGCCACGCCGGGCCAACCTCGTCTGCGCTGCGCCAATTTGCCGAGACGATTCTGAGCATCAGCCTGGTATTCATCCTGGTCGACCTACTGCGCAGCCCGGCCATGCTGCGGCGCCTGACGCTGGTGATTCTGCTGGCGATTGGCGCGCAGGCGCTGCTGGCAGTCGCGCTTTACGCCGCGCCCGACAACCTGGCCGAGGCGCTGCTCGTTCGGCTGTCCCGCATCGGCTATCCCGCCGGCGGCGTCATCCGCTATATCGAGGACAATCCGGCCCTGCGCGAGCGCGCCATCGGCACCTGGATCGACCCCAACGCGCTTGGCGGCATCCTGGCGACCGCGGCTATCATGATCGCGCCGCAGGTCGCCTCCACGAAACCGGTACTCCGCTGGCGCTGGCTGATGCTGCTGATATTCCTGCTGGTTGCGCTGGCGCTGCTTCTGACAGCGTCGCGCGCCTCCTTTCTGGCGCTGCTTGCCGGCCTGCTGGTTATCGCCACCGCGCGCTATCGCCGTCTGCTGCCATTGTTGGCGCTGGGCGCGTTGTTATTCCTTGTCCTGCCGCAAACGCAGGACTATCTCGATCGCCTGGCCCAGGCCTTTCAAGGCGCGGACCTGGCCACGCAGATGCGCCTCGGCGAGTGGAAAGACTCGCTGAATTTGATTGCGCGCTATCCCTTGGTGGGCGTTGGCTTTACCGGCACGCCCGATATCGACATCTACGCCGATGTCGCCAATATGTACCTGATGATGGCCAACCAGATCGGCTTGAGCGGCCTGCTGATTTTCCTGATTGCCATGGCCGGCGTGCTCGTTTACGGCGCGCGCGCCTGGAGCGCCGCCAAAGACAGGCCGGATTACGCCGCCATTCACCTGGGCTTCCATGCGGCGCTGATTACTGGACTGGTCAACGCCGTGGCCGATCTGTATTTTTTCCGGCTCGACTTCCAATCGTCGATAACCTGGTTCTGGCTGATTGTGGCGCTCTGCCTGGCCAGCTCGCGCCTGGCGCGACAGGCGGCGCCGTCACGCGGCTGAAGCCACCGTTGCATTCCGCGCCGGAATCGACTAGCATAGCGGGCCTACAACTGAATCACAGCTTTCCGCTCCGCAAGGCAACAGAATGCGGGGCTATAATCCGAGGAAAGGGACACTCATGAGAGACTATGAACTGACGTTCATTATCCGCATCTTGCCGTCAGACGAAGAAGTCAATCAAGCGATTGACCAGGTCATCAGCTTCATTGAGCTGGGCGACAATGGCGTGGTCAAGAGCGTCGACCGCAAGCTGTTCGGCCGCCGCCGCCTGGCTTATGAAATCAACGGTCAGCGCGAAGGCCACTACGTTTTCATCAAGGCGTCGATTCAACCCGACCACCTGGTCGAATTGGAAACGGAACTTAAACTCTTTGACTCCGTCTTGCGCTACTTGCTCGTGCGCGAAGAAGGCGAAGTCAAAGTCCCGGCCTAGGTCGGGAGCGCGACCTGTAACCGAACCGAGTCGCGCCTCGCCTGGCGCGCCCAAGTCACATGCAACTGACGAATGGAGAAGAACAGACGTGAGCGAAAGCACAGAGGCCAGAAAAGAAAGACCACAATCCAGATCCGCTCCCTCGCGCGGGAGTGGCGGACGCCGCGGCGGCCGTCCCTGGCGGCGGCGCGGGCGCGGGCGGCGCGGCCGCACAACCTACTGCCCGAAAGGGCGCTGCTTCGATTACAAGGACTTTGACACCCTGTCACGCTATGTGAACGAGGGCGGCAAAATCAAGCCGCGGCGCCAAACCGGCAATTGCTCGCGCTGCCAGCGTGAACTCGCGCGCGAAATCAAGCGCGCCCGGCACCTTGCGCTGCTGCCATACGTAGAATAGGCCAAGCCGATTCATAGACCAGCGGCCCGCCGCTCGCAGCGAATCCTGCGTAGCCAATCGCGAGCCGTCAATTGCATATCAATTGAGGAGTTTGCGGATTCATGTCGAAGAAGTCTCAAACGACTGGCTTGCCCAGGCGCCGCAGACGGCGCGCGCGTGGGGCGGCGGATGGCGCGGAAAACGTCGCGCTGACCGCGGACGAGTCGGCATACAAAAGCCGCGCGGAACGCGAAGAAGAGCTGCAAAAATGGGTGATTCGCGGCGTGGTCGCCGTCGTCGGCATCCTGATTCTGCTCGTAGCGATCGCTTTCGGTTTTGAACAGCTGGTTATTCCCAACCAGGTCGTGGCTGCGGTTGACGGCGCCGACATTACAGTGCGCGAGTTTCGCCAGGAGTACTTGCTGGAACGGAATCGGCTGCTGCTGCAACTCAATCAGATCCAGGATTCGGGCATTGATCTTCAGCAACTGTCGCAGCAAGAACCCTATGCCACCTGGATCAACGAAGTCAACGTGCCCGACCAGTTGGGCCTGCGCATTCTGAACGACCTGATTGATGACCGCCTGCTCGCGCGTGAAGCGTCATCGCGCAACGTCAGAGTCGACGATGCCGCTGTCCGCCAGGCGGTCGAGGAGTATTTCGGCTTTGATCCGACGGCCGTCGCGCTGATCGGCGTCGAGCCGACCGCGACGCCCGAGCCGACCATCACGCCCACGCCCTACGTATCGCCGACGCCAACTGCAACGCCGGAACCGACCGCTACGCCCAACCCCGAGGTTTCCGCCGCGCCCGAAACGACTGCCGCGGTCAGCGAGCCGACGGTTACGCCGCAGCCAACAATTGTCGAGCCGACCTTGAGCGCGGATGAAGTTCGCCAGAATTTCGTCGATGCTGAACGCGACTACCGCGCCTATTTCGATCGGCTGGGCGTCGCCGACGATACCCTGAACGCTCTATTCGAACGCGATGCGCTGGAGACGCTGCTTGCCGCCGCGCTGATTCCTGACGACGCCGGCCTGCTCTACGCCGATGTCAGGCATATCTTGCTGGACGACGAGGCAGGCGCGCTGGCCGCGGTCGAAGCGCTGAACGAAGGCGAGTCCTTCGCGGCTTTGGCGCGCGCCATTTCCACAGATCCCGGCAGCGGCGCTCGCGGCGGCGAACTGGGAGAAGCCTTCGTCGCCAACTACGTGCCCGAATTTCGTTTGGCCATTGAAGCCGCCGAAATTGGCGCCTTGGTCGGACCGGTCCAAAGCGAGTTTGGCTTTCATATCCTGCAAGTGCGCAGCAAAGAAGAGCGCAGCGGCGCCGATCAGGACTCGCAGCGGGACCGCGCGCGGCAGCAGGCCGTGCAGCAGCTGAAAGACTCCCTGCGCGCAGACCACGATGACGCCGTCGAGATTTACGACATCTGGCTGGATCACATACCGCGAAGCTGAGCCACGATTCTCAGCCCCTTGTCAGGGCGGTCGAACAGTTCTTGCTTCTGCTCGGCCGCCGCAACCTTGCCCGTTGCCCCATCGTCTTCTCACTTTGCCCTGCCAGGCGTCTCGTCTATAATGCAGGCATGAGCGTCAACCCGATCGACAAGCTGGAATGCCAGTTGGAGTCGCTGATTGAAGGCGCCTTCTTGCGCCTGTTTCGCGGATCCATCGACGCGCGCGATATCGCTGTCCTGCTGTTGCGCGCGATCGAAGACAACGCCAGCGCGCCTGCCTCCTTGCGCGACCGGCCAGCCGCGCCGGACCAGTTTCAAATTCAGATGAATCCGGCGATCTTTGACGACTTCCTGGCCGAATACCCGGATCTTCCCCGGCGCCTCGCGCGGCTCATTGTGGATTTGTGCGAAGAATCCGGCTTCGCTTTGACCACTAATCCCACCGTCCAATTGCTGCCCGACGATGAACTCACGACGCTGGAAGCGGTCATCACAGCCAAGCATCTCCAGGCATTGAGGGGGCAAACCGCCAAGATGCAGCCGGCGCCGAGCGGCATGCGCCCGGGCAGCGCGCGGAACCCTTCGCTGCACATCAGCGACACGCGCGTCATTCAGCTGATAAAGTCAGTCGTCAATGTTGGGCGCGAGCGTTACAACGACATCGTCATCGCCGACGGCTATATTTCACGTCACCACTTGCAGCTGCGAAAACGTTTCGGCGTTTACTCTCTGTTTGATGTCAACAGTCGCGGCGGAACGCGCGTTAATGACAAGTGCGTGTCCGAGCATCAACTGCGGAATGGCGATGTGATCGCCATCGGCCGCACGACGCTCGTCTACACCCACGTTGATGAGCGGATTGTCGGCGGCGGAACGACACAGATTCTGCTGCCGGACTAGGTCGCTACGGTGGACATTGAAGTCGCGATCTTTCTTCTGCGCCTGTTGGCGGGGCTTAGCCTGCTTGGATTTCTGCTGGCGCTCTTTGTCGTCATCTGGCGCAATGCTGGCGCCGCTGCTCCACAGCCGGCCGAGGTCGACGCTGCGCCTGGTTATCTGGTTTGCGAGCAACCTGCGCCGGCCGGCGACGCCCTGCGCTGCTCCCTGCGGCCGCTAGTCACGCTGGGCCGGGCGGAAGGCAACACAGTCCTCATCAGCGACGATTACGTCAGCGCCAATCACGCTCGGATTGTTTTGGAGGGTGGCAAGTGGTGGCTGGAGGATCGACACAGCCGCAACGGCACCCAGCTCAATGGCGAGACGATTCTTCGGCGCACGATTCTCACGGATGGCGACGAGATCGGCATCGGCAAGTATCGCTACCGGCTGCATCTGAATCGGGACGGTATGGCGAATTAGCGCTCGGCCGCCTGTCGCCTGAATTGGCGCCAAAGCGAGCGAGCAGGGAGGTGGACGATGGAATCAGTACGAATAGCGGTTATCGGCGGATCCGGCTTGTACAACATGCCGGCCATCGCGGACCTGGGCGAAGTCGAGCTGGACACGCCCTTTGGCAAACCGAGCGGCGTTATCCGCATTGGCAGCCTCGGCGGCAAACGAATCGCCTTTCTGCCTCGGCACGGCGAAGGCCACGTGCTGTCGCCATCGACCCTGCCCTACCGCGCCAATATATTTGCCCTGAAGCAGCTGGGCGTCCGCTTCATCATCGCGGTAAACGCCGTCGGCTCCCTGCGCGAGAACTATGAGCCCGGCCACATCGCCACCATCGACCAGATAATTGATTACACCATTCAGACACGTCCGCGCTCTTTCTTTGAGGACGGCCTGGTGGCGCATATCTCGGTGGCGGATCCGACCAGCGCCTACCTGCGCGATGTAATCGCTGTCGCCGTCGAGGCGGCCGGTGGAACCGTCCATCGCAGCGCGACGATTCTGGTTGAAGACGGCCCGCGCTTTGCTACTCGCGCCGAGAGCCACTTGTTCCGCGCCTGGGGCTGTCATTTGATCGGCATGACCTCGGCGCCGGAGGCCTTCCTGGCGCGGGAAGCTGAAATCGCCTACGCCTCACTGGCGCATGTCACCGATTTCGACAGTTGGCACTCGCATGAAGCCGATGTCACGTCCGAACTCGTCATCGAGACGCTGCTCAAGAATATCGAGCTGGTGCGGCGCGCGCTCGCCATCGCTCTCGAGCGAATCGACGAAGGCCAGGTAGATCCGGCGCATAGCGCGCTCGGGTCCGCGCTGGCCACTCCGCGCGCTGCGATGGACGCCAATGTAATCGACCGCCTGCGGCCCATCCTGGCGCGCGTGCTTAACCTTGACTAGGACTGACGTCGATAACCCGCTGCTCGTCGTGCGCGCAATCCTTGGGTCGCGCGGCCAGGGCAATGTCCGGATATTACTGCTGCTTGCGGGCGTTTTCGTTTTTGCCGGCATGGCGTCGATTGCCCTGACGCGTCCGTCCTCCGCTGAGCATTGGGCCGGATTCGCGGTATGGATCGTCTGCGCGCTGGGCGCCGCGACCACACTGAAATGGCGGCTGCCGAACCACGACCCCCTGCTGTTGGTATTGCCGGTTTTTCTCAGCGGCTGGGGCCTGGTGGCAATCGAACGCCTCGCCCCCGCATTCGCCGACCGTCAAGCGCTGTGGCTTGCTATCAGCATGCTGGCCATGCTTGGAATCGCAGCCTTCCCTCATGTTCTGCGCTGGTTGCGCGGCTACCGCTATAGTCTGCTGGCGGCGGCCTTGCTCCTGCTTGCCGCGACCATCGTCTTGGGCCGGAATCCCTCCGGCCTGGACTTCGCCCCGCGGCTTTGGCTGGGCACAGGCGCCTTCTATTTCCAGCCCTCGGAAATCACGAAGGTGATCCTGGTCGCCTTTATGGCCAGCTATCTTGCCGAGCAGAACGCGACCTTGCGCGCGCGAAACGAAGGCGCTGCCGGCGGTCTTTCCCTGCGCCTCATCGGCCCCATACTCCTGATGTGGCTGTTGTCCATGGTGATTCTGGTGTGGCAGCGGGATTTGGGCACGGCCATGTTATTCTTCATCGTCTTTCTGCTGCTGCTCTACCTTTCCAGCGGCGAAATACGTCTGGCGCTCGGTGGCGCGATCCTGGTTCTGGTGGCCGGCGTCGTCGCTTATCAGCTCTTTGACGTCGTGCAGCTGCGCGTGGATATCTGGCTTGACCCCTGGCCCGAAGCCGACGGACGCGCCTATCAGATCGTACAGAGTTTGATGGCCTTTGCGGCGGGCGGCGTCGCCGGCGCGGGCGTCGGCTTGGGCTCGCCCGGCTACATCCCCGTCGTCCACTCCGACTTTGTCTTCGCAGCTATTGCCGAAGAATGGGGTTTGCTGGGCGTCATTGCTATATTAAGCAGCTTCGGCGTCCTGGCGTGGCGCGGCCTGGCCATCGCCCTGAGTCACAGCGGCAGCGCCTTCCACAGGCTGCTGTCCGCCGGCTTGACCATGACCTTGCTCGTGCAAGCGCTGATGATCATGGCCGGCGTGCTGAAATTGCTGCCTCTGACCGGCGTCACGCTGCCTTTCATCAGCTACGGCGGCAGCTCGCTTTTCGCTTGCCACATCATGCTGGGTCTTCTGCTGCGCTTGTCGTCGGGGGCGCGCTAAATGCCTTATTCGCGCACGATCCGTCATGTCCTGGCCGGGACATTGATCTGCCTGGCGCTCGTCGGGCTCTCGGCGACTTATTGGGCGTTGACGGGGCGAAGCTCGTTGCTTCAGCGGGAAGACAATCCACGCATCATTGAAGCTCAGCGAGAAATCTTGCGCGGCGGCATATATGACCGAGAAGCGAGACCACTCGCGGAAACGGTCCGGCTGGACAGTGGGCTGGCGCGGCGCTATCCGCGCCCGTCCGCCTTCAGCATCGTCGGCTACTACAGCCTGCGTTATGGCGCGGGCGGCGCGGAAGCGGCATACGACGCGCTATTGTCCGGCGACCGGCCAATCGAGAATATCGCCGACTACTTCAAGCGCGACATCCTGAATCAGCCCCAAGTCGGCTCGGATATCAGGCTTACCCTGGATCTTGATGTTCAGGAAGCGCTCGTCAGCGCATTGGGTGGCGCCGCCGGAACGGCAATCGTCCTGGATGCCTCTACTGGCGCGGTGGTCGCCCTGGCCAGCCAACCGAGCTTCGATCCCAATTCTCTGGATTCGGATTGGCCAACGCTGGTCGAAGCGCCGGGTAATCCCTTCTTCAATCGGGCGCTGCAGGGCAACTATCAACTTGGCGGAAACATGTATCTCATCTGGCTGGCGCAGGCAATCTCCAGCGAGTTCGACCTGTCCTGGCGTTTTACCGGCGCCGCGGATCCAGTTGACCTCGGCGACGGCATGTCGTCCGCCTGTGTTTTCCCCCCGGGCGCGGCCGAGTTAACCCTGAGCGACGCTTTTGCTTACGGCTGTCCCGCCGCTTTCGTCAACTATCGTCAGACCGAGTCCGCCGCGACTGTCGACGATATGCTATCGCCCTACGCCTTCCATGAACCTTTGACCTTGGCTGGCTTCCCGCAGCCGGAGTCCATAGACCTTGTGACGAGCGCCAACGGTCTCAGCTCAGCCGTTCTGGAGTTGCGCCATGCGCTCGGCCAAGGCGAGTTGACTACAACGCCGCTCCATCTCGCCACGATAATCGCCGCAATCGCCAATGACGGTCTGGCGGTCGCGCCGACGATTCTGTCCGGCTTGCGCCCGCCGACGTTGACGCAATGGCAGCCGCAGCGGCGCCAGTCAGCCAGCCGACGCGTGATGGACGCCGAGACCGCCCAAAGCCTGCAACGGGTAATGCGGGATGCGTGGGCGAAGCTCTTGGGCCCGCCGCAAGACTCGCCGCTGATTGGCGCCTATATCGCCAGATCTTTCTCCGGCGACGAGACACAGCTTTGGCTGAATGGTTTCGTTGAGACAGACGACAAGGGCGTCCTGGCCTTTGTCGTCCTTTTGGAAGACGCGCAGGACCTTTCCCGACTCCGATCAATTGGCCGCGATCTGTCTGACAGCTTCGCGCGCCGGCAGTAGACGCCGCAGCCACAGCGTGTAGCCCAAACAGGGCTGCGCCGCGGCGCTAATGTCGTCGTCGCTTTAAGCGAGAAACGCGACGTCCCGTTCTTCAAGCTGACGGTTGAAAGCGGCCAATTCGCCGCCTTTAAGACTCTCGAACGCGTCGATCTGAATCTGAATGGCGCCCGACAGCTTGTCAAACACCTGGTACGATTGCACGGTCGGCGGGAACTCACCCAAAGCCACCACCGACGGCAAACCGCTCAAGCGGCGCAATAGATCCGTACCCTGGTTCACGCGTCCCGCCCAGCCTTCGCGCAAGTCGGGAATGAAGATCTTGCTTTCGATCTCCTTAACACTTTCGCTTAGCTCGGCAGCAGTTTGCGCCAAATCTTTATGCTCAGCCGATTTGGACAGGCGCTCTTGCAAGCCGTCAAGCTGGCTGCGGTAACCGCGCATTTTGTTGATTGTCTCAGTCGCATGGGCATAACAGTTGTAAATCTTCATCAGCAGGTCAAACTGTTCCTGCTGCTCCTCAGCCGTCGCCGACGATGTCGCGTCTTTGATCAGGTCAAATTCCTGCCTTTGCGTCTTACCATCGACCGTCAGCGACAGCTGATAACTGCCGGGTGGCACTGTCGGGCCGGGCATCCGCTCGAACTGCGGATCTTTGCCCTTCAGGGCGGGCGAGGTCGGCAAGCGCATGTCCCAGACGAATCGGTTCCAGCCCGCCGTCGCCGTCAGATAGATGATAGTCTTGTCCGGCTTCTCCTTTTGCAGCTGCCGGTCCGCGTCATCCATGCTGCTGAATTCACGCAGATCCTTGCCCTCCGCGTCTGCAATGCTCAGCCTGATTTTGTCCGCTGGCGCCTCTGGCAGAAAATAGGTCACGAGTACGCCGCGCGGCAAGTTTTCGCCGGAATCCAGGAACTTCCGTTCAACCACATTTTCAGGCGTTGTCGTGTGCGTGTAGGCCGCCGAGACGCCTGTCGAACTCATATAGGTTTTGCCCGGCTGGTCAACCAGGCGGCGCCCGTCAATGCTTTCCAGTACGCGCTGAGTAGCGCGCGGCTTGAGCAGCAGCGCTTCGGAGGCGTCGCCGCCGGCGTGCAATTGATGCAGTCGCGTCAGATCGTCCAGAATCCAGAACGAGCGCCCATGCGTCGCGGCGATGAGATCGTTGTTCTTGACCAGCAGATCGTGAATCGGCGCGACTGGAAGATCCAGTTGCAAGGGCTGCCAGTTGGCGCCATCGTCGAAAGACACGTAGACGCCCGTTTCCGTGCCCGCGTATAGCAAGCCCTGGCGCGCCGGATCGCAGCGTATGACCCGCGTGAAGTCGTCGTCCCTGATACCGTCGTTTATCCGTGTCCAGGACTGACCGTAGTCAGTAGTCTTGTAGAGATAGGGCGCATAGTCATCGTGTTTGTAGCGCAAGGCGGCCAGGTAACATGTGGCCGGATCGTGGGGCGAGAGCTCCAGCGCGCTCACCAGCGACCACGCCGGCAAATCAGCTGGCGTAATATCCACCCAGGTTTCGCCGCTGTCCTTGGTGATATGCACCAGCCCGTCATCGGAGCCGGCCCAAATCACACCAGCTTCATGCGCCGATTCCGCCAGTGAGAACACTGTTGCATAGACTTCCGCGCTCGCTCCCTCACGATTGACCGGGCCGCCAGTGATACCCAGGGTCGCGGGATCAGCGCGCGTTAAATCTGGGCTAATCGGCTGCCAGCTATGTCCCTCGTCAGTCGACTTGAATACCAGATTGCCGCCGATGTATAGCGTATCGGTGTCATGCGGCGAAAATACAATGGGGTAGGTCCAGGCGAAGCGATACTTGTAGTCTGCCGCCGCCTCGCCCGATGTCGTCTCGGGCCAGGTGGTCACCAGCCGCAGCTGCTTGCTGCCATGATCGTAGCGCTGCAAGCAGTTGCCGCCGCCCGGCGAACTGCCGATGGCGCCGACGAATACGATGTCATCGTCATCGGGCTTGATGGCGATGTAGCCGCTTTCGCCCGACCCGGCGATGAAGCCGTCCATCCACATCAGCGACGACTTCTCATTGCGGCTGGGCACGGCCACGCTGCTGTTGTCTTGCTGCGTGCCATAGACAAAATACGGATCGCGATTGTCCGCCGCCACGTGATAGAACTGCGCCGTCGGCTGATTAAATATCGACGACCAGGACGCGCCGCCATTGAACGAGACGCAGGCGCCGCCGTCATTACCCTGCACCATGCGCTGGGGATTCAGCGGGTCAATCCACAGATCGTGATTGTCGCCGTGCGGCGTGCCGATCATTTGGTATGTGCGGCCGCCGTCGATGGACTTCCAGAAGCGCAAGTTGTTGACGTAGAGCGTGTCGGCATCTTGCGGATCTGGCGTAAGGTGCATGTAATACCAGGCGCGCGAGATGATGTCGTTGTTGCGCGCCACGAATTTCCAGGTGTCGCCGTAGTCGTCCGAGCGGTACATGCCACCCTCTTCGTGCTCGACCAGTGCATAGACCCGACCAGCCTGCGCCGGTGAGGCCGCGATGCCGACCTTGCCCAGGATGCCCGCCGGCAGCCCCTTGTTCTCCGAGATATTCTCCCAGCTGTCTCCGCCATCCAGCGAGCGCCAGATGCCGCTGTCCTCGCCGCCGCTGCTAATCATGTGAAAGCTGCGATAGGCTTCCCAGATGCTGGCGAAAATGATGCGCGGATTGGTCGGGTCGATGCTGAGATCCACAGCCCCGGCCTTGTCGCTGACGAATAGCACGCGCTCCCAATTCGCGCCGCCGTCGGTCGATCGGAAGACACCGCGCTGCTCATTGCGCCCGAAGGCGTGGCCCAGCGCCGCCACAAACACGGTATCAGGATCGGTCGGATGAATCCGCAGCTTGCCGATATGCCGCGTGTCGTCCAGGCCGATATGCTTCCAGCTGCGCCCGGCATCGGTGGACTTGTAGACGCCGTCCCCATGCGAAACATCAATGCGGATGGTGGCTTCGCCCATGCCGGCGTAGATGACGTTGGGGTCGCTTTCCGCGACGGCCAGCGCGCCTACCGACGCCGTCTTGAAATAGCCGTCGGATATGTTCTCCCAGTACTGCCCGGCGTCTTCGGTCTTCCAGACGCCGCCGGCGCAGGCGCCAAAGTAAAATGTGCCCAGCTCGGTGGGGTGGCCGGCGACGGTGACGACCCGTCCGCCGCGGAAGGGCCCGATGCAGCGCCAGTGTCCGATATTGTCGAGGGGAAGGTTCATTGTGCTCGCGCTTTCTGAGTAGGTGGATGCAAGTTGGCGGATATTGTAGCTTGTCACTACCCCATCTAACCACTTTTATACAATGCACTTGACTTAGAACGTTTGGACAGATACTATGCCTATAAAGAGATATTTTCTCTTTAGACTCAGATATAAGGCAAACTTCAATGCTAATTCGATTCACTGTCGAGAATTTCTTGTCGTTCAAGGATGAAGTGGAGTTCTCGATGGTCGCGGGATTACCACGTAAGCACAAGGAACATGTCGTAGGTAGTGGTAAAGGAAACGACTATCGTACGCTAAAGACTGCGATCATCTACGGCGCGAACGCAGCCGGAAAGTCCAACCTCATTAAGGCAATGTCATTTGCCCAGAGATTGATTGTTGCCGGAACAGACGAGAAACAGGCCATTCCTGTTACACCTTTTCTCCTTGACCGTACAATGAGGGACAAACCGTCACGGTTTCAATTCGAGATTAAGTGCAATTCGACGGCTTACATTTATGGTTTCGAGTTAGACTCCAAGCAAGTTCACTCAGAATGGCTGTCTGAATTACGTCCAAGTAGCGAAGCAATGTTGTATGAGCGTCGAACAGATCTCGAAGGCAAAACTACGGTGGAATTAGGGCGTATTCCACTCACAGAGGAACACGATCGCGGATTTATGAGGTTTGTAGAAATCGGTACACGCGAGAATGAACTGTTCCTCAAGAAGACTATTCTGAACCGTGTCGAATATTTCAAGGAAGTGTACGAGTGGTTTGATGAATCGCTAAGATTTGTTTTTCCAAATCCTCGGTCTGGCAGCGTCGAAACCACAAACATGACACATTCGGAGTTTGAGAAAGATTCTCGGGATATAATCCAGCTCTTCGACTTGGGCATCGACAACGTTAAGCTTGAAAAGTCGGAATCGCTACTGCCACAGTCTCTTCTGCAAGACATTGCGGACATGCATCGAGAAGTGAACAAAAATGTAGCAATCCAGTTTCCTTCACAAAATGTGTATATCTTTGTCAGTGCAGACAATGATATAAGCGCACGAAAATTCATGACTGTGCACAAGGTTGTTCAAGAAGATCGTGAGGTTGACGAAGTAGACTTTGAACTTAACGACGAGTCAGACGGAACTCAGCGACTGTTCGAATTGAGTTCTGCTTTGCTTGGACTACTCAGCGGTGCAGGAAACCGAGTATATGTAATTGATGAATTAGATCGGCGGCTTCACCCTCGAATGACCAAGCATATCGTGGATATTTTCTTAGCTAACAGCGAAAATCAGTCATGCCAAATGATTGTAACTACTCATGAATCAAGTCTACTGGACTTGGATCTGGTGAGACGGGATGAAATCTGGTTCGTTGAGAAAGACAGTAGCGGTATGTCCTCCGTTTACTCGTTGGAAGAATTTGCACCTCGGTATGATGTGGATGTGCAAAAGGGCTATTTGCAGGGACGATATGGTGCCATACCTATTGTTCCCAGTTATAATGTACTTGAATGGGCACGGTAGTCATGCCTCGTAAACGCGGACGAAACCGAACCCGGAAATCAAGTATTAGATCCGCTCGCAGAATAATCGTAGTTGCGGTTGAAGGTCGCGAGACGGAGAAAAAGTTCTTTGACACTCTAAACCACAGATTGAGCGACTGTACGGTCACCTACGCTACACGAAAATGGAGCAAGAGTGAACCTATGCAGATATTGGACGACTTAATAGCGCACAGATCTAAGCAGATTAGAGCAAATGAGAAAGCGGACGGATACTGGTTAATTGTAGATCACGATCATACTGACCAAGACGAACTTCGAAACGTATTTGCAAAGGCCATAAAACACTATTGCGACGTAGCAGACAGCAATCCATGTTTTGAGCTTTGGTTACTATTGCATCACAAGAGTTTGGACAAATACAAAAGACTGAAGGCTAGCGGCGACGTAGCAAAGTGTACCCCATCTTCAAAGGCTCTTGAAAGAATCGATTCTACATACGACCCTGACAGAAAGGGAAAGTGGGATGCATCGCCTTACATGGATAAGATTGACGTTGCAGTAGCGAATGCCGAGAGAATAGACAGAACGCAACCAGAACAACCATTGAAAGACCTCGGTACACGTGTTTACAAACTCATTGAGTCGATCCGCAACCCCTCCACCTAACCCACAAGCCCCTCGACCAACTCCGCCGCCCGCTCAACTCCGCCCAGCGCCGCCATCTCCCGCGCCAGCCCCCGCGCATTCTCCAGCACCCAATCCGCCGCCAGCAGCGCCCGCGCCCCCTCGCGCAGCTGACCCTGCCGCACATCGTGCGCCGTCAGCTGCAAACCCACCTTCGCCTCGGCCACCCGCCGCGCTTGAATGCGCTGGTCGGCCGCGTGCGGTACGACAATCTGACGCATGCCATGCACAATCGCGCTATGCGTGGTGCCCATGCCCCCGTGATGAATCATCAGCCGGCAGCGCGGCAGCACCCAATCATAGGGCGCCCAATTGAGCAGCCGCGTACCGCCCGGCAGCGCCCGCTTCAATTCGGCTTTCTGCTCCGCCGTGATTGGATTCCAGCCCAGCGTCACGACCGGGATGAGTCCCGCGCTCGCTGCCGCCTGCGCCGCCCAGCTATAGAAGCCCAGGTCGCCGGTGAATATCGTGCCCAGGGTGACCATGCCAAGTCTCTTTTCCCGTGGAATGTCCTGCAACCATTGCGGTTGAGGATCGGCTGGCTGCCCGGGCGCGCCGCCAACAAACTGCGTCTGCGGCAATATCGTCGCCTGTTCCGCGCCATACCAGCCCGGCGTGAAATAAGAAATATGCAGCGCATCACTGACGATTGACGGCGTCGCGCCGCGCGAAAAGTTGCGCCCGCTAATGCCGAAGCGATCGCATAGCCGCTGAATCCGCCGCTGGCTGTCGCTGCTAAGATCGCGCTGAACCGGGAAGAGCGCGTTGGCGTCCAGGGTCGCTTGCGCCGGCCAGCCACAAATGACCAAGGGCGCGTCCAGCAGTTCGGCCGCGATGGCCGACGCGCTCAGAAAGGGATCGGAGACGATGGCGTCCGGCCTGCCAATTTCATCTTCCAGGTCGAGCAATGCTTCGACGGCTTCCGCGACCAAGTCTTCGCTCAGCCAGGTGTCGAGGGCCCGCGTGTAACGCAGCATGACTGCTTCTTGTGGTGGAATGTCGCTCAGATCGGGCGGGGGAGGCGGCGGCCATAGCCAGCCGGTTTTGCGCAGGGCGCGGAAAGCGATGCCCCGCTGCGTGATCGTCGGCGCCAGCGGCGCTTCGCTCAGCCAGAGGATATCGTGTCCGCGCGTCCGCAGAGCCTGCGCCGTCTCGAAGAAACCACCCCAGTCCGTGTGGCTGAAAAGCGGCGCGGAAACAAACCAGAATCTCGCCATTTTAGCTGTCCAGCGCCGGGGAGATCACGCCGGCTCCGGCATTCTCAGGTAGGGCGCCAGATACTGCCCGGTGTAGCTGGCTTCGTTGGCCGCGACTGCTTCCGGCGTGCCTTTGGCGATAACCTCGCCGCCGCCGCCGCCGCCTTCCGGCCCGAGGTCAATGATATGGTCAGCGACCTTGATGATATCCAGATTATGCTCGATGACGACAATGGTATTGCCGCTGTCGGCCAGCTTCTGCAGCACATTGATCAGCTTGGCCACATCGTAGGCGTGCAGTCCGGTAGAAGGCTCGTCCAATATGTAGAGGGTCTGCCCGGTCGCGCGCTTTGATAGCTCGCGGCTTAATTTGATGCGTTGCGCCTCGCCCCCGCTCAAGGTTGTCGCTGGCTGCCCAATGCGAATGTAACCCAGGCCAACCGCATCCAGCGTCTCCAGCTTGCGGCGGATGCGCGGCAGATTCTCGAAGAAGGCCAGGCCCTCGCTGACCGTCATGTTCAGCACATCGGCGATGGACTTGTCCTTGAATTGCACTTGCAGGGTTTCCCGGTTATAGCGCGTGCCGCGACAAACCTCGCATTGCACGTAGACATTTGGCAAGAATTGCATCTCGATCTTGATCAGCCCCTGTCCCTCGCAATTCTCGCAGCGGCCGCCCTTGACGTTGAAGCTGAAACGCCCGGCTTTATAGCCGCGGATCTTGCTCTCCGGCAGCTCCGCGAACAGGCTGCGAATATCGTCG
>CAZWCV010000038.1:0-28480 GCA_964632725.1 uncultured Anaerolineaceae bacterium
CCTGGTAGGTCGCCCCTACGGTCTGTTTTTTTGTGGGCGACTCACAGAGTCGCCCCTACATCGCATTATTATAGACTGCGATGGTGAAATGAGGCGCGTCACACCGACGTCTGAAAAAGCCTGTCACTCCGACGGAAAGCGCTCCCAATGCGTCAAGTCGCGCCAGCCGATCTTCTTCCAGGCTTTCATGCCGCGCCGGGTGACCTCGGCCTTGTGCCCGAGGCAGATGAACATCTCGGGCGAATAACTCTCCGGCAAGTTCAGGATGACGCGAATGGCTGCCTTGCTGTAAGACGTGACCGGCCCCGACGCCAGGCCGATGCCATGCGCCGCCAGCATGATGGTCTGCGCGGCCGTGCCGATGTCGATCAGCAACGCGCGGTCGCTGGGCGGCAGGCTGTGCTCAATCATGACCGCTTCGTTCAGGCAAAGCAGGACCAGCACCGGCGCTTTTTGAAACATGCCCGGCGCGACCAGGCGGATCAGCCGGCGCGTCTCCTCGTCTTCAATGACGATATAACGTATCGGGCGCAGGTTGCCGCCGCTGGGCGCCCAGCGCGCCGCTTCCAGGATAGTCTCGATTTGCTCGCGAGTGACTGGCTCTTCTGACATTTCGCGCACGACCCGGCGCGTGCGGATGTTGTTCAGCACGGCTTGGCTCATGAGGCGTCCTCCTCCAGCGCGCTATGGCGCAGCAGGCACTGGGCGACCTCGCGGCAGAGCCCGTCCAGGCCGGCGGCGTACGCTTCGACCTCCGACATGCGCATGTGCAGCTCCGGGATGGTATCGACATTGCCCTGCAAGAATTCGCGCGAATCTTCCGACGCTCGCTCGAGGATCATGCCGCTGAGGCGCTCGGTCGCCGTCAGCAGGCGCAGTGGCCCGTAATGCGCCGGCTCGTCCAATTGTATGCGCGCCGAGCTGATCAACAGCGCCAGCAGCTCGACCGCCTCGTCTTCCTTAAGCACCCAGTTTTCGCTGTTACGCGCCATTTTCTACCCCATCCCCCGGCCCCCCTCGCCATCGCTATGGCGAGCATCCCGAAGCATCAGGGAAGGGGAGCTAATCTTGTACCCTATTTCACTAGTTGTGAATCGTTAGACGCGATTCGCATGGCGCGCTTACTTGACAGCCGTCGCCGGCTTGAGTATCATGCGCCGGATACCAAAGATTGTCTACAATCTACAAGCCAGAGAATTATAGGCAGCGCCGCCGCCACTGTCAAGTTCTCGCAAGCCCCCGTTTGTACTGGATACCCGCGCCATGATGTCGAGTCTGCCGCAGATTAAGAACTTGTCCATCCGCGAGCAATCGCTGGACACCTTGCGAGAGGCGATTTTGTCGGGCGAGCTGAAACCGGGGCAGGCGCTGACGGAGATGGACCTGTCGCGCCAGTTGGGCGTCAGCCGAGCGCCGATACGCGAGGCCCTGCGCATCCTCAATTCGGAAGGCCTGGTCGAGACGATTCCGTATCACGGCACGACAGTGACTCGCCTGTCCAAAGACGATATCGAAGAAATCTACAGCATGCGCATTCTGCTGGAGACTTTCGCCCTGGAGCGGGTGATGGCTGCGGGCGATTCCGCGCAATTCCAGCAGCTGCGCGCCTTGGTGGCGGACATGGTCAGCGCGGGCGACCGCGGCGATCTCAGCGCCGTCAACGCGCTCGACCGCGACTTCCACGACGCCCTGATCGAGATGAGCGGTCATCAATTGCTGGCGACCATGTG
The DNA here is from genome assembly GCA_964632725.1 of uncultured Anaerolineaceae bacterium. Lineage (GTDB taxonomy): Bacteria > Chloroflexota > Anaerolineae > Aggregatilineales > Phototrophicaceae > UBA6055. The sequence goes on from CAZWCV010000038.1 coordinate 1,731, forward strand.
GCAGACGGTGGCGATGAAAGTACGGCAGGTCATGGCGCTGGTCAACCGCCGCAATACTGATCTGACGCAAATCGCGCATAATCACCTGCCCCTGCTGGACGCCATGGAAGCGGGCGAGCTGGCGCTGGCTCAAGACATCTTGCGCGGGCATATCGCAACTGCCGGCGACCTCATTGCCGAAGACTGGGCCGAGCCGCGATGAAACGCGTCGTCGTTACTGGCGCCAATGGCTTCGTCGGCTGCAATATCGTCGGCGCGCTGCTATCCGCCGGTTACGCCGTTGCCGCAATCGACCTTGCTTTCGACAACCCGGCTTATGGTCGCCTCCCGGCTGATAATTTACGGCGGTTGACGGCGGATTGCGTGAACTTGCCGCCACTGAAGGCCGACGCGCTGATTCACGCCGCTGCCGTGACGGCCACGCCTGCTCACCGCGGCGAAACCCCGGAAGACAATCTGCGCGCCAATATCGAGCCGCTGCTGGCGGTGAGCGAATATGTCGAGCGACAGCGGATCCGGCGGGCAGTCTTCATCAGTTCGACAGCCGTCTTCCGTCAGGCGCCGCTCTCCCAACGCGGCGAAGCTGACCCGCCGCAGCCCCGGGACACTTACAGCGTGGCCAAGGCGCTGCTGGAATATACCGTGGCGACCTTGCGGATGGCATACGGCCGCGATGTGCTGGCCGCCCGCTTGAGCGGGATCTACGGACCCTGCGAATTTGCTCGCTCGACCCGCCCCCGCTTGAGCGCGGTAGCGACGATGCTGCGAGAAGCGTGGACGCGGGGCGAGATCACCGTCATGCGTCCGGATGAAATACGCCGCTGGACCTACGCGCCCGATATCGGCCGCGCCTTGATTGCGCTCCTCGAAGCCGACTCGCTGCGCCACAGCCTGTATCAGCTGGAGAGCGGCGAGTCCTTGTCGGACCTGGCTGTGGCGCGCCTGATCTCGCGGTTCTGCGGCGATGCGACCATACGGCTGGGCGAAGCAGCGGCGCCTGCGCAGCCCGCGACTGCGATGCCCGATACGGGACCGGGCCGTCTGCGGCAAGACACCGGCTTCGACGATTGGACGCCGATGGGCGAAGGAACGCTGCGCGTCACGCTGGAGAGTTTGCTTCGGGGAGAGCCGCGTGCTTAACGTACTGCTGGCCGGGTTGGGCGTGCGCGGGCGGCATTGGGCGCAGGTGATTCAGCGTTCGCCTCGCGCCGAGCTGGCCGGCATAGCCGACCCCGCCACAGCTGCGTTGGAGCGCGCGCAGGTCGCATTCGGTCCGCTGCCCGCATTCGAGAGCGTCTTCGCAGCGCTGGCCGCGCTGGACGATGTAGACGCGCTGGTGTTGGCCAATCCGCCTATGGGGCGTGACGCCATCGTCGAGGCGGCGACAGCGCGTAAGCTGCCCATGCTGGTCGAAAAGCCGCTGGCGCTGGACCTTGACGAAGCGGCGCGGCTGGCGCAGATCGCCGAGGCCGGCGACGTCTCGCTGATGGTCGGCCTGAACTTCCGCTACCTGGCGGTCACACGGGCGATGATGCGTTTGCTGGCCGATAAGACTGTGGGACGGGCCGAGTTCGCGCGCTTCACCTACGAGCGCTGGCGCGACGGCCGCCGCCCCGACCTCAATGATTACCCGCTGGTCATGCGGCAGCCTATGCTCTGGGAGCAGTCCATCCACCACTTCGACTTGATGCGCTATGTCTATGGGCAAACGCCCCTTCGCATACAATGCCAGACCTGGAACCCGTCCTGGAGCATGTACGCTCATGACAGCAACGTCTCCGCGCTGATCGAATTTGACGGCGGATTGCGCGTGAATTATCAGGGGAACTGGCAGGGCAATTGGGCCGCGCCCGGCTTTGAATGGCGCAGCGACTGCACAGACGGTATCATCTTGCAGCGGGAACAGTTCGGCGACCTGTATTACGCCCGCCGCGATGAGCGGAAATTGACGCGAGTTCCGCTGCCGCCGCATGAAACCTGGATCAGCGAGACGCGCGCGCTCTTCGCCGCTTTTGTCGACCATGTGCTTGACGGCGCCGATTTGCAGTGCAGCGGCCATGATCACCTGCAGTCCCTGGCCATGCTGCAAGCCTGCATTGAGTCAAGCGCGACTGGCGGCGGCGTTCTGATTGCGGACGTTCTGCCGCGAGGCTGAGGCGGCGTCGATATGTTAGGAGAGAATTGGTTTTACCACCGAGTACACCGAGTAGACACGGCGTTGGTATTGAAGGGCGCGTTCTGTGCTGGCGGGGGCTGACTGTGCTGAATGAGGCCAAATAGACAAGTGGATGATCACATATGAGCGAGACATTTGTAGGCATTCAAATCGGCGCTATCAGCTTCATCGACGAGGGCGTCGAGCAAGTTCTGGACATCCTGCAAGAGCGGGCGGGCGTGAACGCGCTGCTGATCTCCGCCTTGAGCTGGAGCATCGGCAATGCCGGCCGGGCCGCTTTCGGCTTCCCCGATCACGGCGCGCGGGAGCCCGACAATCTGCGCGGCGGCGGCTTCTTCGCGCCCGACCCCCGCTATTACCGCAAGACCTTCATGCAGAATTTCGCGGCGCCGGACGAGCTCTACCGCGGCTTTGATACCCTGGCCGATGTGATTCCGGCGGCGCGCCGACGCGGCATCAATGTCTACACTTATTATTGCGAGACTTCCAGTTCGGCCATCCGCTCCCTCTGGCAGCCGGGTTTTCAGCACTTTCTCGATCGCGATCATCTGGGGCGTATGGCGACGCGACCGTCGCTGCTTAACCCGGATTACAGGACATTCTGGCATTCGGTTTTCGCTGACTGGCTGAACAATCACGACATGCGCGGCGTCATGTGGGGCATCGAGCGGCAGAGCCCGCTGATGGACATCTTCCGCGGCGACAGCACGACCGGTTTCGACGACTATTACGTGGCTGAAGCCCGGGCGCGCCATATCGATGTCGAGCGCGCCCTGGCCGGCTACCGCGCCATCGACCATTTGCTCCAGCGCGTGCGCGGCGGCGACAAGCCCAAAGCCGGCGTATTCGTCATGGTCTTGCGGCAGCTGCTGCATTATCCCGAAGTGCTGATGTGGGAAAAAATGTGGCTGGATTCGCACCACGCCTTCTACCGTGAATTGTCGGGATTGGTGAAGTTCTATGACCCGGCTTTTGAATTTGGGCTGGGCATCTGGCAGGTTATCAACACCTACAATCCCTACCTGCGGGCGCAATACGATCAAAGCGAGTACGCGCCTTACGCCGACTGGTTCAAGCCGGTGCTTTATCATACGCCGGCCGGCGCGCGCTTCGCCGATTTCGCCGCCTCCTGGCAGGGCGCTTTGCTCGCCGATGCCACGCCCGATGGCGCCTACAGCGGTCTGGCCAACCTGCTGGGCCTGGAAGACTACATCGCGCCGCGCGTCGAAGGGCCGCTGGCGGGTTTCACGCCCGAGTACATCCGCGACTGGACTGCGCGGCTGATCGAGGAGACGGGCAAGCCGGTCTATCCGGGCATCGGCGTCGGCGTCGGCCACCACGGCCTCAGCAAAGAAATCACGCCGCAGGAAATCCGCGAGGGCGTCCTGGCGGGTTTGGACGGCGGCGCCGGCGGCGTGATGATTTCGCGCAACTATTCGGAAGCTGAGCTGCGCAACCTGGCGGCGGTCGGCGACGCCCTGCGGGAACGCGGCTTAATCTAGGAGGCGAAGATGACGATACGAACGGGCATCATCGGGGCGAGTTTCGCGCGGCAGGCTTATCTGCCGGCGCTGCGTACCATTGAAGACGTGGATGTGACGGCCATCGCCAGCGCTCGGCTCTCCAGCGCGGGCGCCGCCGCCGATGAATTTGGCATCCCCTATGTATACGACGACTGGCAGCGCATGATCGGCGAGCAGGAATTCGACCTGGTCTGCATCGCCACGCCTACTGTCAATCACGCGCCCATGACGCTGGCGGCGCTGCGAGCGGGCGCGCACGTCCTCTGCGAAAAGCCGATGGCGATGAATCAAGCGGAGTCGGCCGAAATGCTGGAGACGGCCGAAGCGCTGAACAAGCTGCATATCATCGGCCACGAGCTGCGCTTCAATCCCAATCGGCGCAAGATCAGATCGCTGATAGAAAGCGGCGTCATCGGCGCCGTGCGCCATGTCAATATCGTGAATATCTCGGCTTCCTGGGGCGACCCGGCCTCCCACCCGGCCGGCCACTGGCTGGCGCGGACGGATATGGGCGGCGGACGCCTGGGCGCCAACGGCTCCCATCAGCTCGACCTGCTGCGCTTCTGGCTGGGCGATATTGGCGCGGTCAGCGGGCAGCTGGCGACGCTGGCGGCGGCTCGCCTGGACAAGACTACTGGCGCGCCCTGGACAGCCAGCGCTGACGACCAGTTTAGCTTCACGGCCGAAATGCGGAGCGGCGCGCTGTGCTCCGTGTTTGTCAGCAGCGCGGCCCGTCATGGCGCGGGCAATCAGACACAGATCTTTGGCAGCGAAGGCACAATTATGCTGGCGGACGGCGACGAAAAACTGCTGGTGGCGCGGGCGGGCGAGGACTTCCAGGACATGAGCCTGCGCGATAGCAATGCCGATCTGCCCGGGCTGGGCGCCGGCATCTGGAATGTCTCCTTCGTCGCCCTGATGCAAGAACTGACGGCGGCCATCCGCGAGCGCCGGCAACTGGCCTGGGGCGCGACCTTCGCCGACGGGCATCAGTGCCAGATTGCTATGGACGCCATCCGCCGCAGCAGTCAGGAACGGCGCTGGGTCGCCCTGTAAGCGGGGAGCAGGCGCATTTGTTGAATCAGCGTTCGGCAATGTTATACTATTCATACCTTAGTTCCAACGAGGACGAATATGGCTGTTGAGCGCCTCCGCCAGATGAGCGTCGAAGAATTCCTGGACTTCGCCGAAGGGAGCGAGGAGTGGTATGAGTACATTGACGGCGAGCTGTATCCAATGACCGGTGGGAAACTCTATCATTTTGCGATCAGCGCGAATATTACGGGCATGTTGATGAATCTGTTGTCCGGCGGCAAATGTCAGGTAATAGGCGCCGGCATGCTAGTGAGGGCTGGCGCAGCCACCTTGGTGGCGCCGGATGTGAGCGTTGTCTGCGGTCAGCCGGAGACCGAGGCCGACACCCGCATTCTGCTCAACCCGACGGTCGTCGTCGAAGTCATCTCGCCCTCGTCAATCAACCATGACCGCGTCCTGAAAAGAGATCTATACGAGTCGGTGCATTCAATTCAAGCCTACATGATCGCTGAGCAGCATCAGGCCCTGGTTGAGTTGTATACGCGCGGCCAGAGCGGCTGGCAGCTGCAAACTTTCCGGGGGCAGGACGCCGAGGTACCGCTAGCGGCGCTGGCCTGCCGCCTTCCCTTGCGCGATATCTACCGCAATGTCGAATTTGAGGTCGCTGCTGGCCCCGAAGCAGAAGCATAAGCGCAAAGAATAGGGCGACCCGCAGAGGTCGCCCGCATGCAACTGCTTTGAACTTGAAGGGAGCGTCCGCAGCCGGCGCTCCCCGTTTTGTTTGCCGCCTTACTCGGCTTCCAGCAAGGTCACCTCGCCCAGCGTTTCCAACTGCTCCTGGATGGCGCTGGCGTCGCCGACCACCACGATGATGAAGTCTTCGGGATGGATGTAGTCGTTGGCGACTGCGAGCACATCATCCTTGCTGACAGCTTTGATATGCCCCAGCCACTTGTTGAGCCGGTCCAGCTCCACGCCGCGAATCTTGTAGGACGCGACTGCCTCGACGAAGTCTTGATAGGTCTCCAGCCCAAACACCCACTCGCCCACGATGCCGTCGCGCGCGTCGTTGATCTCTTCATCCGTGAGCGGCTCGGTCTGGATGCGTTCGATCTCGGCGAAGACTTCTTCCAGCGCCGCCGCGATCACGTCATTGCGCACATCCGCTGATACCACGAAGACACCCATATCGGCCGGGTAGCTGAAGCCCGAGCCGATGCTGTAGGTGTAGCCTTTCTCTTCGCGGATGTTTTGCACCAGGCGGGAGCTGAAGGTGCCGCCCAGGACGTGATTCATCACGCGCGCCGGGAAGTAATCCATGCTGGCGCCCTGGATGCCGATATTGCCGATTCGAAAGGTCGCCTGCGTGCTGCCGGGGCGATCCACCAATAGTATCTGCCGGCCAGTGTTTTCGGGCAGCGCCGGAAAAGTGACCGCCTCGGCCGAACCTTCCCAGCCGGCGAAGTGCTGTTCAGCATAGGCCAGGCCTTCTTCGGTGGTGATTGCGCCCGCGATGATCAGCACGGCGTTGTCGGGGTGACGGCGCGACTCGTAGAAGGCGACGATGTCAGCGCGCGTGATGGCTTCCAGCGATTCGACGGTGTACAGATTGCCGTAGCCATGTTCGCTGCTGTAGAGCCGATTGTCGAAGATGCGGCGGGCGACAAAACCCGGCTGAGCCAAAGAGGCTTCCAGGCTGCTTATCCATTCCGTCCGCTCGCGTTCGAATTCGTTCTCGGGGAACTTGGCGTTGAGAGTCATATCGGCGAGCAAGTCGAAGGCCAGGTCTTTATCTTCAATCAAGGCGAATACGCCGACCTGCAAATAGTCGGATGAGCCAACACTTCCGACAGCGCCGCCCACTTGCTCGATGGCGCCGGCGATATCCTGGGCGCTGCGGGTTTCCGTCCCGCGCGAGATCAAGTAGCCGGTAATGCCCGCGGCGCCTGCCAAGTCCGTCGGCTGGGCGGTTGAGCCGCCGGCGAGGTAGATGTCCAGCGAGATGATAGGCATGTTGGGCTGCTCAATCACCACCACTTCCAGGCCGTTCTCGAGCCTGTTCTCGGTGATAGTCGGGAAACTGAATTCGTTGGAGTCCAGGGGCGGCGGCGGTTCATCCTGTTCGATGACGTAACGGTAATCGGGCGCCATCTCGACGACGTCGTCAGCGGCGTAGGGTTCCACCGGCGGCGGCGCATCGGCATCCGTTTCCACGACGTTGAAGACGTGGCGATCGCTTGCTTCCAGGTACTCAAGCGCCACGCGCTGAATATCCTCGCTGGTGACCGCTTGGTAGCGGTCAATACCTGAGAAGACCGTCTGTGGATCGCCGCTGTAGTAGTTAGCGCCTTGCACGCTTTCCGCCAAGCCCAGAGCTGTTTCCAAACCCAGGATATTTCCGCTTCTGATGCCGGCGATGACCTTGTCCAGTTCTTCCTGCGGTACGCCGTCGTCGACGATCTTTTGCAGCTCTTCGTATGACGCCGTCTCAAGCTCTTCCAGATCCACGCCCATATTGGCAATCAGGATGAAGGCGAAATAGCCGGGACCGCGGTTGCCGTCTATCCAGGCGTCGGCTTGCAGCGCCTTGCCCGTATCGACCAATCGCTTCGACAGGCGGCTGGAATCGCCGACGCTCAGAACACGCGAGAGTACGCTTAGCGCTGGGTAGTCCTCATGCACCAGCGGCGGTATCTCGTAGGCGACCAACAGCGCCGGCAGGTTGATGAAAGGATCTTCAATCGTGATGTACTCGGCTTCAGCTTGATCAACCGGCACAAATTCAGGCAGCGCCGGCGGGTCGTCGCCGCGCGGGATGGGACCGAAGAGGTCTTCGATCATGGCCATGGTGCCTTCAAAGTCAATGTCGCCGGCGACGACCAGCGTGGCGTTGTTAGGGACGTAGTAAGTGCGGTGGAATTCAATGACATCGTCGATTTGCGCGACGTTGACATCGTCTATGTTGCCGATGGTGGGACGCTTATAGGGTGGGTAGGTATAGGGCAGGGTGGTAAGCGCTTTGACCGCTGTGCCATAGGGCCGGTTGTCGTAACTCCTTTGCAGCTCCTCAATGACGATGGCGCGCTGATTATCGAGGTTTTCCTGCGTCACATCCAGGCCGCCCATACGATCCGCTTCTATCCAAAGCGCCAGCGGCAGCTGATGAGAAGGCACGGTCTCGTAGTAGGCGGTGTAGTCCTTGCCGACATAAGCATTGGAAGACCCGCCAACTGGCTCCAGCAACTCATCCATGGTGTTGTTTGGAATGTGCGGCGAACCTTCGAACATCATGTGTTCAAAGAGATGGGCGAATCCGCTTTTGTCTTCGGGATCGTTGGCGCTCCCGACCCGATACCATATATCCACCGCCACGGTTGGCGCGGTCGTGTCCCGCACCAGAATGACTTCCAGGCCGTTATCCAGCCAGTAATGCTCAAGATCAAGCGTCTGCTCCGCGTCGGCGAAACTGAGCCCGCTAAGCAGCAGCAGCACCAAGAGTAACAGCAAGCGACGATTCATACGATTAGTCTCCGTTCGATAGCACAGTTTCACTGTAGCATGAAAGGCGGTCGTTACAAAGTCGTTAGCGGACTGTAAACCCTGAGTAAACCGTGAGTGAATAGCGTCAAGGATACTTGCAAAGTTCGTCGCACTTGGCGCCCACCGGCAGAAACTGTCTGCGCTCAAATCAGGCGAACAGGGTATTCAACTCGAGTCGAAATCCGGGCAGCACATCGTCGCCGGACAGGCTGCCGTCTTCGCCGATGAACTCGCTCTGAAGGTCGCCGCTCTCGTCCAGCCGGCAGACTTCGACGCCGCGCCGCTCGGGCATGACGATCCAGACCAGCTGCGTTTCACGCCGCAAATATATGGCGGCTTTTTCTCTCAACTCCGCCAGCGTATTGCTCGGCGATTTGATCTCGACGGCAAGATCTGGCATTGTGGGCGCCCATTTCTTTTGCGGCGGCGTTGACCCATCGGTGCGTCTGAAAGCGACATCGGGGCCAAGAACGGTACTTCGGTCTTCTTCCGAGTAGTAGCCAGCCTCCACCGTAGGGATACCTAGCTTACGCTGAGGATCAAAAAGCCGAATATAGTGATATATTTCGCCCGCAATGACGCCGTGCTCTTCGGCTGGTTGTGGCATCTCGACCAATTCTCCATGAATCAGCTCTAAGCGTTTGTCTGCGTTTTCCGGCTGGCAGGCGAAGTGCCAAAACGAATCGACGTCATATACGCGTTCTTTGACTTCCATGGTTGCCTCCAACGCTCTGGCATTTGTTAGCACAATCGTACCACGCGGCGATTCGCATTTCAAAATGCCCACAAACATTACTGACAAGAATAGGGCGAGCCTATGGCTCGCCCCTACAGAAGATACAGATGATGGCTTCGGTCTACAGCACCGGCGCGCCAGCCGCCCGCGGGATGAACTGGCCGGCGCCGTTGCTGCCCCGCCACTGATCGCCATCGACCAGTTTGCGGCCGCGCTGGTAGACTTGTATCGGCACGCCCTTTACCGCCATGCCTTCGTAGCAGTTGTAATCGACGCGCATATGGTGGGTCGCGGCGCTGATGGTATGTTCCTTCTGCGGGTCCCAGACCAGGATGTCAGCGTCGGAGCCGACGGCGATCGTGCCCTTGCGCGGGTACATGCCGAAGATCTTGGCCGGATTTGTGCAGCAAAGCTCCACGAAGCGCGTCGGCTGGAGTCGGCCGCTGTTCACGCCCGAGTCCCACATGACCATCATGCGGTCTTCCAGGCCGGGCATGCCGTTGGGAATCTTGGAGAAATCGCCCAGGCCCAGTTCCTTGCCCGGCCGCCGATAGCTGGGGTCTAGCTTTTCGTAGCCGACCCAGTCGCTGCCGCCCGTGCGTTCGTTCCACTCCTGCCAGGGACCGCGCCCGCCGTCGTACCAGAAGTCGCAGTGGTCGGTGCTGACGATTTGCAGCGTGCCATCGCGCACGGCTTGCCAGAGGATGCCCTGGTCGTGCCTGCTGCGGATGGGTGGCGAGCAGACGTATTTGGCGCCTTCAAAGTTCGGCAGCGCCATGTGATCGTCGACTGTCAGGAAGAAATACTGCACGCAGGTCTCGCCCATGACCGGATAGCCCAGCGCGCGCCCGCGCCGCAGCGCGTCGATCGCGCTCTCGCAAGTCATGTGCACCACATAGAGCGGGCAGCCGGTCAGCCCGGACATGACCACAGCGCGGTTGGTGGCTTCGCCTTCAATCTCCGGCGGGCGCGATGAGGCGTGATAGACCGGGTCAGTCTTGCCGGCCGCCAGCAGCGCCGGGGTCAGCGCCGCCTCGACATCGCCATTCTCGGCGTGCACCATGACGATCATGCCGTTGTCCGCCGCCACGCGCATGGTGTTGAAGAGCGTGGCGTCATCAATCATGAAGACATTCTTGTAGGCCATGAACAGCTTGAGACTGGTGATGCCCTCGTCCAGCATGGTCGGGATTTCTTTCATGACGGCGTCGTTGAGGTCGGTGACGGCCATGTGAAAGGCGTAATCGATTTGGGCGATATCGCGCGACTTGGCCCACCAGGTCTCGAGCCCGTCGTGCAGGCTGCCGCCGATGGGCTGAACGACGAAGTCAATATGCGTGGTGGTGCCGCCGAACGCCGCCGCCTTATGTCCCACGTCGAAATCGTCATTGCTGATGGTGCCGCCGAAGGGCAGGTCCAGGTGGGTGTGGACGTCGATGCCGCCCGGCATCAGGTACTTGCCGGCGCAATCGACCACATCGTGGTTGCCGGCGTTGAGATTCCGCCCGATCAGCGTGATGACCTCGCCCTCGACCAGGACATCGGCCTGCGTCATGTCGCTGGCGGTGATGATGGTTCCGTTTACAAATAGTGTGCCCATGTTGTACTCCTGTTGAATGGGATTTTCGCTTGGACTCCAGCTAGTCGGGCGCGCCAAGGCTCGCCCCTGCATTTATCGGCTGCGTGAAATCTCGATGCCGCGATATATCTCCGCCAAGGGCAATTCGCAATCCAGCGCCGCCAGCGGAATCACGGCGTCCAAACCGGCATATTCATCCGTCCGCCAGGCGTCGCCTTGACGCGTGTCCACTTCCACATGCGCGCTGTATTGGTCAATGACGAAGTAGACCTGAAGCGAAGGGATGCTTTGGTACAAATCGCGCTTTAAGCCTCTGTCCCTGTCGGCTGTTGCCGGCGAGATCACTTCCGCGACAAGTGTGGGATTGAAGAGGTTGATAGCGCCTACGTCAAGCTCCGGTTCGCCGGCGACGACGCTAAAGTCTGGATAGAGATAACGCCCAGCGCTGACGCCTATGCGCATGGCGCTGCTGTAAAAATGATAGTCGCCGCCTCTCAGTCGCAACCCCAGCGCAAAACCAATGTTATGCATTAGTTCCGCATGATCGGCTGTCCCACCTGTCATCGGATATACCTCGCCATCAATGTACTCATTCTTGTAGTCACTGGCTTCATCGTAGGCGAAGTATTCTTCAACCGTCATCCGGCGGATGCTGTCGATTGCCATAGCGTTTACCTGTGTTTCGGCGGACACTGAGCGGCGCTTGATATTCCAGTATAACCAATAATCAGACGAATAGCTGATGCTTCACGCCCGGGGAGTGGTTAATTCCGCGGACTTGATAGCCCCGCCAGGCACAGAATTATCTCTGTGCCCTCTGTGTTCTTTGTGGTGAAAAAACATGTGTCGTGTTCGCAAAATGTGGTAAGCATTTGCATAACATACGTGCACTTACTCAGGAACGAGACTCAACCAAAAGCCGGGATGATCTTCTCGCCGTATTCGGCCACGATGCGCTCTTCCTCGCCGCACATCAGGTAAATGTTGAACTGCGTCACACCGGCCGCCTCCAGCGCTTTCAGCTTGGCGATATGCTCATCGATCCCCCCCAGGATGCCAAAAGCGTCAACGATGTCCTCGCTGATGAAGTCCAGGTGGTCGGCGTCTTTGTCGGCGTGCTCTTTATAGTCGTAGCCCCGGCGCCCTTCAATGTAGGCGGTCAAGCTCTCGGGGATATCGGGGCTGTCCATGCCGTAGCGTTCGACGATATCAGCTACGTGGTTGCCCACCATGGCCGGGAACCAGCGGGTCTGCTCGCGCGCCTTGTCCATGTCGCCAACCCAGACCGGCGCCGCCGACATGATCTGATAATCCGACATATCCTTGCCAGCCGCCTCGCCGCCGGCGATCGCCTGCTCGCTGAACCACTTGACCAGACCCGGATCCGCCAACTGAATAACCAGCCCATCGCCGCTGCGCCCGGCGCCGGCCAGCGCCTTTGGTCCGTAAGCCGCGATCCAGATCGGCAGCTCGTAGCCATTGGCCCAGGTCAACTGCGCCGAAGTATCGTCGTAGGCCACTTCATCGCCGCGCGCGAGACCGCGCAGGACATGGGCGAATCGCTCCATATTGGCCACGGTCATCGGCTTGCGGCCCAACATGCGCCGCGAGCTGTCGCCGCGCCCAATGCCGACTTCAATGCGGTTGCCGCTCTGCAGCGCCAGCGTGGCGTACATGCTGCCGGCCACCGACCATTCGCGCACGCCCGGGTTGGTCACCAGCGGCCCGAAGATCATGTCATCGGTATGCGCCATGCACAGCGCCATGGTCAGATAGCAATCGCGCCAGAGCACGTGAGAATCGAAAAACCAGCCGTATTTGAAACCGGCGACCTCCGCCTGCTTGCAGAGCGCTACGGTGCGCTGCGGCGAGATATCGCCCTTGAATGTGATGCCGAAGTCCATGAATTAGCTCCTTAACTGATTCCCCTCCTGCTGAAACACCAGTATACCCTCTCCGCTAGGTGTCCAGTTTTTCGGGACCACTAGAGGGGCCTGAAGCGCGCCGACAAATCTCCCCAAGCGCGGCCATTCAGACGCCTTTCGCCGTCCAACACCTTTTACACTCAGCGCATGACCTGCTGTAGCACCGCCGCTCTGGTGGCAGACCACAAAGCTTCCGCGCGCGGAAACAGGTTTGCGTCCGAAAAAACTCTTTCTTCGGGCACAAAAACGGACATAACCGATGAAAATCGGACACAAACACGTCCCGCGAGCGCCTCCCATCCCGCACCGGATGCTCTTTCTCTGCGCCCCTAGTATACGCGAGTAAGTAACGCAAGTGTTTAACACCGAGGGCACTGTGGCTACACAGAGGCAACCGAGTAAATCAATAAAGTTGTCTTATGCCAGCGCAGGCTGACATTTGCTGGATGGCTATTCCAGTCCGCGGCAGTATGGAAGCAAGACAAAACCCTCTGTGTCCTCTGTGTATCCTCATTTTCCTCTGTGGTAAGAGAAAAGTATCTTGAGACGAGAATTGCACGACTTACCTGCGTTTACTTCTGCGCCTCTGTGGCGAATAAATCGCTACAGAGGCTTCCGCATTGCGCGATGCGGACCCCTTCGTTTATAGTTCGCTGAAAAATAGGGAGCCTATCAAGATGACCAAAACAATTCTGCTGGCCGATGTCGGCTACGACGCGGCCGCCGCGGCCCTGGCTGCCGACTACAGCGATCTGAAGGTAATTGCGCCCAGCGAAGGCGACGAACTCAGCGCGCTCGCTTCGGGCGATGTCGTCGGCTTGATCGCCGATAGCGCCACTGTCGACCAGGCGCTTCTGGACGCCCTGCCCAATCTGCAAGCCGTGCTCAAGCTGGGCCGCAGCTATTTCAACATTGACGTCGACGCCCTTCGTCAGCGCGGCCTGAGCTTCGGCTGCGCGCCGCGCAAAGGACCCAATTGCGTGGCCGAGCTGGCCATGACGCTGATCCTGTCGCTGAGCAAGGACCTCATCGTCTCCAACGAAGCGGTGGCCCTGGGCGCCTATCGCTATCGCGGGCTCAAGCCCGAGTTGACCGCCGAGCGCAAAATCGCCTTCCACTGGATGCACAACACGCGCGTGCACGAGGTGGTCGGCAAGACCCTGGGCATCATCGGCATGGGCGAGATCGGCTGTGAATTAGCCCGCCGCGCCAGCGTCATGGGCATGCGCAACCTGTATTACAAACGCAATCGCTTGTCGGCCGAGCTGGAGGGCGTATTCGACGCGACCTACGCCGATCTGGACGACCTGCTGCGCGAGAGCGACTATGTCTGCATCGCCACGCCGCATACTGCCGCGACCGAGCGCATGATTGGAGCCGAGCAGATCGCCCTGATGAAAGAAAGCGCCTATATCGTCAATATCGCGCGCGGCGGCATCGTCGACGAGGAGGCGCTGATCGCGGCCTTGCAAGAAAATCGCATCGCCGGCGCCGGGCTGGATGTCTTCACTTACGAGCCGCTGCCCGCCGATAGCCCGCTCTGCGGCCTGGACAATGTGATCCTCTGCCCGCATATCGGCGGCGGCAGCGGGACCAATCGCAATATCGAATTGGGCGCCGCGCTGGCCAAGATGAGCCGTATGTTGGCTGGCCAGGCTTAGGGCGGCGAGCTGCTCACCAGAAAGCCCGCGATATAGCCGGTTTGGTTGTCGGGCAAGTTCAGCTTGAACCAGGCGCCGGAATCATCCGACGCGTATACTGTATCGCCGGCGAGAGCGGTGGCGATTATCGCGCAGTCGGTAGAAGCGCAGCTGCGGATGTTGGCGCCGCGCTCGACGATGACATAGTAGCGCGTGCCGGCGCGGGATGCGCCGACCTGGTCGCCGGCGAGTTCGTTAAGCCGCGCCCCCAGCCAGGACATGTCAGCGGCGACGCCGTGCAAGTAGGGGATGTCTATCGCGGCGATTCCGGCCGCCTCCAGCGCCATCATGGCCACCAGATCAGCGGCGATACGGCGCATGACCAGGCCAACTTCCAGCGCCTCGGCGCAACGCGGCAGCTCCAGCCACAGCAACTCCCGCAACTCAAGCGAGCGCTCGACTTGCGCGGGCAATCCACCCGGCGACCCCAGAGCCAGCGCCGCCAGGCTGAAGGCGTCGAATTCCGGCAACAAATAATAGTAGAGGAAAAGAATCTCGCTTCTGCTGCAGGTTAGCAGGCTCGCTTCCGGCGCTCTTGCGATGAGCCCGTTTCGGCCAACCATGCTGCTCGCCAGGCCGTCGATGGCCTCGGTCAGCCGCGCTCTTTCGTCCTTCAGCGTCTGCCTGAGTCTATTCTCGCCGCGCGTCGGTTCGGCCAGGTCGAGCGCTGTCGCCGCGGCTATGCCGCCGAGCAGTTGCCGCGCCCGCCAGCCGACCGAGAATGCTTCAGCGCAGAGCGGCAATTCCGCCAACTGCGCCGCGCGGACTTGCAGATAGGCTTCGCTGTAAGCGTGCAGATCGCTGACATCGCTGATCTGGTCAGCAATGGCGAGCAAGCTGGCGACATGTGGCGCGAGCAGATCGCGGGCTAGCGCGAGTTCGTCCGCGCTGCAGGCGGGCAAGCCGCTCGACGCGATGGTCGCGCCCTCGGGAACGGAGAGCGCTGACCCCTCAGGAGAAAGCCAGGCCCGCAAGCCGTTGATGTGCTCGACGGCCAGACCGGCAAAGAGGTTGTCCGCGCTACCTGCTGTCGCGGCCATGGCGTAAGCTGTCGCCGAGTCAGTGGCGGCGGCGCTCAAAACAGGCAGCAGCTCGACCCATTCGGCGCAGCTCGGGCGATCCCGCAGCGCTTCCTCGCGCCAGAGCAAGCGCGCGTCAATCGCCAGCAAGGCGTAGGCCAGGTCGCCGTCTGCTTCACTGCTGTCGAGCAGCGCCAACAACTCAGCGACCAGGTCTTCAAGCAGCGTCAGGTCGTCTTCGCCGCAATCGGGCAAGCTGCGCTCGTCGGGCGCTGGCGCCTCGGAACGGTCCAGGTCGAGCATTGCCGAAAGCGCTGCCTCGATCCGCTCTTGCTCGCCGGCGAAACGCAGTCGATAGGGATTCTTGCCCTGGGGAACAGTGGCGAGATCAAGGGTCTGCCGCGCGATGAAGTCGCCGGTCACTTCTATTGACAGCCGCTGATAGGCTAGCGAATCCGCGCAGGTCGGCAAGGAAGCCAGGCTATTCTGCCGCTCGGCGATGACGGCTTGACTGAAGCTCCGCACGTCCTCGACCGTGGCGAGCGCCGTGTCGACCGCCAGTTGAAGACCCGCAGTTTGCTTGAAGATGATCAGGAATTCGTCGCGCGTACAGGGCTCCTGCCCCTGCGCGGGCGCCGCCACGAGGCAGAGGAGCAGCAGGACGATGATCCGATGTCGCGGCATTGAGTTCGCCTTTCACTGCCTGCTATCATACAATGCCCCATCGCTGTGACGCGCCGGCCGCAGGGCAATCGTATCTGGAAAGTAGTGTAATGAACCTGCGGGCTCTGGCAAGTCAGCGCTGGGCAAATCGTGGAATCACCTCGCGCCCGATGGCTTGAATCGCGGCCGCGATATCGGGACCGAGCGGCGGACCAAAACTCAGATGGCGCAGGCCCATGTCAAGCAGCCGCTCCAGCCGGTCGTTCAGCATAGCGGTCGTGCCGGCGATGCCGATGCGCATCATCTGTGGCGTCACCAGCTTCCGCGCCGCCGCCGGATCGCGCTCGATATGCCAGGCGCGGCGAATCGGCTCGAAATCAGCGCGCTCCAGCCCCAACTGGCGCAGGATCAGTGGGCTCATGGCATGGCCATAGTAGGCGATTTTGTCGGCCAGCATGGCTTCAGCCGCTGCCTGATCAGCCGAGACCGAGCACCAGATGCAGGCGGCCAGGTCGAGGTCGTCCAGCGAACGCCCGGCCCGCGCCAGCCCGCGCTCGATATGCGGCAGGACAGTGGCGTAATGCTCCGGCGGGAAGAGCAGCGGCAGCCCGCCATCGGCGATCGCGCCTATCTCCTCCAGCATCCGCGGGCTCATGGCGCCCAGATAGATCGGCGCGCGCCGCCTCGACTCGAAGCGCAGCCAGGCCTCGTCGCTCCATTTCAATACCTGCCCGTCCATGGCCGCGTTCTGATTCGACGTCAACTTGTTGATGGCGGCGACCGTCTCGACCACCCGGCTGCGGGGATAGCGGAATTCCAGGCCCAGCCAGCGCATGAAGTCTTCCGCGCCGCTGGAAAGCCCCAGGTTGAAGCGCCCGCCCGAGAGCTCGTCCAGCGTGGCGGCGAACATGGCGATTTCGGCAGGATGCAACGTAAAAGGATTGAGGATGCAAGTACCGATCTCAATGCGCTCGGTCGCCAGCGCCATCGCCGTCAGAATCACCGGCGCGCTGCGCAGGAAAAGATCGTTGCTGACCCAGATCTGGTCGAAGCCGGCCGCTTCGGCCAGTCGCGCATAGTTCACATAGTCCTGCACCGGCAGGTCGTTGTTAAATCGCAGGCTGAACTTCAATCAGCGCCTCCACAGTCTTCAAGATGCGGAACTCTGCGCACTCTGAGTAGTTCCAACAGAGTATTGACATTCCAGCGTCAAGTCGGTTGTAGGGGCGACCTACCAGGTCGCCCGCTCTCTCAAGTCAAGTTTTCGGGCGACTTAATAAGTCGCCCCTACAATTCGTCTTAATTTGAGATTTCGCATGACAAACTTGGTTTCACTTGTGATTGAACATGAAGTGAAAACTTCGCATATTCCCGCCAGTCTCATTCGTCGGCGGCGATGATGGCTTCGGCTTCCATCTCGACCAGGTAGTCCTCGCCGACGAGTGCGTGGATGTAGAGCAGGGTATTGGCCGGGCGGATCTCGCCGAAGTACTTGCCATGCACGCGCGCTACCGCTTCCCAGTCGGCGTCCGGCGCCAGGTAAATACGCGTGCGCACGACATCGTGTAACGAGGCGCCCGCCTGCTGCAGCGCCGCTTCAATCTTGCGAATGATGTAGTCGGTCTGCGCGCCGCTGTCGCCGACGCCGATGATCTTGTCCGCGCCTTCTGTCGCTGTCGTGCCTGATACGTGCACGACATCCCCCAGCCTGACCGCTCGCGAATAGCCGGCGATCATTTCGTAGTCCGTGCCCGATGAGATGTTCTGTCTGCTCATGTAGCCTCCGTTCGACATGCTTATTCACGGTAAACGCAACTAAGTCGTCCTTCAAGCCCCCATCCCCCGGCCCCTTGCCCCCATAAAGGGGGAAGGGGAGAAAAGCCGCGAATATGCTACGTTTAAGCCCCCTCCCTCATATTGGGGGAGGGGGTTTGGGGGTGGGGGTACGCCAGCGAAAGATCTCATTTGTTGAATGGCTGCCTAAATTGTGGCAGTATTGAAGCAATACACAACCCTCTGTGACCTCTGTGTATCCTCGTTTTCCTCTGTGGTAAAGCAGCATTCTCAGCTGCTCCAGGTCCATATGGTGTTGTCAGGCCAAATCGCGCGCCAGGGCGGCCACCGCCTCCGCGCAGCCCCAGGACAAGGTATAACCCACGCTGCCATGCCCGTAATTGTGGATGACGGGGCAGCCGCCCTTCAGCCGTTCCGGCTCCAGCCGCACTTGCTTGCGCCCCGGACGCAAGCCCACAAACTGGCGTTGCACCCGGGCGGCCGCGATGCCGCTTTCGATCCGCGACGTGCGCCGGATGATGTCGGCTGCGATGGCCGGATCCAGCTCGCGCCGCCAGTCGCCGTCCAGCTTGACGCCGCCGATCAACACGCCGTCCGCCCGCGGAAAGATGTGGTCCACGCGCTCGTTGTCCATATAACCGAGGGCGATTTCTGGCGCGTCGATCAGCATGGTTTGGCCGCGCATGGGATTCACCGCACTGTCATCCGCCAGCTTTCGCGCGCCCACACCGCTGCAATTGACCAGCAGATCAGCCTCGGCGGCCGCTTCGTCCAGCGACTCCACGTCACGCGCTTCAATGATTCCGCCGGCGGCGAGAAACTGATCATGCAAGACTTGCAGGTAGATGGGCGGCGCGATCATGGGCGTGTCCATCAGGTAGCCGTCGACCAGGCCGGCGGGCAAATCGCGCGGCGGCACGCGCTCGAAGGCGGGCAGCATATCGGCGTACCAGGGGTCGGGCACAGGTTCGGCGTAGACCTCGCGCATGCGCTGCAGGATGACGCCGCTGCCGGGCTGCTCCGTGAGCGGCAGAAAATGGCGCAGCGAGGCGGCGGCCCAATCGCGGCTGCGTCCTGACAGCGCCGAGCCGGACCAGACCGCGCCGGCGGCCACCGACGTCGTCTCGAGCGGCATTTCGCGCGTGAGGATGCGCACGCTGAAACCGGCGATTTGCAGGCAGCGGGCGCTGCTCAAACCGATGACGCCGCTGCCGATGACGATGATCGTGGCCATAAGCTCCTCTGCGAGTGCAAGTCGCCGCATTGTAGCACAATTCAACCACCGTCTGTCTTGTACGATCCGGTCAGTGCGTTATTCGGGGGAGTGGCGAACCTTGTGGATGCGGCGGCAACAGAGCAAATATAACCGATCTCTGTGCCCTCTGTGGTCTCTCTTTTTTGATGAACGCCCTGACAGCAAATAGTGTAGGGGCATTTCGCTGAAACGCCCGGCTGTTCAAGTGAATTATTCCGGCAGGCGGCTCGGCGACCCGCCCCTACAGCCTGCGAATTGCATCGGGTTCATTATTATGTGTGCGCCAGGCTGTGACTTGCGAGCGGCTGTGGTTAATTCGCCAGTACCGGGCTCGCCTTGCTCTCAGATCCACGATTCTGGCCACCTCCATTTACACAGCGATTTGCGTGCGAGGAAGCCATCTGATATATTAGATATTAGATTGCGAGGCATAGGCGGCTGCGGGTCATGCGGGAAGTGATTCTGTGCTTGATACGACTTCATTGAGCGACAAAATTGAGACCCAGCTCAAGCTGGAGATCATGTCAGGCGATTTGGCGCCCGGGCAGCGCCTGACCATCGACGAAATCGCCGGACGCCTGCAGGTCAGCGCTATGCCGGTGCGCGATGCCGTGCGCCGGCTGGACGGCTTGGGCTTCTTGAAAGTGGCGCCGCGCCGCGGTGTCTTTGTCGAAGACTTTGACCAGACGCGATTCAAGCACACCATGGAGACCAGGATCGCTCTCGAGTGCCTGGCGGTTGAGTTAGCCGCCGAGCGCATCCCGGCCGACGAAATCCGCTACGCGGACGAGCAATACCGGCAGGGCTACGCTCACGCTGTCGAGACGGGCGATTTGTCTAAGCTCGCCGCGTGCGATAATCTCTTGCATGACTTGATAATCAGCTACGCGGACAATCCGCTGCTGGTTGACATCCTGCGGCAATTGCAGGACCTGATCATGTGGGCGCACCATATCGTGGCCAAGTTCCGTCCCGATGCGCAGTTGGATGCGCTGCCCGAGCATTTGGAGATTCTGGCGGCGCTGGCCGAGCGCGATGTGGCGGCCACGCAGTTGGCCTTGCGCAGTCATTTGCTGGTTACGATGCAGCGCACCCTGGACGCCTGGGACGGCAACATGACGCCTGCAGCAGGCTCGACGAAACTGTCGCCAAGCGCGAGAGAGGAGGAACTATCGAAGCGATAGCAGCCTCGGGATTGTCCGCCAGCGCGGATAATTGCGGTATCAGTCCGACTGTATTGACAAGTGTTATGGAGCAAGAAGATGACTAAGAAAGTAAGCATGAGCCGGCGCGATTTTCTGCGCATGGCCGGCATGAGTTCGCTGGCGGCGGGCGTCTACACCATACCCGGCGTCGGCGGCGTCCTGGCGCAGGACGAGCAGGAAGTCACCATTTTCTTCTGGGACGGGCCGCCCTTGATCGGCATCCGCGAGAAGGCGCTGGCGCCCTTCGATGACGCCTATCCTGGCTGCAAGCTCAATTTCACATCTGTGCCCGGCGGCCCCAATTCCGGCTACAACGACAAGCTCTTCACCAGCCTGGCCGCCGGCATCCCGCCCGATGTCTTCATCATCGAGATCGGTTTGCTGCCGCAGTTTCTGAAAGACGACTTGCTGCTCGACCTGAAGCCCTTTGCCGATGCCGACGACTACGACCTGAGTCAATTCCCCGATCTCGCCATTGAAGCCTATACGCACGAAGGCGGCATCTACGGCATGCCCGACAACGTGGCGTCCATCGCTCTCTTCTACAACCAGGACATGTTCGAAGAAGCCGGCGCCATGGTCCCGACAGCGCAATGGGACGACGAAGGCTGGACGGTTGACGACTTCTTCAACTCCTGCGAGAAGCTGACCAAGACCGACGCCAACGGCAATACCACGCAGTGGGCTTGCGATGTCACCGGTTGGGACAAAGTCTGGCAGACCTGGGTGCGCATCTTCGGCGGGCAGTTGGTGGACGATCCCTTCTACCCCACCGAGTGTACGCTGAACGAGGCCGGCGCTGTCGAAGGCCTGCAATTCTACGCCGACCTGCGCTGGGAACACGGCTTCGCGCCGCGCCCCGAGGCGATGGCGGAGATGGGCACGACCGCATTGATGCAGACCGGGCGCCTGGGCATGTTCTACAGCGGCAGCTGGGCCTTCCCCAACTTCCGCGAGGGCGACTTTAACATCGCGCTCGGGCACTATCCGTCCGGCCCCGGCGGGCGCGCCAACTACGTCTATTACTACCCGCTGGTCGTACCCAAGACGACGGAAGCGCCGGAATGCGCCTGGAACCTGCTGAAGTTCTTCAACGGCCCGGCCATGGAAACCATCATTCGCGAGGGCGGCCTGCAAGGCACGTCTTTCGCTGAGCAAGAGAAGTGGTTCGTGACCGACCCGCTGCCGCCGGCCAACAAACACGTCATGCTCGATGCCGCCAGGCACTTCGTCGCGCCCGATCCGGTGCTGACCAACTTCGGTGAAATCACGCAGATCATGCAGGCGCAAATCGACCTGCTGATGATCGGCGAAGAGCGCGACGCCAAAGTCGTCTGCGACGAGATCGTGCGCCAGGTCAACCCGCTGATCAAGGAAGGGCAGTGGCGTTCGGGTTGATGCGGTATCAAACCCCCACCCCAAACCCCTCCCCCATAAAGAGGGAGGGGCTTTGCCTAATCCTGGCGCTGGATTGCCACGCTTCGTGTAAATACATGAGAAGCTGGGGCTGGGGTCCGAGCGACTACCGAGCGGCGAAGTGCGCCTCCCCTTCCCTCATCTTGGGGGAAGGGGCTGGGGGATGGGGGCTATGAGCCTGGCCCAAATCGTCAAGAAGCAAACTGGCTTCAGCGGCCTGAATATCAGCTACCAGCGTGGCGAGACCGTGCTGGCCTGGGCGATGATCTCGCCCTGGGTAGCCGGTTTCCTGCTCTTGACCGCCTTCCCAATGATCGCCTCGCTGGCGCTGTCATTCTACAAGTGGAATATCATTTCAGCGCCGGAATTCGTCGGCTTGGCGAATTACCACAAACTCTTCTTCAGCGACCCGCTGCCGATGCACTCGCTGCGGATCACGGTCATATTCTCCCTGGCGTCCATCCCCCTGAACATCGTCTTCGGGCTGGTGATCGCCATGCTGCTGAACACCAATATCCGCGGCTTGTCGGTCTTCCGCACCATCTACTACCTGCCGGCCATCTTGTCCGGCGTGGCGGTGGCCATCCTGTGGCAGTGGATTTTCTCCAGTGATTTCGGCTTGCTTAATACGGCGCTGCGCATCTTCGGCATTGAGGGGCCGGCCTGGCTGGGCAGCAAGATCTGGGTGCTGCCGGCTTTCGTCATCATGCGCTTGTGGAGCGTCGGCGGCGGCATGGTTATCTACCTGGCTGGTTTGCAGGCGATCCCGACCGATCTCTACGAGGCGGCCGAGATTGACGGCGCCAACTGGTATCAGCGCATCTTCCGCATCACCCTGCCCATGCTCAGCCCGACCATTTTCTTCCAGTTGATTACCGGCGTCATTTTCACCATGCAGATTTTCACCGAGACCTTCATCATGACCGACGGCGGGCCGGCTAACGCCTCGCTGTTCTATTTGCTCTACCTGTACCGCCAGGCCTTCCAGAACTTCAAGATGGGCTACGCCTCGGCGCTGGCCTGGGTCTTCTTCATCGCCATCTTGCTGCTGACCGTGATACTCTTCGCCACGGCCAAATTCTGGGTCTATTACGAAGCGGAATCGGACGAGGACAACTGATGAGCAGCACCGGCGTCGGCCTGAACGCGCGACAAATAATCAGCAAGATTCTTGTCTATCTGATGCTGGCTATCGGCTCGATCGTGATTCTGCTGCCCCTGCAATGGATGATCTCGACCTCGCTGAAGCCGCTATCGCACGTCTTCCGCTTTCCGCCGGAGTTCTTTCCGACGCGCGTTGTATGGGAGAACTACCCCAACGCGCTGACGCAGCTGCCCTTTGACCTCTACTTTGGCAATACCGTCTTTGTTGTCGTTATGTGCCTGCTGGGCGAAGTGATCGTTTCGTCGATCGTCGCCTACGCCTTCTCGCGCTTGCGTTGGCGCGGGCGTAACGTGCTCTTCATCATTGTCCTGGCCACGATGATGCTGCCGCGGCAAGTCACGCTGATACCGGAGTTCATCGTCTTCCGACAGCTGGGCATGATCGATACCTTCTGGCCGCTGATTCTGCCGTCGTGGTTTGGCAATCCCTTCTACATATTCTTGCTGCGGCAGTACTTTCTGACGCATTCGCGCGAGCTGGATCAGGCGGCGGTCATCGACGGCTGTTCGCGCTTTGGCGTCTTCTGGCGCATCACCTTGCCCATGTCCAAACCGGTGCTGGGCGCGGTGGCGATCTTCTCATTTCAGTTTCACTGGAACGACTTTTTCCGCCCGCTAATCTTCTTGCTTGACCAGGACAAATACACGCTGGCGCTGGGGCTGCGCTTCTTCCAAGGCACTTATGGCACCGAGTGGAATTCGCTGATGGCGGTGTCGCTGGTGGTTATGCTGCCGCTGATCATCGTCTTCTTCTTCGCGCAGCGATATTTCATTCAGGGCGTGGTCTTTACCGGCTACAAGTAGGTGCGCGTCAAATGTCTGTCTATTTGCTAAACAGGTCGAGGAGGGAAATCAATATGCGCCGACACATGGCGGCGCGAGATGGTCTACGTCGGAGACCGGAGGAGAATGAGGTTTGGGCGGCGTTTGCGCCACAGAACTATGGGGCGCGTTAGTCTTTCTTGCCGGGTTTCTTGTCGGTTTGGCTGGGCTTGGAGTCGTCTTTGGGCTTCTTGCCGGGAAACGTGGTGCGTATATGGCGGATGCCTTTGGAACTCACTTCATATTCGACGATGGGTGTATTGGATGAGACCCAATTGTTTTGCTCCATTTCCAACGCTCCTTGCACTAGTGCTTGATTTCGCTATTGTACCACTTCGCTTATGTATAGGCTATTCCGCGATACCAGGTTCCACTCGCCGAATTCCAGGACTTCAATGTGAAACTCATATAGTCCGTCGCCGACAAACTCCAAATCGCGGACCTGGAAACCCGTTAGACTACTGTCAGACAAAAGAAGATCGATTGCAAAGTCCCACTCCGCCAAGATCACGTTATCGCCGGGAGCCAGCACACGCAATACTGCCGGATATATTTTCTTGTCCGATTCAGATTCTTTGAACCAATGCGAAAGGAGTAGAACCGGCGGGTTTAACGTCACCTGGACCGGTGGCGGCTCAAACGTTGCAATGTAGAGTACGGAATCTGCAAACACCCGCTCCAGGGAAATAGAACCATCGTCGTGAACTTCATAGTCTCTGCAGAGTACCGACCAACCGAGCCGCATGCTTCACCCCTTGTGGTATTCGGGCGCTGGATAATCATACCTGATACAAGCCCGCTAACAGGCCATCATTGAAACGAGGCCTTACTCTAGTCAATGCTCAGTAGATTGAAAAGGATGTAGAACGATTATGCAAACCAAGCCGAAGTATCAAGAGCTTCACCCGCTCGCGCACGACGCCCTCAGCTGGGGCGACGGCTTCTGGGGCCGGCTGCACAAGCTCTGTCAGGAGACCGTCCTGCCGAGCATGCGCAAGGCGCTTGACGAACCCGAAAATGGCGCCGTCTTCAGCAACTTCACCATCGCCGCCGGCCTGCGGGAAGGCGAGCGCAAAGGCACGATGTGGAGCGACGGCGACTGCTACAAATATATGGAAGCCTGGGCGCATATCTACGGCCAGACCAAAGACCTGTCAATCCTCGAGCATCTGGACCCGCTCATCGCCGTCATCGCCGCGGCGCAAGAAGACGACGGTTATATCAGCACGCCTATGCAGCTGAGCCCCGACAAGCAGCGCTGGACTATTGTGAATGACCATGAACTTTACAATATGGGGCATTTGCTCACTGCCGCGTCGGTTCATCATCGCATCACAGGCCAGCGCAATTTCCTGGAAATCGCGATTAAGCTGGCCGATTATCTCTACGACCTATTCACGCCGCGTCCGCAGGAGCTGGCGCATTTCGGCTTCAACCCCTCCAATACCATGGGCGCGGTCGACTTGTATCGCGCCACCGGCGACGGCCGCTATCTCGAATTGGCGCAGTGCTTCGTCGAGATGCGCGGCTCGCAGCCGGGCGGCGGCGATCAAAATCAGGCGCTGCTGCCACTGCGGGAGGAGACGCGGGCGGTCGGCCACGCGGTGACCGCCGGCTACTTGTACTGTGGCGCGACCGATGTCGTGGCTGAGACGGGCGACGAAGAATTGCTGGCCGGCCTATTGCGCATCTGGGACAACGCGGTCCACAGCAAAATGTATATCACCGGCGGCAACTCGGCCCAGCATCACGGCGCCTCGCAGCGGCCCGAATTCGGCGGCAGCGCCGGCTCGGTGCACGAAGCTTTCGGCTACGAATACTCCTTACCCAACGCCACCGCCTACAACGAAACCTGCGCCAATATCGCCAACGCCATGTGGAACTGGCGCCTCCTCAATCTCAGCGGCGACGCCAAATACGCGGATATTGTCGAACTCGTCCTCTATAACAGCATGCTCTCGTCGATGAGCCTGGACGGGATCACCTTCTGCTATACCAACCCCCTGCGCTGGTACGGCGCCGAGCACCCGCTATTGAGCCAGGACGCTTACGAGCGCTGGTTCATCTCGCGCTGCTACTGCTGCCCGACCAACACCGCCCGCACCATCGCCCTGCTGCATAACTGGTTCTACAGCGCCTCGGACGACGGGCTGTGGGTGCATCTCTACGGCAGCAACAGCGTCAATACGACGCTCGCGGACGGTTCGATCATCGCCTTGACGCAGCAGACCGACTACCCCTGGGACGAGCGCATCCGCATCAGTATCGACGCGGCGCCGGCGGACGAGATTGCCCTGATGCTGCGAGTTCCGGGCTGGTGCGAATCGGCTGAACTGCGCGTCAACGGCGATGCCAGCGACGCGCCGCTGAGGCCCGGGACCTATCTCGAGCTGCGGCGCGCCTGGAAAGCCGGCGATGTCATCGAACTGACCTTGCCGATGCGCCCGCGCATGCTCAAGGCGCACCCCAAAGCCGAGGAGATCCGTAATCACGTTGCGGTCACGCGCGGGCCGATTGTCTACTGTCTGGAAGGCGTGGACTTGCCCGATGGCGTCTCGATTCTTGAAGTCTACGCGCCCGACGATATGTCGCTGCAAGCCAAGATGGAAAGCGAGCTGCTGGGCGGCGTCGTGACGCTTGAAGCGCAGGCGCGCCGCCTCTACGAAGACAACGGGGCGTCGGCGCTTTACATAGAAGCGGGCAAGGAAAAGGAAGAAGCGCTGGATATCCGCCTGATTCCCTACTACGCCTGGAACAATCGCGGCATTGACGAAATGACGGTCTGGCTGCCGCGGCGCTTCTAACTTTGCAATCGCAGATCGGCTTCGCGGATTCTTATCACAGCCGTTCACGAGTCACGACCCGGCTCACACAAAACAATGCGCCCGATAAATTCGCAAACGGCAGGGGCGGCTCGCTGAGCCGCCCGTCGGAGCGATTATAATTTACAAGCGGGCGATTCAGCGAAACGCCCCTATAAGGCTTAACCACTGATCACGCGCTCGCTTCGCCCCTTGGTCGACCCTCGCACTTTACCTTGCCGTCTCTACAGCGAGATTGGGGCTGGGGGCGGATCTGACTGTCGGCGCCCACACGATCTATTGCAACTGGGGCTTTATCCTTCGCGACAATGTCAGTATGGTTAACGGCCAAGAGATGACATATTCCGGGAGCCCGCTTCACTTCATCCGCCTCGCT
>CAZWCV010000039.1:0-28276 GCA_964632725.1 uncultured Anaerolineaceae bacterium
ATGGGGAGAAGAAGATATAGAGCGTTTCTGCGACAACGTTGCCGCGTCGATACTGCTGCCAGCAGCCGAGCTGAATGATCTACCGCCCATGCTGCATACGGACGTGGACGAAGCAGCTGCTGCAATTAGCAGTTTTGCCGCAAGAAAAAATGTGAGCCGGACGATGGTAGCCTTCAACCTGTTGAAGCAAGACAAAATTGGGCAATCTATCTGGCACGCGCTAAGCGTCCGATTTAGAGCTGAATGGGAAAAACATAAGGACAACGAAAGAGCTAGCCGTCGCCAAAAAGAAAGCGGTCCCAGCTATTATGCTGTACGTAGATTTCATCTCGGACCAGCGCTGGTTGGGCTGGCAAAGTACTTTGTTTCCACTGGAGATCTTACGCCCTCCAAAGCAGGAGTTGTTCTTGGTGTAAATCCCGCGAAAGTTAATCGGCTTCTTAACCCCGAGCACTCCAGAAGGTAAGTGCCAATGTTGTATCTTTTGGACAGCAATGTACTCATTACTGCAAATGACACCTACTATGAACTGGAGCGCTTTAGGCCATTTTGGGATTGGGTCCGTGCCGAAGCGAAACGAAACATTGTCAAGATTCCACAAGAGATGTTGGCTGAGATAACACCAGCTAGCGAAGATTTTCTGCTTTGGCTATCGGAAAATCAGGTAAATCTAGCAATTGATGAAGTCCAAAGTCCTTCACTCGTAGAATCGGTGCTTCTTAACGGATATGGATTCATTCGATCTGACTTAGACGACATAGCAACCATTGAGCAGACTAACGATGCTATTCTAATTGCATATGCTCTTGCCGACAGGAGCAACCGTTGTGTTGTCACGCTTGAGGGGGTCCAAGGTCCTGACACTCGCCTTCCGAAGCCACAGAACAGAAAGATACCGTTGGTATGCCGCCAGCTGGGCGTTACGTGCATTGACACGTTTGACCTCATTAGAGAACTTGATTTCCGTATTCCGTGATGCGGTATAAGCGTACGATCGAAAGTGAGTTCTGCCGTTAGCTTGTCGAGGACCCCATGTCCCAAATTGCCGAGCACTTCCACACCATGAGCTACGGAACCGCGCCCGAATCCGCCGCCGCAGCATTCGCCTGGCTCGATTCCCACGACCGCCGCTTCGACCTCTTCATCAACAACCGCTGGGCAGCGCCTGCCGAAAACCGCTACCTCGCCGTCTCCAACCCGGCCCGCGGCCAGGAGTTGGCGCAAGTCGCCGACGCCCGCGCGCCCGACATCGACGCCGCCGTCCTTACCGCCCGCGCCGCGTACGAGACCTGGTCCACCCTCAGCCCGCACCAGCGCGCGCGCCACCTCTACGCCATCGCCCGCAATGTCCAGAAGCATGCCCGGCTGCTGGCCGTGCTCGAGAGCCTGGACAACGGCAAGCCCATCCGCGAAGCCCGCGATATCGACCTGCCGCTGGTGGCGCGCCACTTCTACCATCACGCCGGCTGGGCGCAGCTGCTCGATAGCGAACTGCGCGACTACAAGCCGCTCGGCGTCGTCGGCCAGGTGATCCCCTGGAACTTCCCGCTGCTGATGCTGGCCTGGAAGATCGCCCCGGCGCTGGCAGCGGGCAACACAGTCGTCATCAAACCGGCGCCCTACACGCCGCTGACCGCCTTGCTTTTCGCCGAGATTATCGCCGAAGCCGGGTTGCCGCCGGGCGTGGTCAACATCGTCACCGGCGGCGACGGGGCCGGCGCGGCGCTGGTGGCGCACGACGATCTCGACAAGATCGCCTTTACCGGTTCAACCGCTGTCGGGCGCATCATCCGTGAGGCGACCGCCGGCAAAGGCATCAAGCTGACGCTGGAATTGGGCGGCAAGTCGCCTTACATCGTCTTTGACGACGCTGACCTGGACGGCGCCATTGAAGGGCTGATCGACGCCATCTTTTTTAATCAGGGCGAGGTCTGCTGCGCCGGCTCGCGGCTGCTGGTGCAAGAGAGCATCGCCGATGACTTCCTGGCGCGATTGAAGGCGCGCATGTCGCGCTTGCGCCTGGGCGACGCGCTGGACAAGGGCATCGACATCGGCGCGCTGATCGACCCCGCGCAGTACGAGATGATCGATGACTGGGTGCGGCGCGGCATCAGCGAAGGCGCCGACGTCTACCAGCCCGAATGCGAGCTGCCCGCTCAAGGCTGCTTCTATCCGCCCACACTGCTGACCAACTTGGAGGCCTCGGCCGCCGTGGCGCAGCAGGAAATCTTCGGACCCGTGCTGGTGGCGATGAGCTTCCGCACGCCTGGCGAAGCGGTCGAGCTGGCCAACAATACGCGTTACGGACTGGCGGCGTCGGTCTGGAGCGAGAATATCAGCCTGGCGCTGGAGACGGCGCGAAAGGTCAAAGCCGGCAGCGTCTGGATCAACAGCGCAAATCTTTTCGACGCCGCGGCCGGTTTCGGCGGCTATCGCGAGAGCGGTTACGGACGTGAAGGCGGGCGCGAAGGCCTTTACGCCTACCTGCGCCCGAACTGGCAGGCGCGCGTCAAGCCGCGGCTGGGCGATCCTCCGGCCGATTGGGGCGCGCAGATACCGCCGGCGCCGCTGGCATTGGGCGGCGCAAAGTCCGCGCCCGACGCCGCTATCGACCGCACCGCCAAGTTGTACATCGGCGGAAAGCAGCCGCGCCCCGATGGCAATTACACGCGCCCGGTGCTGTCGCCTTCGGGATTGCTGGTCGGCCAAGTCGGCGAGGGCAATCGCAAAGACATACGCGACGCCGTCGAGGCGGCGCATAAAGCGACCAACTGGGCTTATTACGCGCCGCACAATCGCGCCCAGATCTTGTACTATATCGCCGAGAACCTGTCGGCGCGGGGCCATGAATTCGCCCGGCGCATTGCCGCCATGACCGAGTGTCCGCTCGATGACGCATTCGCCGAAGTCGAGGCCGCGATCAAGCGGCTCTTCTATTGGGCGGCTCTTGCTGACAAGGCGGGCGGCGCCGTGCAGGAAACGACCCTGCGCGGCCTGGTGGCGGCGGTTCACGAGCCAGTCGGAGTCATCGGCATCGCCTGCCCGAATGAAGCGCCGCTGCTGGCTTTCTTGTCACTGGTCGCAGCCGCCATCTCGCGCGGCAACACCGTGGTCTGCGTCCCCTCGCCGCCGTATCCGCTAAGCGCGACCGACTTGTATCAGGTCTTCGACACGTCGGACGTGCCGGCAGGTGTGGTCAACATTGTCACTGGTGACCGCGATCATCTGGTCAAGACCCTGGTTGAGCACGAAGACGTCGATAGCATCTGGTACTTCGGCGACGCCGAGGGCAGCCGCCAGGTCGAAGCGCGCTCAATCCACAATGTCAAGCGCACCTGGGTCAGCTACGGAGCGGAGCGCGACTGGCGCGACCCGCAACAAGGCGCCGGCGCCGAGTTCCTGCGCGAGTCGGTCGAGGTCAAGAATATCTGGGTGCCGACCGGCGCCTGACCCCCACCCTAAATCCCTCCCCCAAAATGAGGGAGGGACTTGCTACAGTCACACAATTCCAGCAGCGAATGCAGCATCAAGTTAGCGCCTTTGACGCAATCGGCGTCGCGGGTAAGTTCATTGGGGTTGTGGCTGATACCCGCCACCGAGGGCACAAAATACATGGCGGCCGGCGCGATGGTCGCGACATTCTGCGTATCGTGCCCGGCGAAGCTCAACATGCGTTGGCGCGATAATCCCAGCTTGTCGGCCGCGCGTTCAATAGCGCCCATCACGGTCTCGCTCATGCTCGCGGAGATGACCGGCGGCGTCGCCTCGTAAGTCACGCTCAGGCCGAATTCGGCGGCGCAATCTTCGAGCATTCCAATCAAGTCGGCTTGCATCTGGTCCATTTCCGCCTCGGAGCCGTGCCGGAATTCCAGCGCGCAGTAGACTTCCGCCGGCACGATATTGAAGGCCCCCGGCCTGGCGCTGATCTTGCCCACATTGCAGACGCCCGGGCTGTAGTGGCGCATGACATGCTCCCGCGCGTGCAGGGCAAATGTCGCCGCGCCCCACAGCGCGTCGCGCCGCAATTCCATCGGCTTGGTCCCGGCATGGGCCGCCTCGCCGTGGAATGTCACATGGATCGAGCGGATGCCGACGATGGCGTCCACCACGCCGATGTCAAGGCCGGCGTCTTCCAGCCGCGTCCCCTGCTCGATATGCAGCTCGACCCAGGCCAGCACATCATCGCGCGTCGCCGCCAGCATCGACTCGCGGCTGATGCCCACGGCCGAGAAGCGGCGTATCAGCTCGTCGACATCGACGCGGCTGCGCTCAAAATCGGCCATGGTCAGCTGCCCCACCACGGCCTTGCTGCCCATCAGCCCCATGATGGCGCTCTCTTCATCGGTGAAGTTGACCGCCTCCAGCGTGACCGGCGGCGTGACGCCCCGCTCCTTCAGCGCGCGCAGCGCCTCCAGGGCCACCAGCACGCCCAGCGAGCCGTCGTAGCGCCCGCCGTTGGGCACGCTGTCGAGATGCGAGCCGGCCAGGATGCGTTTTTCACTGGGCGGGTCGCTCAACAGAATAGCCGACTGATTGCCCGCGCCGTCCATGGCGTAGTCCAATCCGGCTTGGGCGATCTTGCGCCGATACCAGTCGCGCGCGGCGATGTCGTTTTCGGTCAGCGCCAAGCGGTTGACGCCGCCATCGGCGGTCGCGCCGATCCGCGCCAATTCGCGCAAATCGCTCAGCAGGCGGTCTTCATTTATCCGGAGCATCGTATTCTGTCCTTGGTCAGAGTGCGTTCGGCAATCCTAGCGCAAAGCCCGGCGGCTATCAAAGGCTGAATATGCGCGATGATTGCGCCTTATCCAAGCGTTTTCAGCGCACTATAATGGCCGGCACGAGATGTAGGCAGATCAAGGGAGAAGCGCATGAAACTTTATTCCTGGAATGTCAACGGCATCCGCGCCGCGCAGAAAAAAGGCTTCCTCGACTGGCTGCACAGCGAGCGGCCCGATGTCTTGACCGTGCAAGAAACCAAAGCCTGGCCCGAACAGCTTGACCCCGAATTGCGCCAGCCCGAGGGCTACCACAGCTGGTGGGTCCATGCCGAGCGCAAGGGCTACAGCGGCGTCGGCCTGTTCAGCAAGACCGAACCGCTCGAGGTCAAGCTGGGGCTGGGCATCGAGAAGTTCGACAGCGAAGGCCGCACCATCATCGCCGACTACGGCGACTTCACGTTGATGACCACCTATCTGCCCAATGGCGGCCGCGACCACAAACGCGTACCCTACAAAATGGAATACAAAGAAGCCTTCCTCGATTACGCCAACGGGCTGCGCGCGGCGGGCAAGTCCGTGGTCATGACCGGCGACATCAACACGGCGCATAACGAGATTGACCTGGCGCGGCCCAAGCAAAACCGCAAAACGACCGGCTTCCTGCGCGAAGAGCGGGATTGGATCGACAAGCTGGTCGAGCAAGGTTATATCGACACTTACCGCCACCTCTACCCCGAGCGGGAAGGCGCCTACTCCTGGTGGTCCATGCGCAGCGGCGCCCGCGACAAGAATATCGGCTGGCGCATCGACTACTTCTTCGTCTCGCCCGACTTATTGCCCAAGATGGCCGCCGCCGAGATTCACGCCGATGTGCTGGGAAGCGACCACTGCCCAGTCAGCCTGACGCTGGACCTATAACGCCGCGCCGGATAATAGCGTGGATGGCGATTCGCGCCTACCACAGCCGGCCCGAGGCGCGACTGCAATAGTCCCGCGCCGCGCAGTCAGTTTTTGCTTGCAAAATGTTGTTTTGCAGGCAAAATGCGTTATACTCGCAGTGACTGGGCATCCGCGCTTTTCGCGCTGGATTTTGAAGTGAGAGGAGAAAGTCGAAGCGCGGAGTTTATGGCAGTATCTTTCGTCAATTGTCAGGTCTACAGGAGACAGGAGTGAGTTGATTATGATTCGTAAACTTTTACTAATGGTACTGGCGCTGGTATTAGTCGGCGCCTTCGCGGCAAGCGCGCAGGATGAAGCGCAATACGCCGGCCTGGACATGGATCTGTCCGGCGTCACCATCAAGATGGCGAATATCGGGGGCGGGCAGTACGAGGTCATGTACGACGCCATTTCCGTCTTCGAAGAAGCGACCGGCGCCACGGTCGAAATCGTCGCGCTGTTGGACGGCTTCTCCATGGACCAGAAGCTCAAGGTCGATTTCGCCACCGGCGCGGCCGACTATGACGTGGCTTGGGACCACACCAGCTTCGTGGCGCAATACACACCCTTCCTGCTGCCGCTGCAAGACTACTTCAGCGATGACGAGCTGGCGCCATTCAGCCCGGCCATCCTGGACGCCGCCACAATTGACGGCAACCTCTATCTGATTCCGCGACACGCGGATATCAGCCCGATCCACTATCGCGCCGACCTCTACAGTGACGAAGCCATTGCCGCGGCCTACATGGACGCCACGGGCGAGGAATTGACCGTGCCGACCAATCTGGAGCAGATCGACCGGCAGGCGCGCTTCTTCGTCGATAACGGTCACGCCACGCTGGGTTACACGCTGGCGGGCAAGGAAGAGGCGCTGACGGGCCGTTTTTACGAGATGCACTTCGCCAGCGGCGGCTCGCTTTTCGACGAGAATTACGAGCCCAGCTTTAATGACGAGATCGGCGTGGCCGTGGCCGAGCTGCTGGCCGGCTGGTATGCGGACGGCGTCATCCCCTCGGATACCACCTCGCTGCTCTGGGATGGCGTGGCGCAGTATTTCTGCAACAACGATGTCGCCATCAAGCTGGAATGGTACGGCTGGTACGCTTACTTCCAGGATGCGGACTCCTGCGCGGTAGCCGGAAACTTCGGCCTGGCGCGCGGCTTCACTGGACTGTCCATCGGCGGCGATGCGGTACGCCCCTCCGGCTGGGCGGGCGCGCATGCCTTCTCCATCCCGGCCACGGCGCCCAATCCGCAGGCGGGCGTGCAACTGATCAAGTTCCTGTCTTCGGAGCGCGTGGCTTATGAAGAAGCGCTGCTGGGCTTCCTGCCGACGCGCGGCGATGTCTGGGATCGCGTTATCGCGGACGCTTCCGATGCCGAAAATCCCCTGGATCGCGAGCGGCTGGAGTTGGCGCGCGTACAAGTAGGCGAAGACTTCAAGACGCCGCCGCTGATCGCCGAGTGGATTCCCTTCTCCAATATCTTCTACCCGCATCTGCAAGCCATCATCCTCGGAGATGTCGGCGCGCAGGAGGGCCTGGACGCAGCCGCGGCGGAAACTCGCGAAATGATGGCCGACGCCGGGTACTACTAGGCGTTGTCCACAGCGGCGTACAGCTTCTGTCAGGTCATTTCGACGAAGCGCGCCGGGAACCACAACAAGCAAATGCATTGGGCGACCCAAGGGTCGCCCCTACGGCTTCTGATATGATTGTGGCGATTGCTTGCCAGCGACGACGGCAAGCGCAGCGAGCGGGCATACCTTAGAATGCCGCCACAAATCACAGCATGATTGAAGACTCGAATGGCTGCCACCACGGACAGGAAATCCCAAGAGGTCGCGCCGGCGCGCACCATACAGCTCAGCCGCATTGACGCCGGCGCCTTTCCCTTTCTGCTGGTATTCCCGGCGGTGCTGGTCATCCTGCTCGTAATCGCCTTTCCCCTGCTTTACTCGCTTTACGTCAGCTTCACCCCTTACGAATTGCTGCGCCCCAACAGCTTGAATTTCACGTTTAGCCGCGCGCTGCGCAATTATCAGAAGCTGCTCAACGACGCCATATTCTGGCGCTCGCTGGGCAATACCATTATTTTCCTGGCGATTTCGGTTAATTTGAGCTACGTCATATCTCTGGCGCTGTCACAGCTGATGGCGCGGGTGACCATGGGCCAGAGCCTGCTGCGGACAGTGCTGATGATGCCGATGATGTTCGCGCCGATCCTGGTGGGTATGCAATTTCGCTGGTTCTTCAACGCCAATGTCGGTCTGGTCAACAACTTTTTGATCAGCGTCGGTTTAATCCAGGAGCAGGGGCAGATCGCCTGGCTGGTGGATGTGCCGCTGGGCATGATCACCATCATCATCGCCTCGATCTGGATGAATATCCCGGTGCTGACCATTATTCTGCTGGCGGGTACGCTGTCTTTGCCGACCGAGACTTTTGAAGCGGCCGAGGTCGACGGCGCCTCGGGCTGGCAGAAGTTCCGCTTCATCACCTTTCCGCTGTTGGCGCCATTCTCGTATATCGCGCTGACCATCATGTCGCTGGATATCGCGCGCGCTTTTGACATCGTGCGTATCATGACCGACGGCGGGCCGGCGCGGCGCACGGAGATGTTGTGGACCTATATCACGCGCCTGGCCATTGAAGACACCAAGTTCGGTTTGGGCAGCGCCATGTCCTGGATTACGGTTTCGCTGTCGGTGCTGTTCACCTTGTATTTCTTCCGCCAGCTTGTCAGAGCGAGGATCGTGCAGTGAGCGCGCGGCGATGGCGTGGTGCGGCCTGCGGGCGACCTGGTGGCTCACCCCTACACTACGTCTCTGGTGAGAAACGTCAGGGGCGCGCGCGATGATCACCCGAAGTGTGGGACCGAACCGGCGCCGCAACGAAATCATCTGGAATGCGGTCGCCTGGGCCGTGCTGCTGATGCTGGCGCTGCCGGCCTTTTGGATCATCATGACGGCTTTCCGGCCCAATATCGAAATCAATACCTTCCCGCCGGTGTGGATACCGCGGCGGTTGACGCTGGAAGCCTACGCCAATATGTTTGGGCTGAACCCGGATGTGCAGCAGCGCGTGGCCGTTGAAGCCTATCTGCGCAATTCGCTGCTGGCCTCCGGCATCAGCACGGTCATCGCAGTGTCGCTGGGCGCCTTGGCCGGTTATGCCTTCGCGCGCTTCCGCTTTCGCTTTCATACGCCGCTCTTCCTCGGCATCATGCTGTCGCGGGCGGTGCCCGGCGTGGCGCTAAGCCTGCCCTTGTTTCTGCTGTTCAACCGCGTGGGTTTGGTCAATAACGTGCTGGGGCTGGCGTTTGTCTACATCGCCGTCAACATCCCCTTCACCGCCTGGCTGATGGACGGCTTCTTCCGGCAAATACCCAAGGAACTGACCGAGTCAGCCTACATCGACGGCTGCGGATATTGGTCGGCCTTTTGGCGGATTGAGCTGCCGCTATCGCTGCCGGGCCTGGCGACGGCGGCGATCTTCGCATTTCTGGCGGCCTGGAACGAGTTTCAAATCGTCAGCGTCCTGGCGCGCAACAACGCGGCCAAGACATTTCCGCCGGGCCTCTTCGCTTTCACCGAGCAGTTCACGGTGGATTGGCGCGGCATGGCGGCGATGAGCGTGATCATGATGGCGCCGGCTGTGATCTTCGTGATTCTGGTTCAGCGCAATCTGGTCAGCGGCTTGACCTTCGGCGCGGTCAAGGGCTGAGCCGCGGCGCTCAGTCGCAGTGGAAGACCTCGTCGATATCGTGCCACCATTCGCCTTCGGCCCGGCCTTCAACCGGCTTCTGCATCGGCATGCAGATATCCCACCATTTCTGCGTGGTCTCGTCCGCCGCCATCTTGGCCATGTCAGCCTCGAAGTCGTCGCCGTGATATTCCATATAGGCGAATAGCAAATCGCCGTAACGATAAATGGAGTAATTGCGGATATTGCACTCCGCGATTTTGCTCAATACGCCCGGCCAGACATCCGCATGCAGGCGGATGTATTCGTCAGCGTCTTCCGGTCGCAGTCCAATAACTTGTCCAAAGCGTTGCATGGCCCCTCTCCTAATCAGAATTGGTATTGAAGTTTTCCGGATGACGATACTTCACCGTCTGCAGATGCTCGCAATACAGCGCCAGCACGCCCTCGTTCTTGTAGACTTCGTAACTGACTTTGACCAAGCCCATCTCGGGGTACCTGGGCTCTTTGCTCAACTGGGTGCGCACGGTGTAGATGGTGTCGCCGATGAATACCGGCTTGATGAAGCGCAGCTTGTCGTAACCGTAGCTGAAGGTATGCACGTTGTTGTGCGCCATCAAGCCCAGACCGATGCTGAAGACCATGGAGCCAGCAACCAGCCGCTTGTCGAAGATGCCTTCCTCGCGGGCGAAGATCTCGTCGGCCACGTAAGGATGCATATCCAGCACGATGGCGTTGAAGATCATGCACTCGCCCTCGGACAAGGTGCGGCGAATCGACTTGATCTTTGCGCCTATCTCGAAATCCTCGTACATCCAGGTCTCGGTATTAAATAGCGGCAAATCATTGTGCATTTCAACGGGCGTATTTTCCGGCATGGCATTCTCCTCAACTGCTTATGGCGAATTCTGACATGATGCGCCGGGTATCTTCGCCTATGCGCGGCGCGCCTTTGGCGCTCTTCAGTACTTCGCCGTCGATGCGGACAGGACAGCGCGTGGTGTCCAGCTTAATCTGCTCGTCGCGCGCCACTTCCTGGATCATGTCGATGGCTTTGAAGCCTTCGTGCTGCAGCAGCCGGTCCCAGGTCAAGACATCGGCGCACCAGATATCCCGCGGCTCCAGAATACCGAGCCAATGTTCGGTCGACTTTGTCTTCAGATGTTCGACCAGAATAGCCTTGATTTCATCGCGCCGGGTGAACCAGGTGGCGGAATCGGTGTAATCCAGCAGTGGCGGGCAACCGAGCAGCTCGCCCAGCACGGGAATCGATCCCATGGCCAGCGCCAGAAATCCGTCAGTCGTCGCGTAGATGCCGTAGGGCGCGGCCAGGTAGGCGTGCGCGTTGTTGATCGCGCTGCGCTGGGGCAGCTTGCCGCCGTCATTGAGATGCGTGGTCAGCACTTCAAATTGAAAGTCGAGGATAGACTCCAGCAAACTGACCTGGACCAAACCGCCCTCGCCAGTGATGCCCCGGCGCACCAGGCAAGCCAGGATACCCTGCACCAAATGAGCGCCCGCGAAGAGGTCCACCACGGCCAGGCCGAAAGGCGTCGGCGGCCGGTCGGCATCGCCATTTAGCCAGACCAGGCCGGAAATCGATTGCAGCAGCAAATCTTGCCCCGGCTTGTAGACCCAGGGCCCCTCGTTGCCGTAACCCGTGATTTCGCCGTAGACGATGCCCGGGTTGAGCGCGCGAACCGACTCGTAATCCAGCCCCAGGCGCGTCATCACGCCGGGTCGAAAGTTCTGAATAATCACATCCGCTTGCTTGACCAGCTCCCTGGCCCGCTCCAAATCCAGCGGATCTTTCAGGTTGGCGGCGAAGCTTTCCTTATTCCGATTGATCGAATGAAACAGTGTGCTCTCGCCATCGAGTTCGAGCTCGGAGATGTACAGTTGCCGGCAAAGGTCGCCGCCATCCGGGCGCTCCACCTTGATAACGCGCGCGCCCAAATCGGCGAGGCGCAGGGCGGCCGAGGGGCCCGACAAGAATATGCTGAAGTCCAGTACCAGTAAGCCGTCCAATGGTCTCATGGCGTCGCCGGTCTCCTTGATGACTTGGCGGACAAAGCTTGTTCGCTAGCGCCGAGCGCGGTCGCCAACGCCGTCGCCTGGTTTTGCTTGCAAAAACACTTTTTGTCCGTAAAATATAGTCAGCAAAATCAATTCTGTCAAATAATCTGCCTGCGGGCGGGATGACGAAACCGGGGAGGCGCGAATGCCAAGAGTTGACACGCATCAGCACTTTTGGAATCTGGACGAGGTGGCTTATCCCTGGCTTGTGCCGGCCTACGGGCCTATCTACCGCAACTTTGACGCTGAGGAACTGGCGCCGCAATTGGCGGCCAGCGGCGTCGACAAGACTGTTATCGTGCAAGCCATGGACTCTTACGCCGATACCGACTCGATGCTGGCGATTGCCGAAGCCTACGACTGGGTCGCCGGCGTCGTCGGCTGGGCGCCGATTCACGACCCCGACGAAACTGCAAAAAAGCTGGATGAGTACGGGCGCAACCCTTATTTCAAAGGCATACGGCATCTGATCCATGAGGAGTCAAATCCCGACTGGGTCGTGCAGAAACAGGTGATTGAAGGCCTGCAGATCCTGGCCGACCGCGGCCTGACCTTTGACGTGGTCGCCGTCTTTCCCAATCATCTCAAGCATGTGCCAACGCTGACGGAGAAAGTTCCCAATCTGAAACTGGTGATCGATCACCTGGCGAAGCCGCCCCTGGGCGCTGAAGACCGGGCAGTTTGGCGCGAGCAACTGGCCGCCGCCGCCGAAAGCCCCAATGTCTACGCCAAAGTATCGGGCTTGAATACGGTAACGCCGGATTTCGAGAATTGGACTTATGAAGACATTTTGCCGCTGGTGGATTACGCCATAGAGCAGTTCGGCGCTGACCGCTTGATGTTCGGCAGCGACTGGCCGGTGGCCGTGCTCGCCGGCGACTACGCCAAGGTCTGGGACGAGACCAACAAATGCCTGGCGCGGCTTTCAAGCGACGAACGAGACGCAATCCTCGGCGGGACCGGCAACGCTTTCTACAACCTGGGACTTTAGGTTTCCCGCAAAACACCTGGCAGCGGCGTGCCGCCCCGCTCGCTGGATTCGTAGGCGGCTTCCACCGTCGCCATGGTCAGCAAGGCGTCATCAACCGCTGTCGGCAGCTCGTCCGTTTCGCCATTGACATAACGCATCAAGCTGGCCATCGCGCCGATGAAGGCTTCGGGGAACCATGATCCCTGAATCTCGAGTGTCCGCCACGCCGGGTCGTCGCCGTCTTCCAGCAGAATATACTCGAAGCGGTCGGGCACGCCGTCCGGGTAGTTCATATTGAGGCCGGCGCGGATTTGTATCGCGCCTTTGCCGCCCTCGAACTTGACGTAGGACTGCTGTTTTTCAGACCCGTACGCGTGGCTGTGATTGGTCATCACATTGACGCGCGGATTCTCGCCGTAATCCATGATGATCATCGAGCGCGTGCCGCCGCGAAGATCGGGCGCGCTGGGGTGGCTCATGGTCTTGGCGTAGACGCTCCGCGGCGTACCGCAGAATGAACGAATCAGATCGACATAGTGGATGCTGTGATACAAGATTTCAACACGCGGCAAAGGGAAAAGGAAAGCCCACAGATGCCAGGGCGTGTTGCACTGGACGCGGAACTCCACATCATAAAGCTCGCCCAGCAATCCCCGCTCGATCATATCCCGCGCCGCGATGATGAAGGGGGCGAAGCGCAGCTGGAAATTGATGGCTGCAACCAGGCCCCGCTCACGGCAAATGCTCAAAATCTCGCGCGCCGCGGCCAGATTATCGCCCATCGGCTTCTGAATGAGCACCGCCCGTCCCGCCGGAATCTGCCGCAGAATATCGGCGATGGCGCTGCCGGGCACGGCCACGTCAAACACCGCGTCCGCGGGCGCACGCTCTATTGCCGCCGGCAGCGAATCGTAGAGCGCTGGAATGCTGAACTTCTCGCCCATCATCGCCGCTCGCTCGCTATTGATATCGAAGCCGCCGACAACATCAAATCCCGCCAGCTTGTACGCGGGATAGTGGGCGTCGTGTACGATCCCGCCCAGACCGATGCTGACAATGGGCAGCTTCCTGGCGGGCAGCATCGCCTTTTTGCGAATATCAGTGGCGCGCATTTGAATTTATCCTCGCTGACTATTGGTTGGATTAGCCGGCAGCTACAGCCGTCTGCGCCGCGATGTCGGTCAAGCCGGCGCGCGCGTTGATCTCACGGGCGCAGCGCAGCATCGCGTCGATCACGGCTTGCGGGCCGGCGCTGTCGCGGCTGGCGGTCAGCTGCGTGACGGCAATGGCGGCGGTGACGCCGACGTTTGGATTGCCGATAAGCACGGCGGTATCGTGCAAGCCGATGAAAGATTCATCAACGGCGGTCGAAATGCCGGTGCGGCGGCAGGCGGCGACGCGCTCGCGGAAGTCCGCCCGTTCCTCGAAGGACATGGCGCGATAGTTCTCGTCGTTTTCCAGGATGGCGTTACGGCTATTCTCATCCATGGCCGACAGCAGCAAACGGCCGGAAACGGTGGACACCAGGGGAAAGGAGGTGCCCACGGAAATGGAAATCTGCACCTTCTCCGGGCTTTCGGCCTGGCCCACCACCAGCAGCTGTCCGTGCTGAACGATGCTGATATGGCAGGACTCGCGGATCGCGCGCGCCAGTTCCTGCATCGGCAAGTTGGCCACCTGCAACAAATATTTCAGTGGCGAATGCCGATTCGCCAATTCAAAGAGCTTCAGCGTCAAACTGTACTTGCCGTGGATATCGTCCTTGATGACGTAGCCGCTTTCGACCAGACAGTTCATGGTGCGGAAGAGTTGGCTGGCGCTATTCGCCATATGTTCGGAAATCTGCGACAGCGAGAGCGGCTCGGCCGCCCGCGCCAGCAGCTCAAGCACGGCCAGGCCCTTCTCCAAAGCCGGCACACTGTAATTCGGCGCGGTTTTCAACTCAACCACGGGCGTAATCTCCCCAACGACACCAGCCGCACAGTCAATCGGCCGGCGCGAAATCCTTGCGCTGCGCGAGATAAAGGTGTTGGCAGGCCAGAACAATGGCGCCGTGCTGGTTGAAGACTTCGACCTGTTCAATCACGTAGCCATGATCGGCGCGCTTGGGGTAGTCGCGCTTTTCAGTTATGGTCGCCTTGACCGTGATGGTATCGCCGATAAATACCGGGCGGATGAATCTGATGCGGTCATAGCCATAAGAAAAGGCGACCGGATTGATCTCGTTGGCGGTCATGCCGATGGCGACGCTCAATATCAGCGTGCCGTGGGCGATGCGTTCTTTGAATTCCTGGGTTTTGACCCATTCGGCGTCCATGTGATGCGGGAAGAAATCGCCCGTCTGGCCCGCGTGCAGCACTATGTCGGCCTCAGTAATCGTCCGGCCGAAGGTTTCTCGACTCGAGCCAATTTCATAATCTTCGAAATAGATGGTGTTGATCATGGCGTATTCCCCGGGAAAAATCTGGTCCGAACGATCGCTAATGCGCCATTTGACAAGCGCCGACTGCCTCACTATATTTTGCAGACAAAACCGCATTTTGCAAGCAAAATAACTGGCGCTCGCGGATTGCCAAAGGGAGGGAATGACATGGGAACGACGACCGTCTTACGCGGCATTACCTGGAATCACTCGCGGGGTTTCGTCTCGGTGGCGGCGACGGCGCAGCGCTTCAGCGAGATGCGCCCCGAGGTCGACATCGTCTGGGAGAAGCGCTCGCTGCAGGAATTCGCCGACGCGCCAATTCAGGGCCTGGCGGCGCAGTACGACCTGCTCGTCATTGACCACCCCTGGGCCGGTTTCGCGGCTCACAGCGATGTACTCTTGCCGCTTCAGGAGATTATGCCGGCGGATTACCTGAGCGATCAGGCGGCGCATTCAGTCGGCCATTCGCATGTGAGTTATATCTTCGACGGCGGTCAGTGCGCGCTCGCGATCGACGCGGCGACGCCGGTCGCGTCGTATCGCCCGGATCTCTTGGTACGGTATGAGCTCCAGCAGCCCTCGACCTGGCAAGAGCTTCTGGCCTTGGCGCGGCAGGGGCGCGTCATCATGCCCGGCATTCCCATTGATACGCTGATGAACTTCTACATGCTTTGCGCCACACAAGGCGAGCCGCCCTTTGTCGACGACGAATGGTCAGTTTCCGACGATATGAGCTTAGGCGCGCTGGAGCAATTGCGCGAGCTGGCGAGCCTGTGCCCGCCGGAGATATTCGACTGGAATCCGATTGCGGTGTATGAGACCTTGTCGCGGCGCGATGATTATGTCTACTGCCCCTTCGCGTACGGCTATTCGAATTATTCGCGCGCCGGCTATTCAGACAAGTTGCTGATTTTCTCAGACATGGTGGATATCGACGGGCAAGGACGCTGCCAGACGACCCTGGGCGGTACCGGCCTGGCCATCTCCAGCCGCTGCCAGGCGCAAGACCTGGCTCGTGACTACGCCATGTTCACCGCCAGCGCGGACATCCAGCGCACGCTCTTCTTCGAAAACGGCGGCCAGCCGGGGCACCGCAGCGCCTGGGTGGATGCGGAGGTCAACCGCCGGTCGAACAATTACTTTCAAAATACCTTGCCCGCGCTTGACCGGGCTTATCTGCGCCCGCGCTTTCCCGGTTATCTGCATTTTCAGGATCACGCCGGCGCGCCTGTACGTCAGTATCTGATGGCGGGCGGCGACGGGCGCAGCGTGCTGGCCGAGCTCAAGCGACTGTTCGAGCAAGCCAAAGGGCTGTATTCAGTGTGAACGGACGACTGCGGCGGGTTTGGGCGTGGCTCTGTTGCGCGCAATGCGGATAGCATTCGCGTCGGCAGCGCGAGGAAGCAGTTCCGACCAAGTCGCTCAAAGACTGAGCACCGAGCACACTGGGTAAACGAGAGTTCACCGAGAAACGCGATGAAGCGATCTCAAGCGAGCGAGAGTTGACAACCGTCGGATGGCCGCCTGAATTTCGGCAGTAATGAAACTATTCAAACACTCTGAGCCCTCTGTGTATCCTCTTTGTCCCCTGTGGTAAAGGAAAAGTCTCTTGAAGTGAGATTTGTTCGACTATCCTGGTTTTTCCGAGATAAACCGCAGCTTCGGCCAGGCGCCCTCAAGGCCCTTCAGCGACCAGCTCGCCGTGCACGTAAGCGATCCCGCCCTCGTACTCAATCGCGATCCAGGCCGCGATGCCATTGATGACCTCGCCCTCCACCTCGGCGGCAGGGCGGACTTCGGCGCCCGGGCGCAGCCGGCCCAGAATGTCGCAGTCGGTGCTCGGGCAGGCGCGAAGATTGGCGTTCAGATTATTGGCCGTGTCGATATAAAGGACGGTCGGCAGTTCGGTGGCGGTCGCGGTGGATACCAGCGTCGCCGTCGCCGTCGGCGCCGCCGTATCGATCGGCGTCGCGTTTGAGGTCGGTTCAACTGTTGCGCTCGGCTCGACCGTGGCTGTCGCGCTCGGCTCGGGAGTGAAAGTCAGCGTCGAAGTCGCCGAGGGCGCGATAGTATTCGTCGCTTTCGCGGTAACCGTTGGCGTAGCAGTTGCAGTTGCTGAAGGCCTGGGCGTTGCCGTTGCTGTGGGCGAGGGCGCGGCCGTACGCGTAAAAGTCGCCGAGGGCCGCGAAATTGCGCTGACGTCGCGGCGATCGCGCGACAGTACGCTGATGTGCATATATAGATCCTGGCGATCGCGCCTGAATTTGATCCAGGTCGCGTCCCCGTTGATCACCTCCCCGTGAGAATAGCCTAGCGCGACAATCCGCTCGCCGACGTCTATACCCCGAGCCACCCGGCATTCCCGGCTGGCGCAGGTCCGCGCGTTCGCCCGCACGAGGGCGTATAAGACATCGCCCGCGGCTGCGCCAAACTGTGAAAACGTCGCCAATGTGGTCACGCGTCTTGTCGGCGTCGGCGACGGCATCGCGGTCGCTGAGGCAATGACTTTCCGCCGGGCCGGCAGCTCCCGCGCGTCTGTCCCGCCGCTGAGGAGCCGGCGCAGTTGCGGCGCATTCGCCACCACCGACGCGCCCAAAGCAATGATGG
Source organism: uncultured Anaerolineaceae bacterium (assembly GCA_964632725.1). Classification (GTDB taxonomy): domain Bacteria; phylum Chloroflexota; class Anaerolineae; order Aggregatilineales; family Phototrophicaceae; genus UBA6055. The sequence continues at coordinate 17,443 of CAZWCV010000039.1, forward strand.
CAATCAGCAGCAACCAGGACGGCCAACGGCGGCGCGGACGCGGGCGCGCTGCCCGAGCCTGGGGCGGGCGCGGCGACCGAACGTGACGCGGGCGCGATTCCGGCGCGGCGGATATAACTTGCGATTTCTCGACCAGCGACTGGCCATCGACCGCGCTCAAGGCCAGGTCGCGCAGTGAAGGCGCCGCGGGCCGACCGACTTCGCGCAGCTGGGCGATCTGCGCCCGGTCGAGGTCAAACCAGTCGCCGATGTCGCCGCCGGGCGCGAAACGGCCATGCAATTCCCGCGCCAGCGCCGCGGCGTCCCCGGCCGAAAACGCCAGAAACAACTCCGTCGCAAACGCCAGATCCGTCTCACGCGCGAGCGAGCGACTGTTGAGCTCTTGCATGGTTACGATCTTGAAGCGATCGCCGAGATCGACATCCTCAACGACGACGACATAACCCGCCGGCGCCTGCAGCCGCGGCGAATTGGTCTGGCGCGACGGAGGTATGCGTTTAATGCTCCGCCTGTCCTGCACGGTGCGCTCCAAAGCCGAAAACAGTCTATAGCCGAATATAACACGGCCGGGGGCCGCCGGGCTTCAATTGGCGTCAGCCCGCGACTGCTCTCGGCTGGGCGCATTGGCCCGCGCGTTCGCGTCCAGGCCAGAATGCGCTGCGGCTTCGGAATCCGACAAGCGCGCGCCCGTCAAGTACAAGCTGGCGTGGGCGTCAATATGCAGCGCGGATTGTCGCAGTTCCATCAACTGCTGGCTATCGAATTCCAGCCAGTCGCCGCTTGGCCGAGCGTGATGGCGCGCGTAGAGCGTGGCTTCGCTGGCGGCCAGGTCGCCCGTCCGCAGCAGCGCGACCAGCTCAATGCCAAAGCTGCGTTCGTCCTCGGCGATGACAGCGTCTACCAGCGCCTTTGGCAAGCGGGTCGCCTGGATGCGGTAGCGGTCGCGGTCGATGTCGCGAATCACACAGATATAAGCGGCCGGCTCATCCAGCGCCGGCAGCGATTCATAGTCTCTCGGCGGCAGGCTGTACAATTGTCCTCGCTCCTGTGTGGTTGCGCTAAACGCCATCAATCCGGCGGCTCTATCAGATAGCTGATGGGAAGGTACACGGCTTCTCCCTTCAGCAGGAATTTCATCCAAACCGTACTGCCGTTGACCGGCGATCCCGTCACCGTTTCCAACACCCAGACCTGCGTTCTCGCCGGCAATACGGCGCCATAGGCGCAGGTTCTTGAGGCGCACCGGTGGGCCGGCGCAGACCGCGCGAGCAGATAGGGCAAACCCTCCGGCGTCGCTGCGGATTCTTGCCACTCTGGGGCATTCGCAGGCGTCGCGACCGGCCCAAACTCGGCTAGGCCGTCCCCGCCTCGGCGCAACGAGCGATCGCGTATCACGCCAAAGCCGATGAATGCGACGGCGAGGATAATGACGAATCCAACAACAGGACTAATGCGCAGCAGATCGTTTCTCCAGTCGGCGCTGGCTTGGCGGGCGCGCCCGGCAGCAGCGGCGTCGGACTGGTCGCGCCGTCGCCGCCCCCGGCCCAATGCCCGGAACCCGTAGTGATGACCGGCCAGCGCGCGGCCAGCGGGATACGCGCCCGCACGGCGGCTTGATCGCTCTGCGGCTGCGCTGGTTCGCTTCGGGCGAAAGCGGGGCGCCGCCACGCCGGCCGTGGGCGAATGCCTATCGGACAGCACGTAGCAACTGGCGTGGGCGTCAATCTGCAGCGCGGATTGACGCAATTCCTCCAGCTGGTGGCTATCGAGTTCCAGCCAATCGCCGCTCAGCCGGGCGTGATGGCGCGCGTAGAGCGTGGCTTCGCTTGCGGCCAGGTCGCCCGTCCGCAGCAGCGCGACCAGCTCGATACCAAAGCTCCGTTCGTCCTCGGCCATAACAGAGTCAATTAGCGCCCGGGGACAAGCGGCCGCCTGGATGCGGTAGCGGTCGCGGTCGATATCGCGAATCACGCAGATATATGCGGCGGGCGAATCAAGCGCCGGCAGCGATTCGTAGTCTCTTGGGTCTAAGCTATTCACCGGACCGCTTCCCGTTTGAAATGCGTAGACTGCGTTCCAGCCAGGCGCAGCCTGATTTGCCCTAGCTGCAGGAATCAATAACGCAGAGGAGTGCAGCGAGCAGCAGGATCAAGACCGCCTGGGCAGTCTTGCCCGAACAACTGTTGAGGAACCTGCCAACGCGCTTCGACCTGTCCAGCAGCCAGCGTTCCGGACTGTCCAGGTCTCGTCGCCGGCTTCCGGGTTCCGGCTCGCGGTAATCCTTCAGCGATTTGGCGCCATACAGGCGGTACAAGGGCTGCCTGGGCGAATCGCCTGGCGCAATCCCCCAGCGATCGGCTCGGCGTCGTCCGGTCAAGCCTGCGCGGGCGCTACCCTTCTTGACCGCTGTCGTCTTTTCGGCTGCGGCCGGCGCATGCGGCGTCAAATAATGGCTCGGGCGCGCGTCAATCTGCAGCATCGAGCGGCGCAGCGTCTCCACCTGGAAGTCGTCGAGGGCCAGCCAGACCTGGCTCAGCTCAGCGTGATGCCGTTCGTAGAGCGTCGCCGCGCTGGCGGCAAGGTCTTCCGTTTCCAGTATCGAGACAATTTCGATGCCAAAGCGCGACTCGCTTTGGGCCAGAATGTCCTCCACCAGGGCCTGCGGATGGCGCGCGCCCTCGATCCGCCAGCGGTCGCTGTCGACGTCTCGCAGCACACAGATATAACCCGCCGGCGGCGCCAGCGGCGGCTGCGCTGCAAATTGCCTAGGGTCGACGGTTTTCAATTCGCTCTTTCCCGCCACCATCTCTAGAGCATACACCACTATTTTAGCACTCGGATATACACTTGGGCATCGCCGGCGGTCGCAGTCGCGTTCTCCGCTGCGCGCCGCGCGAATCAGCCGCGGAGTATCCAGTATAATGCAGCTATGAATATCCGCCGCCTTATCGACGAAAGCTACCTTGTGGCAGTCAAAGCGCTGGTCATGGGCACATCGCCGCAGGCGCTGGCGCGAGCGCGCGAACGGGCCTTCGTCAAGGCGCTGGCGGATCAGCTTCAAAGCGAGTACGCCGGCGACGACATGCGTGTGTTTTCCCGGTTCGGCCGCGGCAACCGGCGCGACTTCGGGGCGGAGCAGTTGTTAAGCGATATCTGCGTCTGCCGCGTCGATCGCGGGCAAACGGGCGGGCGCCAAAGCCAGGATTTTCTTTACGTGGCCGACGTGCTGGCGCAAGTGGAAATCGAGCTCTCGCGCGACTGGCGGCGCGAAGTCCAGGCTTTGAACCGGCTGGTCGGCGGGTCGGCTGCGGTCAAGCTGCTGGTGACCGCCCGGCCCAGTCGAGACAGCGCGGAAGTCCTGGCGACGCTGCTGGCGCCATTCGCCGCTGTAGCCGGGGCTGCCAGCCTGGCGCTGATCCCGCATCCAGCCGATTGGGAAACGACTGAAGCGGCGCCGCAAGTCTGGCGGCTGGACGATTGCGAGTGGACTCAAGCGCCTTGAGCCGCGCCGGGTGATCAACAGATAAACGGAGGCAAGATGACAAAATCAGCCATCATTCTGGTCTTGACCTTGCTTATCGGCGGCCTGGCCGGTCAGCTGGGGCGCGACCAGGTCGCCAGCCGGCGCGACCTGCCGCAGATTGACAGCCTCTCACGCGAAGGTGGACACTTGCTGATCAGCGGCCGCCATGCTGAAGACTGCGCCGCGCCCTTGCGATCCGTCGTTCATGCCTTCCCCAACAACCTGGATGTGCAGCTGTACCGCGATATCGCATCCAACGCCGACTGTGGCTTGCAAGAAACCCTATTCAGGTATGAGCTCGCCCTCGACGCCGCCACGGAAACGAGCGCGGTCATCATCAACGACGGGGTCTGGCTGGCGGAGCGCGGCGCTTTTGTCGGAGCGAGCCTCTTTCCGGCCTGGATCGAGGGGGCGGAGCTGACGCCGGCGCAGGACGGCGAACTTCAACTGCGCCTGCGCGGCAGCCAGGCCCTTGGCTGCGCGCTGCCCGAGCTTTTCACCTGGCGCGAGAGCGGCGCTCGAGTCGCGCTCGGCGTCTACAACGCCATGGATGCCGCCTTGGTATGCCCGGACCTAGCGGTCGATATCGACCAGATTATCAGCCTGCCCGCAACCGAACCGTCCACAGATACGTTATTTGCTGTGAATGGCATACTCATTAGCGAATTGGAGACGCAGAACGTGAGCGACATTGACAAAGTTCTGACCAATATCTTTCAAGTCGATGTGACCGTGACCGGGGACAAGCTTGGGCTGGCCATCCAGGGAGAGCACCCCGACGGCTGCGACTTCCCGGTGATTGTCGAACAGAGCCGTGACGGCAACCGCGTGCAAGTCGAGGTTTACCGCGAAGTGCCGGCCGATGTCTTCTGCCCGATGATATTGCAGCCCTACAGCGGCGCCGTGCAAATTGACGGAACTTTCGCCGCCGGCGAATACACCATCCAGGTCAATTCTCATTCGCAAACGGTCGATATTCCGGGAGCCTGACCATGCGCCAGCGTATTCTCATTGTAGCGCTTTGCCTTCTGGCAGGCGGCTTGCTTCAGCTAAGCGCGCAAGATAGCGCCAGCATTGCCCTCACCGTTTACAATCAAGGCACGGCGCTGATTCGCGATCAACGTACGCTGACGCTGGAGGCCGGCGTCAACATCGTCGACTTCCGCGATGTGGCCGCCACAATCGACGCTACATCGGTCAGCTTTCGCTCCCTGACCGATCCCGACGGCACGGTCGTGCTGGAGCAGAATTACAGCTACGACCTGGTCGATTCCGAGGCTCTGCTGTCGCGCTATCTGGACGAGACCATCAGCGTGACCACGGCCGACGGCGCGCTCTACAGCGGCGAGCTCCTTAGCGGCCGCCGCGGTGAAGCTATCTTGCGCGCCGCCGACGGTGAAATCATGGTCCTGCGCCTCTACGACGCCCGCGATATCCGCTTCCCCGCCCTGCCCGACGGCTTGATCACCCGCCCCACCCTGCAGTGGCTGCTGCAGAGCGCGGCGGCCGGCGAGCAGCAGGTGGAAATCACCTACCTGGCCGGCGGAATGAATTGGACTGCCGATTACAACCTGCTGCTCAACGACGCCGAAACGGCCCTGGACCTGCGCGGCTGGGTCACGCTCGACAATCATAGCGGGCGCGCTTTCCAGGACGCCCGACTCAAGCTCGTCGCCGGCGACATCAGCCGGATTGAACCGCAGCCCGCGATGATGGAATCGCGCGCCGTCGCCATGGACATGATGGAGGAGCAAGCGCCACAAGTGGAACAGCGCGAACTATTCGAGTACCAACTTTATCAGGTCGCGCGCCCGGTCACGATCAGAGACAACGAGACCAAACAGATCGAATTTGTCAGCGGGGACGAGATCGCGGCGACGACTTTCTTTGTCTTTAACGCATCGCCGGCGATCAGCGGCTACTTCTCACCCATCGACTATCCCGAAGGCTGGGCCGGCGAAAGCGGCGACGTGCTGACCTTCCTCGAATTTAGTACCGGCGAGGAAAGCGGCTTGGGCGCGGACCTTCCTGCCGGGCGCATCCGCGTCTACCAGCAAGACGTCGACGGCGCGGGCTTGCTCATCGGCGAGAACCGCATCGATCATACGCCGCAAGGCGAAGATCTGCGGATGCAGCTGGGCAAAGCCTTTGATCTGGTAGGCGAGCGCACGCAGACTCACTTTGAAACGGTCTCGCGCACCGTTGTCAGAGAGAGTTTTGAGATCGCGCTGCGCAACCGCAAAGACAGCGAAACGGTCGAGATTCGCGTGCCTGAGCGACTGTATCGCTGGAGCGAGTGGGAGATCAGCGAGAGCTCGGCGCCCTTCGAGAAGCTGGACGCATCGACCATCGAATTCCGAGTCAGCGTGGCGCCGGGCGCGGAAGAAGTCCTGAGCTACACCGTGCAGTACACCTTCCCGCGGGTTCGCTAGCGCGGCGCGTATGCTCTACCCCCCTCAATCCCCCCATAGCAATGGGGGGAAGCTAGTCTCGGTCTTGGCGGACTTGGGCAAACTATTGACGTCGCCGATGGCAAACGGAGACTCCAAGTCAGCTTGCGCTGCCTAAGCTCCCCTCTCCCCTTGTGGAAGAGGGGCCGGGGGTGAGGGGTAGACGCCTAATCAGGCGTTTCGCAGACGCCGAAGCTGTCCCGCATAAAGGCCGCGTGGGAATCAAAGGCATTCGCGTCGCTGGCGTCCCACAAGCGCTTGTAGCTGGCGTCGCTGCACAATTCCCAGGAATTGCGAACATCCTGCAGGTCCGTCTGCAAAATCCGCAGCGCCCGCCAGCGAATGCGCGGGTCGAGCACGGGGAATACAACTTCCACACGATTGAGCAAGTTGCGCCGCATCAAGTCAGCGCTGCCCATATACAGCTGCTGGTGATCGGGCGCGTTGCGGAAGTAATAGATGCGGCTATGCTCCAGGTAGCGGCCCACAATGCTCTTGACGCGGATATTCTCGCTCAGGCCCGGCACGCCTGGGCGCAGGCAGCATAATCCGCGAACGATCAGGTCGATGCGCACGCCGGCCTGCGACGCCAGATACAGCCGCCTGATGATATCGTCCTCTTCCAGCTGGTTCATCTTGAAGATCAGCCGCGCGTCCAGCCCCTGTCGCGCCGCATTGATCTCATTGTCGATCAGCGCCAGGATGCTGTCTTTCAGGTATTCCGGCGCCACCAGCAGATGGTGATAAGTCGTTTCGGGCGCGTAGCCGGTCAGCCGATTGAAGAGCCGCGAGGCGTCATCGACGATCTGCTCGTTGCAGGTGAACAAGCCGATGTCAGCATAGAGGCGCGCCGTGCTGGCGTTGTAATTGCCGGTGCCCATATGCACATAGCGGCGCAGCCCATCGCGCTCGCGGCGGACGATAAGCGACACTTTGGCGTGCGTCTTCACCGGCAGCTCTTCCACGCCGTATATGACGTGAACGCCCTTCTCCGCCAGCGCCGTCACCCATTCCAGGTTGTTCTCTTCATCAAAGCGCGCCTTCAGCTCGACCAGAACCGTGACCTGCTTGTCATTGTCGCGCGCCTCCAGCAAGGCGTTGACCACCGGCGAATTTTTGCCGACGCGATAGAGCGTAGTTTTGATCGCCAGCACATCGGGGTCGCGCGCCGCCCGCTTGAAGAAGTCCTCCACCGGCGTGAATGAATCGTAGGGTAGATGCACGATGACATCTTGCTTGCGAATCACCTCGAAATAATCGGCCGATTGGGCGAAAGGCTTGGGAACGCGCGGCGAATACGGCGGGTCCTTCAGGTCCGGCCGGTCGACTTGCAGCACTTCAAACAGATCGGCCGAGCCCAGCTTGCCGTCGATGCGGAAGACTTCGCGATTGGACGGCACTTCCAGCGAGTCCATCAGGCGCGTCAGCATACGATCGCTGATGCCGGCCGGCACGCTCAAACGCACCACCGAGCCGAAGCGCCGCTCGCGCACGCCCTGTTCGATGATCGACTTGACATCCAGCAGGTCTTCGTCTTGCTCGTGCTCGTAATCAATATCGGCATTGCGCAGAATCCTGAAAGGAAAGGCTTCGCGGATCGTCATGCCGGGGAAAAGGTCCGACAAGTAATCTGCGATGACGTCCTCCATCCAGAGGAAACGATAACCCTCATGCGCGGCGCCCGTGTAATTGCTCATGACCGTTTCCAGGCGCACCATCCGCGGCAGCACCGGCACCGGCACCTTGACGCGCGCGAAGTCGATGCCATTGCCCAAATCGCCGTTCACTCGCTCGAGGTAAACGCCCATGTTCAGGCTCAAATTCGATATAAAAGGGAAAGGCCGCGCGTGATCCACCGCCAGCGGCGTCAAAACGGGAAAGACTTCCGAGCGGAAATAGTAGCTGATAGCGGCGCGCTCTTCGGCATTGAGATTGCTGGTCTGGATGAAGTGGACGCCTTCCCGCGCCAGCAGCTCAAACACTTCCCGCCGCACCCGGCGCTGTCGGGCGATCAACGTGGAGACTTCGTCGTGGATCCGGCGCAGCAGCTGCAGGGGAGTCGTCCCGTCCGGCCGCGTCCGCGGATTGCCCAGCTCCAGCCGCTGGAAATAGGCGCCAACGCGCACCATGTAGAATTCATCGAGATTGTTGCCCACGATGGCGATGAACTTGACCCGCTCAAGCAGCGGCGTCGTCTCGTCCTCGGCCAGCGCCAGCACGCGCTTCTGAAAGTCGATAGTGCTCAATTCTCGATTGATGAAGTTCTCGGGCGTCAACTCCGGCGCCCGCTCTTTCCCGGCCTCAATCATGCTCGCGCCCTGCTTCGTACAGCCAATCAGCCATCTGCTTGGGCAGATAATACAGTAAGATCAAGGAAAATGCGAAAAGTAAGACCTGTTTTCTGGCGCTGCAACGGCGGACGGCAAAATCGCGTATAATAGAAAAATGAAATGACGGAGGCACATTGATATGAAATTCAAAATCGGCGTAGGCATCGCCCTGGCTCTGCTGATTGTATTGCTGCTGCTGCCCGGCATGCTGGGCCGGCTTATCGGTCTGGTGATATCGCTGTTCATTTGGGCGTCCAGCGGTTATCTGGCGGGCAGGCTGCTGCAAGGCGAGGGTTACGGCCTGGTCGGCAATATTGTGCTGGGTATCGTCGGTGGCTTCGTCGGCTCACTGCTGGTGACGCTATTTGGCATCACCGGCTTGATGAAGCTGCCCTTCTTCGGCGGCATCCTGGTGGGCGCGCTGGGCTCGGCGGTGGTGGTCGTGGCGGCGGGTCTGCTGGGCGGCGGTGGCGATGGGGAGTAGGGGATTCACCACCGAGTCATAGAGAGCACACAGAAAAGCTATAGGTTGCCCTTATTGACACAAGTTTGAGCATACGACATAATGTGTTCACAGCATCGCTTATTGGCGGGGAGCAAGCAATTGGATCCAAACGCTCAATTTCTCATTACAGTAGGCACGGTCATCGGTGTTTTTCTATGGCTGCGCAACGACATAAACCGGCTTGACGCCAAGATTGATCGTGTATATGACACTTTGAAGAGCGATATCAACACCTTGAGCGGCGAGGTCAATTCGGTGCGTGGCGAGGTAAACTCTATCCGCGGCGAGGTAAACTCATTGCGTAGCGAAGTACACACGCTTCGTGGGGAGGTTGCGACCTTACGCGAGAGCCTGGCGTGGATTCGCGGTCGTTTGGGTTACGCTGACTCGACTTCCGACGGCGAGGAGTAAAGATTCACCACAGAGGCGCAGAGAGCACAGAGAAATCCTAGAGACTGCCTCGGTTAACCCACCCTTGAAATTCCCCCATGCTAAAGACGTGCAGTAGATTCTGCTTTTGCATTGACCGCAGCCATCGTTCCGCGCCATCCCGATAACCGCCACCATCTAACACCAGAATTGTTGCGTACTCAGAAGACCAGATATTCATCACGAAATAAGGATACTTTTCGTCGACGGTTCCGCCAACTTGTTGCCACTTCGCCTCGATTACCAAGCCCAGCGGCCATTTTTCGGGATGATATAGCAGGAAGTCGCAGACAAGATCAGTACCGTAAATTGTGCTGCCGATATTGACCTGAGATGAGTAGCTTGGTCGACCGAACGATTGCATTGCATTTACCAATGCTATCTTGTCAGCAGTTTTCGCGAAGCCACAATCTATCAAGCAATGCTCAATGAATCGCTCCAGACGATTGCCCGTAAGATTCGCTTGCGCGCCCTGAGACTTGACCATGTTTCCCCTCAGTAGTTCCTGATCAATAGTTCGTTTACCGCGCCCCGACCGTCCGTCTTAGAATTGACAAATCGAGGCGCTTTGACGATTTCAGCCTGGAAAACCGGGTCGCCATAAAGATTGGATGAAGTGTCGCTGTTTGACAGCATAAACCTTGCTCCGCGTTCATGAAGCGCCAGACAAAGGTCGCGCAGCGCCTCTTGCTCCCTGACACCGAAGTCATCTTTCGCGTAACGCGTGAAGGACGTTTTATCCAGCGGCTGATAAGGCGGGTCGAAATAGACGAAGTCGCCCTCGCCCGCGTCTAGTTTGCGGAAGTCGCGCATTCGGATGTCGACGCCCTGCAAGGCCGCGTGGCATGCCCGCAAGACCTCCGGCTGGCAAATTGCCGGCTTCTTGTAGCTCCCAATCGGCACGTTAAACTCGCCCTTGGAGTTCACGCGCCACAGGCCGTTGTAGCAGGTCTTGTTGAGGTAGATGAAACGCGCGGCGATCTCCACGCGATCGTCGAGGCTGTGCCGGCTTCTTATGTCGTAGTAGTGGTCTTTGCCGTGTTTCGCCGCGTGTTCGCGCAGCTTCTCGATCAGGGGCTCGGGGTCGCGCTGGATGACCTGATAGGTGTTGATAAGATCAAAATTGATGTCGCTTAAGAATGTCCCCCCCCCCCCCCCGCTGAATTAATTCTTCGTTCATTTTTCAGGGCGAAAAACAAGGCGCCGCCGCCGATAAAGGGCTCGTAATAATTGTTGAATTCGGCTGGCGCGCGCTTCATCAACTCGGGCAGCAGACTGCGCTTGCCGCCCACCCACTTGACAAAGGGTTTCGCGTTATGTATGTCCGGCAGCGGCGATTGAGGCATCTCGGCCGTCTCACAATTGAAAGATACGCACGCATGATCTATATGATCGTTTCGCGCGCCTGTCAAGCGGTAGGAATTGCAAGCGCAATCTGCGCCCACAGATAGGCATCCGCCATATTGCTGTCTCTCTGTGCCCTCTGTGCCTCTGTGGCGAATTAAACAGTGAGGAGCGCGAAAATCCCAGAATCCAAAATGCCAATCATATATGGTATACTCGCCCACTTAAACGGGGCGGCAGCGACGAAAGGCAC
>CAZWCV010000040.1:0-28215 GCA_964632725.1 uncultured Anaerolineaceae bacterium
AGGCGATGGGCACGCCGTGCGCGAAGATCGTGGGCCGGCTCCAGACGATGCCCAGCGAGCGCAGGCCCGACTGATAATAGACTTCCAGCGCGTCCAGGTCTTCGTCGATGGCTTCCGCGCCTTCAAAATGCAAGATGGCGGCGAGTACGCCCGCATCAATGCAGGACTGCAATTCGTCGGCGCTGCGGACGACCTTGATCTGTCCGCCGGACAGGGATTCCAGGCGAAACAGGTCGGCCGTCAAGCGATTGGCCGCCCGCTGCGAAAAAGCGAAGTCAACCGCGGGCGATGTATAGGGCGTGGACAGGTCGGGCATGTTGTCCGGGTCAATCCGCTCCTTATTTGGCACAAATACGGCGAAGAAGCCGCCGGCGAAACCGCCGCGGCGCGCTCGCTCCAGATCGATATGCCCGCCCTCCATCTCACCCAGGAATTCGCTCAGATCCAGGTCATCATGGTTGTAAAAGCGCAGCAAAGTATCGTTATGTCCGTCAAAAATCTTGAACTCGGGCATAATCGCCCTCCCGTCTCAAAGGTTTCTACTTGTCGCTAGATAATGTCAGTTATCGCGCCGGCTTGCAACTCCGGAATCCGCCGCTTGCGCGAGATAAGAAAAGAGCGCAGCCTGCTTGACTGCGCCCCGCCATTGCGAATTGTGTTGCCGCCTATTTGGCTCGCCGCCGCTTGCCGCCTTCTCGCACCGGAACCGGCACGCGCGCCGGCTTGCGCGGCTGCTGCGACTTTGGGTCGAGGAATTCGTCGAGTTCTTTCAGAATGCGCCGCCCAACTTCGAGCATTTCTTCCCAAACGCTGCGCTTATGTCTCGCCACGGCTACATTAGTCCTTTCAAAGAATGAGAACAGCGCGTCAATTGCTTAAGCGCCAGCCGGCAGCCATCCCACAATCATCGACAAGATCGCCAGGGCGATACCAACGTTCAACGCGATGAGAATCCGCATTGCGCCGCGGATTTCCGCGATGTCCGCTTTCAAATCAGCGGTGTCGGCTTTGGTGGCAAAATGCGTCAATGCTTCATCCACGCGCCCTTCCAGGCGAGCGATACGTCCTTCCGACTATATAGCTGATTCCATTAGCGCTTACTCCCGCGATCTGGCCCTTCAGTGGACCTGAGGGGACTCGAACCCCTGACCTCCACAATGCCATTGTGGCGCTCTCCCAACTGAGCTACAGGCCCTCGCTTGACGTTATGTTAGCGTCGCGCCGGCGGACTGTCAATAGACAGGGCGGCCCGCATCTCGTTGAGCACAGCCTCCGGGGGAGATTCCAGTGGGCCGTTCGCATTGAAGTCGGCGATGCTTTGGCGCGTAATGGCATCGCCACAGGCGCAGCCGGGCTGATCCACCCACTCGATGGCGCCGGCGGCCAGATCAAGCCGCGCCCCTTTGACGCCGCCGCTGCGCTCGTCGGCCCAGATCCAACTCGTCGTCAAGTTATCAGTCATCGCGCCGCCTGTCCAAGCAAGAACGCCGATCGCCATCGCCAACCATAGGCTCATTATATCCGATTATTTGTGCAGAGCTTCACAAAAGTGTTGTGCCAATCCTGCGCGAACTATGGCATAATGGCGCGAAAAGATTCGTCACGGCGAGAGAGCGAGCGATGGCTGAAGCGAAAAAAGCGATGAGCGTATTTGTGACCGGCGGCGCGGAAGACGCAGGACTGGCGACCGTGCGCGCCTTGTTGAAACGCGGGCACAAAGTTGTTGCCAGCGCTTGTACCTCTGAAGGCGCCCTGGCGCTGCGGCTGGCCGGCGCGCTGCCGGTTTATCCCGATCCAGGCCGCGCCAGCGAAGTGCTGAGCGCTCTGCAAATGGCGGGGGCGGACGCGGTCATACACGCCATTCCCCAGTTTTGCGGCGGATTGCCGCATTCGGGCGCGGCCTGCGCGGCGCGCGGCGATCAGCTGATGCGCTTTACGAAGGCGGTCGCGGAAGCCGCGGCGAAACATGGCGTCAAGCGAATCGTGTCTCTCAGCTTCGGCTATCTCTACGAGGCCGGTCACGGCGCGGCGGTCGAAGGCGATCACGATGTCCACGATAGTGATTTCGCGCCCATGCTTGCGGCGGAGACTTTGCTGAAGGACAGTGGCTTGAACGGTTATATCGTCCGCTGCGGCTACATTTATGGCGGCAACAATCCGTCAACCGCAGCGCTGGCCGATGCCATCATGGGCTCCCAGCGCTTGCCTGCCGGCGCGCTGCCCGCCGCCTGGATACACGAAGATGATTTGGCGGCGGCTTTTGTAACGCTGCTCGAAGCCGAATCTGAGCCCCAGGGCATGAGTATCATCAACGCGGCGGACGATACCCCTTGCAGCCCGAACGACTGCGCCAACGCGGTCAGCGCCGCAATGGGACTTGGCGCGCCGCGTTTCGCCCGCGAGGGTTTATTCGATATGCTGCGGGCGAAGACCCTGCGCGACAAGCTGCTCGGGCGAGAGTCCCTAATCAGCAGCCGCAAACTCAGGGACGAATTCGGCTGGCGGCCGCGCCACCGCAGCCTGGAGCAAGGCATGGAAGCATCGGCGCTGGTTTGGCGCATGACAGATGCCGTCAGCGCGGATGACTACTACAATGTGTACGACGACAAAGCGGCGCATGCCATCGAGAGCTTCGCCTATGATGTCGCCTTGCCCGAACCGGCGGCCGTGGCGGAAGCGCCCGCAGCCGAAACCGCAGCGGCCCCGGCGCCAACTCCGGCATCTGGAGGGGCCTCCGCGCCACCGCCCTCGGAAGGGCCCACCCCCTGGAACGAAGACGACGCCAAGCGCGAGGAGCGCCGCCGCAAGGCGCTTGAACGCAAAGCCAAACGCGCCGCCCGCGGCGGAGGCTGAGTTTATGGCGGTTCGACTCCGCGCCGTGCTTTTTGACATGGACGACACCTTGCTCGATTGGCGGCCGGTGCAGTTAAGCTGGCGCGAAGTTGAAGCGCCCTATTTGGCCAATGTCATCGGCTGGCTGCGGCGACAAGGTCATTCCTGCGAAATCCAACTTGATCATCTGGTTGACGCCTTCTGCGAGCGGCATCACGCGGCCTGGGTTCAGGCGGGCAAATCGCTGCGCGCCCCGCGTATGCCGGCCATTTTGCTGGAAACGCTGGGCGAGCTGGGCGTCGACCCCCGGGCGCTGGACGAAGCCGCGCTGCTGCGAGCGTTTGACTGGCGCGGCGCGCCCGGCTGCCGCGTCTTTCCCGATGTGCCGCCGGCGCTGGAGCTTCTGACCGGCGCGGGACTCTTGCTGGGCATCGTTACCAATGCTTCGCAGCCCATGTCAATGCGCGACGTCGAACTGGCGCAGCACGGCTTGCTTGAGCGCTTTCCCCATTGCCGCATCGCAGCGGTGGATACCGGGCGCCTGAAACCGCACCCGCAAATCTTCGAGCGCGCCCTGGACAAGCTGGGGACATCGGCGGCGGAAACCGTCTTCGTTGGCGACCGCTGGGACGCCGACATCGCGGGCGCATTGGGCGTCGGTATGCGCGCGGTGCATCGCGAAAATAGTGGCGCCAAGCTGCGCATTGAAGCTGAATGGGCGCGACTGCATACTTTTGTCGACCTGCCGGCCGTCCTGGATGAATGGTATCCCGACTGGCGTAATGGAAGCGCGTGAGCTGCGCCTGCACGGCGACCTAAACCTGATCATAACCGGCTATGTCGAGCCCAACCGCCCGCGCATCTCGCGCCAACTATCCCAGCGCCTCGGCCTGACGCTGATAGATGTCGAACGCGAGATGGAAGAGCGTCTGGGCGATACCATCGCCAACTTGCGCGCGACTTACGGTGAGCGCCACCTGAAGACAATCGAGACTGAGATCATGGACGAGGTAGTCCTGCACCGCCGCGGCCTGATACGCGTGGCCGGCAGCACCTTGATTGGCAGCGTTCATCTGGCCGAGTTGCAGCGCAACGGCGTCATCGTCTGCCTGGTCGCCTCGCTGGATTCGATCTTGCGGCGCATCCATCTGACCCTCGGCGCCCGCTTCCACGACCCGGTCGAGCGTTCGCGCATTATCGGCGAGCTGCAAAGGGAATGGCGCATCCGCGAGGTCGAAGACGTGGTGGAATTCGACGCTACCTACGTCAGCGAGGCAGTGCTGATCGAGCGGATCGCCGAATTCTGGCGCGATTTGGCCATCCGGCGCGGCTGAACCGCGCGCTCGCTAGAACGACACGCCCAGCAAGCCCCGCGTCACCTGGAAGTCGTCCGTGCCGGTGACCTGATGCCGCGCGATGTGCTCGCCCGAAAGGGTCGCGACCAGTAACTCAATCAGCCGCGCGGCAATATCGTCGTCTTCCCGTATCACGGCGTCCAGATCGTCCGCCGAAACCGCGCCAGCGCTCACCTGCAGCACCGGAACCAAGGGATGCCCGGCCAGCGGATAGCCGTCGACATAGCCGAGAATGAGCTCGACGCCGCTGGCGCCGATGCCGGTCAGGGTTTCGCCCCAGTGCCGACGCGGATTGGACATGACATGGAAGCCGGCTCTTTGCGCCGCCTGCCCGTATCCCAGCGTGGCTTCCGGCTGCGCGGGCAAGGCGAGCTCGGTGGCGTAGGCGCCGTCCCACAAGCCGTCCTTGTCCGAGACGACGATGCTGCCGCCGCCGGCCACGATGATCTTGCAGAGCCGCGCCAATGCGCGCTGCACATATTCGGGCGCGTCGGTCTGGGTCAGCAGCCCGATGCGCAACGCTTCCAGACCCGCGACTTCGCGCGCCGGCGGCTTGTCGCTTTGCAGGCGCCGGCTGAACCAATCCGCGATCTTTAGCGTGACGGCGTCAATGCCGCCATCAAGCTGAATGCTGGCCCAGCCGAAATCGGTCGCCGAGAGGTTATGCTCCGCCAGCAGGCCGCGGAAGTAACTGTTATGTGTGACTTCGCAGCCGTGCTCGAGCAGCAGCGCATGACGCAGCTTGGGGTGCTGCAGGTAGCCGATCTGCATGTCTTTGTATTCCGGCTGCACGTTGCCGCCGCAGCCTTCGGTATGCACCAGCGCCACAAAGCGGCTCAGCCCGGCGGCGCGGCCCAGGCCTCGCGCATTCAGCGTGTCTGCGGTCATTTTGGCGATCTGGCCGGAACACAGGCTGGTCGGCAAGATCAGGCCGACGCGCTCGCTGGTCAGCCCGCGCGCGGTCTTGTAAACGGGCACAGCCACGCGCGGCAAATTGACATCGCCGGATATTGTGAGCGGCTGGCCGGAGAAACTGCGCCGCTCGATGAAGCTTACGTTGGCGGGCCGGGTCTGCTGCCAGTCGCGCCAAATCTGCACCTGATAGTGCCCGGCCCGCTCCCCCACCGAGCGCTGCCCGCCGGCTACAGCCACCGTCAGGTCCAGCGTACGCGCGCCCAGTTCATCCAGCGGCGTCCCGTCCAGGTATTCGCCGGCGTTGACGTCCATGTCGCTTTGCAACAGGTTGTAGCGCGCCGTTGTTGTCACGATCTTGATGGTCGGCGCGAAGGGGAAATTGGTGATGGAGCCGTTGCCGGTGACGAAAAAGATCATATTGCAGCCGCTGGCCACCTGCCCGGCCACGCTTTCGAGGTCGTTGCCCGGGCTGTCCATGAAATAAAAGCCGCCGCTGGTCATTCGTTGGCCGTATTCGATGATGTCATGCAGCGGCACGGCGGGATGGCGCTTGGCCGCCGCGCCCAGCGACTTGAGGTAGATATTGTAGAGTCCGCGGAATTTGTTGCCGCCGGAGGGATTGCCCTCGGCCGTTTGCCCGTGCCAGCTGACTCGCTCATTGAAGCGCTCGATCTTGCCGAGGAAGTTTTGCGCCAGATCGAGCCGTTCGAGTTTGTCCAGTACATAAGACTCGGCGCCGATGAGTTCGTCAGTTTCGGCCAGGTTAGCCGAGCCACCGTAGCGAATGACCTCCTTCGCCACCCAGGCCGCCAAGGGATTGCCGCTGATGCCGGAGAAGGCGTCGGAGCCGCCGCACTGCAAAGCGATCTTCAGCGCGCTCAGCGGTTGGGCGCTGCGCTCGGTCTGATTCACGCGCGGCAGCCAATCCGCCAGCAGGTCCTTGAACCAGGCGACATTGGCGTCGAAGCTGGTCGTCAGCGAGTGGAACTGGTGCAGCACATGGTCAAGCGGGTAGTCGTTATCCAGCAGGTATTGCCGCAGGTCGGCATTGGTCACCGCTTCGCTGCCGAAATCCAGCGCGACCACGCCGCCAACATTGGGATGAACCATGAAACCGGCCAGCGCGCGCAATAGCAGTTCGCGATTATTGGGATTCTGATGGCCGCCTTCAGTATGCGCCACCGGCACGATGCCGTCCACGTTGGGGAAGTCCGTCGCCAGGTCAGCAGTCATCTGCGCCAGCGTGCGCGCGAAACCGGCCGCCAGCGACGAGGCGCCCAGAATGACGATCATATTGCGCGTGCCCACGCCACGACCGCCGCCGCGAGCATAACCCTGGAAATAGCGCATGTCGCTGTGCAGCGGCAGGGGGGCGGCCGGCCTGAAATCAGCGGCGTCGAATTCATAGGGCGTGATCTGATTGTCAAAATTGGGCGCGTCCGGCAAGGCGCAATCGAGATTGCGCCGCTCCAGCTCGACTTGCACGCCTTCATTCATGACGTATTCGCCCGGCGCAATATCGCGCGTGGCGACGCCGAAGCGCTGGCCCCAGGAGGTCAACTCAGCGCCTTGCGGAATGGGCTGAATGGCGAAGCGATGGCCCTCGAGGACAGCGTGCGACAGCGTGAAATCGCGCTCGCCGTCCTGGACTTCGGCGCCGCCGGGCAAGTCGCGGATGGCGATGGCGCAGTTGTCTACCGGGTCGGGCAAGCGGCCGATCTCGTGCAGTTGAGGCATGATCTGTTCCTGATTCCTTCGTCTCTTTACCTGACGCAATGGCGAGCAACGCAAGCGCGTAGAATGTACCACAGCCGCCGGCGGACGACTACCCGGCTCGCGCCAAACGCCGGCCCCCTGGCAATGAGCAAGCGCAGGGGCGACCAACCTGGTCGCCCGTCTGCGCAACACGAAGCGTTTTCGGGCGGCTTGATACGTCGCCCCTACGAATTTAGACAGGATTGCAATTGGGAAATGCAACGCTGTCAGCCGAAGCGCCAAAGCGCATCCCCTTGTATATCGCGCTGATGTCTCGTATCGTAAAGCCGATCTACAGTGAAATGATATGAGCAGGTGTCATGATTAAATTCATGGTCATGTTTCGGCAGCCGGACGACGCCGAGCGCTTCGAAAACATCTACCAGGACTTCCTGGCGTTAGTCGAACGCATACCAAATATCCGGCGGCGCCAAGTCGTTCATGTAACCGGCAGCCCGACGGGCGCGTCGCCGTATTTTCGAATCCTGGAAATCTACTTCGAGTCACTGGAGATACAGAACGAAGCGCTGATGACCGCCGAGGGACAGGAAGCGGGCGCCGAACTGTATCGGCTGCCCAAGGATTCCTTCGAGCTGCTTTACGCCGATGTCTACGAGGAGGAAGGCGGCAGCACGCCGACGCCCTCAGCTGACGAACAGACAGAAGACGCAGCGGCGGCCGAGAAGCAATCGGAAGCGGTCACGGCCTCAGGCGCCGACTGAGAGCAGCGCGCGCAAGCCGGCGACAAATTCGTGCTTCCCGCCGTGCGCCGGATGCCGCACTCTGCGGCGGGCGATCTCCAGTTGTCCCAAAGTTTCATAAGCGACATTGCCGACAGCGATGACCTGCTCGAAGCGCCACAGCGCCAGCAAGCGCAGCAGGAAGGCCGCGCCCAGCTCCGTCTCGGCTTTGCGCGGCTTGCGATTGCTGAGCGGCCGGCCCGCCTGGTGCGGGTGGAATGGGAAGGTATTCCAGATGAGGGGCAAGGCGTCCAACTGCGCCAGCGTTCCCCATACAATCGTGGCGGATTGCTCGCCGTAAACGCGCTCAAAGCCGGCATCGGCGACATCGCGGTAGCCGTCGTCGGCGCCGAATATGCGCAAAGCCGGCAGGCCTTCAAGCAGGATCTTGCGGCTGGTCACTGGGACGCCGGTCAAGCGACAGCCGCGATAGCCGGGCGCTTCCATCACCAGCAGGGTCCGCGGGACCCGCCCCGCCATGGCGCGCAAATACAGCCGCAGATTGGCGCGACGGATGGCGTTGTCCGCGTCCCCGGGCGCGTATTCGTTAAAAGCGTCGGCGGGCAGCCGCGCGAGCGACAAGTCGCGGATGAAAGCGTCAATATCAAGTGCGGTGGGCGACATGGTCAAGAACTGAAAAAACCAAGCTGGCAACACGATTCCGGGAGGATTCTGCAGCAATTGGCGGGATATTGAAGGGGCGATTCTCGGAATCGTCCCAGCTCGCATCTGCGAATAAGCGGGCGCCGCTGGAGCCGCTCCTCAGCCCGAAACGGTCTGGCGCGCGGACTGTCTCGGCAGCGGCTGTTGAGAGGCGCTGCCCGTCAGCCGCTCTTCATCCGCGGATGACGCCATAGCTTAGCATAAGCATATTTGAGGGCAAATGCGGATGGCCATTCCATTGATTGACCTGGCATACGAATCACAGCGCCAGGTCCTGGTAGACAGACATCCGGATCAATACCTGGGACATGTGACTACAGTACTGCTTGAGGACAACCGGACTTTATACGCCGCCTATCCCATCGGGCACGGCAAAGGCCAGATCATTCTCAAACGCAGCGATGACGGCGGGCTCAGCTGGAGCGAACGCCTGGCTGTGCCGGACAACTGGTCGACTTCCCTGGAAGTACCCACGATCGACCGCGTAGTTGACCAAGCCGGCGGGAAACGCCTGATACTGTTCTCTGGATTTTATCCGGTCCGCATGACCGTCTCAGAAGATGACGGCAAGACCTGGTCTCCGCTGGCGCCAATTGGCGACTTCGGCGGCATTGTCGCCATGTCATGCCTGGGACGGCTCAAGAACGGCGGCTACCTGGCGATGTTCCATGACGACGGCCGATACTTGCGCAATAGCGGTGAACGCAAGCCGCCCATGACCGTCTACCAAACCCGGTCAACTGACGGCGGTCTCACATGGAGCGAACCCGTAGCCGTCGCTCGCCATCCAGAAGCCGATCTCTGCGAGCCGGGCTGGATCCGCTCGCCGGATGGCAATCGCATTGCTGTGTTACTGCGCGAAAACAGCCGTCGGTTCAACTCATTTGTAATATTCTCGGATGAGGAGGGCGACAGCTGGAGCGAGCCGACGCAGCTGCCCGCGACGCTTACCGGCGACCGGCATGTCGGCAAATACGCGCCGGACGGGCGCTTGTTCATTACCTTCCGCGATGTATCTACGGTCAGCCCGACAATGGCGGATTGGGTCGCCTGGGTCGGAACTTTTGACGATATAGTACACGGACGCGAGGGTCAGTATCGTATTCGCCTCATGCACAATCACGGACGCTCGCAGCGCGGCGCTTTCATCTTCGGCGACTGCGCCTATCCAGGCCTGGAAGTCTTGCCGGACGGCACATTCGTGGCCACGACCTACGGACATTGGACGCCCGGCCAGCCGCCGTACATTGTTTGCGTCCGCCTCACGCTGGAAGAAGCAGACTCCCGCCTGCGCAAGGCGCTTGACCGCCCCTGAGCAAGGCCCGCGACTGACAGCAGCGATGACTTTGCATTTGACGCCGTCTTTTTCAGCGACGGTGAGGGCCTGGCCTGCTACCGCATTCCCAGCCGATTGACGGTGGAAGCCAGTCGTTCCTTGTGGCGGCGCCTATAGCGATTAACATTTCAGCGCCCATGCCATGGCCAATTCACTCATAGCAATTGCTCAAGCGCGTTCGCCCGGCTCATGACGTCCTGACGTTCGCTAATGATGACCCGCGTGATGGCTTCGGACAGCGCGAACATGTCCGCCTCCGGGTTAGCCGCGATGACTGTCGCAATCCAATCCTCGGGAACTGCGTCAACGCCATTGAAGGCGCCGGCTACGCTGGCGCAACTGTCATTGTCGCGGACGTACATGACGCAGGCGGTGACGGATTTTCGGTAGTCGCCAGTAACCATTCGCGCCGGAAGGGAAGATCTCGATGATCAAGTCGTTATTGGCGCCGCAAACCCAGTCGTCTTCCGCGAAAACAAGCGTATCCGCATCGTCCGGCAGCAATCGCCGTTCCAGATCGCCATTGCGTAGCCCTGAGAGCCGGCGTAAGCGGCGCGCGCGCAATAGCTGACAGCCGCTTTGTGTCGCCGGCAAGCGTCGAATGTCGCCTTCTGGCAGAGCGCCGGGTAGATATTGTGCATTTCGGCGCCGGTCTTGCCGTTGTGGAAGACGGCAGCGGCGGGCAGATCCTCGCCAAAGTCGCGCATCCAGCCGTCGAAATCCAGGTCGACTATGACTTGGTGAATGATCTCCTGATTCCAGTCAACCGCCGCCGGATTGCTGAAGTCGATGATGGCGGCGCGGCGTGTTGTCGGCTGATTTCGCGCCGCGTCAACCGTATGAAAGGGAATCAGATAATCACCGCCGTGCCGATTCTTGAGAAAGAAGTCGCCGGCGGCGCCCGGGTTATAGAGTTCGGTGGCGACATAGACGTATGGGAAGAGATAAGTTTGCGCCTTGTAGCCGAGTGACTTCAGGTCGCGATTCAGGTTGGCGACGTCCCGGAAGTCGCCCTCAATGCGGGCCGCGTCAATAAGATCGTTCGGCACGCCCGTGCAGAGCTGTCGCAAACGAAAAACGCCCAAGGCATTGGTGAGCGCCGGCGGCGCAATCAAGGGCCAATACGTGTCGATCCATCCGATGCGCCGCATCAAAATGTAAACTGGAAAAAGCGTCGCCTGGCTTGGAATCATGATGGTCGCCATCAGCGTCGCGAAGGAAAGTCGCTTGCCTGGAGACTCAATCTTCGCAATGGCGTAGGCCGCGAGCGAACTCGCGATCACGGTAGCGACGGCAACCAGGCCGGCGATCTTCAGGCCGTTGATATAAGCCTGCGCCATTGGCGTCTTGGCCCAGACATCGGCGACGTTCCGCTACAAGATGTCTTGCGGAATCCACACGGACGGCAAAACAAATAGGTCCTACCTCCGCTTTACAGCCGCGCTTAACATCCAGAAAAAAGGCGGCATCATGAAGAGCGCGCCAGCGGCCACGACGATATGAGCGATGAGGCTTGACGGTTTGCCTGCCATTTCCTTGAGCCGTCCGCTACTGAGCAGCGCCGCGCGCCTGGCTCAAGTCATAATGCACCCAGCGCCTGGCAGAACGCGACTGAAAGCGCGTAAAGCAGCCGATGATGACGAACAAGATCATGGAGCGGACAACTGGCGAATTAACGTCCGACGCCTGTTTCTATCCGAACGCCAGGGAAGCAGCCATACAGAAGGGGCTTTCCTGAAGCTGCCGGGCGCATCGGCTTTTCCAGCACCAATCATAATGAGCCGCGAAAAGAGAGCCGCGTCTACAGAAAACAGACGCGAACAAGCGGACATTCACCCCTTCGGGCATGCACATACGATGTCATTGCAGTAGCCGATGGCAAGAATGGAAACCCTAACTGGTCTTGTTAATGCAAATGACAATGTGACGCAAAAGCCAGCTTGGAATGACCCGCGCGCATTTTCTGATGCCAAGTCGACGGCCGGAGCTGACATGGCCCCTATCCGCTAACTCCTAATCGAGTCAAGCCCAGGGCGCGTGAGATCTGCCGTCGTGATCCGCGGGGCAGGTCTGCGCCTGGTCAAAGCACATCCCACTCGACTTCCAGCACGCCCCGACGAATGCCGTGCAGCTTCCGATGCAGAATAATCGTGCTGTCGGTATAACCGACGACAAAATCCAGCATATCGCCCACCTGGACTCGCTCATCGGCGTCTTCAAGGGTGATGACGCCATGTTCGGCCGATGAAACGTGGCTTTTGACAGCGCCCAGGCTGATACCTCTGGGCTGAGCGTGCCAGACAGGCAGGGCTTTGAAACCGGCGTCAACGACGACGCGATCAGGCGCGGGTTTACTGCTAACGATAGTCTTGACGAAGAGACAGGGTGTTGTTTCCACGCCCCAGCTTTGATAGATGACATCGCAGAATATGGCGCCGCCGGCTTGAATCTCGGTCATGCCCCTGATAAAAGGCGTCGTCTTGTAGGTGCCGCTGCCGCCGCCGCTAACGATTGACACCTCCAAACCTACCGCTCGGCAGGCGTCAGCCATGCCAACCAATTGCGAAATAGAGTTCCTGGTTGCCCGAGCGCGCTCCTCGGGGTCGCTGAGCGCCAGCGTATGGCCTTCCCAGGTCATTAGCCCCAGAAAGCGCAGCCCCGCACTTTGATTGACCTTTTGCGCAAGATCGACAACCGCCGGCCCGGGCAGCAGCCCGGTGCGGTTCATGCCGCAGTTGACATCAATCAAGACTCCGATTTGTACGTCATGGCGGCGGGCGGCCGCGCTCAATTCGCGGACGTTTTCCTCGTTATCGGCGATAACCTTGGCGTCGGCCCGACGGCAAAGCCGCGCCAGCCGCGTAATCTTGCGCTCACCCACCATTTCATTGGCGATCAGGATGTCGCCTACACCGCTCGCCGCCATCGCTTCGGCTTCGCGGATAGTGGCGCAGGTCACGCCGATGGCGCCCGCGGCGATGGCTTTGCGCGCGATTGCCGGTACGCGAATACCTTTCATATGAGGGCGCCAATGCACTTGCGCCGCCGCGAAGTGTCGCGCCAGCTCCACGATATTCCGCTCCAGGCTATCCAGGTCCACCCAAAGCGCCGGCGTGTCCAGATCGGCCTTGGTTCTTCCCGTTTCGATCATGCATTGGCTCCGGCAGTTTGCACAATTATAGGTCTTTTCGCGATTGCCTACGGCAGTCCCCATGCGCTCGGGTCAAGCAGGTCGGCCTGATCGCAGCGCAGGCGACGGAATTGATCAAGCGTCGCTTCGCTCCAATGAGGCGCGCGAGCAGCGGCCAGGCTCGCTTCCAGCTCCGCGATGTCGCGGACGCCGACCAGCGCCGTGGCGATAGCCTCATGCGCCAAGACAAACTTCAAGGCGGCGGCTTCGCGGGTTAGCGGTGGCGAGAGCGCGGCGGCTGCTCGCTTGACAGCGCTTGATTGCGCCTTGAGCGGCCCCAGACGCGCCGGCAGGAACGCCGCTCGCGGGCTTAGCGCGCCCTTGAGAAAGACTGACCGCGCGATCAGGCCAACACCCGCGGCTTGGGCGCAAGCGAATACCTCATCGGCCAGGCGCTGGTCCAGAATATTGAAGGCGACTTGCAGCGCGTCGACGCCTTGGGCGATGGCCAAACGAGGCGCAGCCGTTCCATAAGTGGAGGCGCCGATGTAGCGCGCTTTGCCGTCCGCTTGAAAGCGCTTCAACTCTGCGATGGCGTCGCTGTTTTTCAGCAAGTCGGTTGAAGCGCTGTGCAAAAGCAAGAGGTCGACATAATCCGCGCCTAGCAGCCGCAAGCTCATGTGCAGCGACTTGGCCATGCGCTCAGCCGATTCTCGGCCGGTCAAGGCGACGCCGTCTCCATCCTGGCATGTGACCTTGGTCGCCACTAGCGCCTTATGCCGTCGACCCCGCAGCGCTCTGCCCAGGACTTCTTCGCTGCGGCCATAGGCGCGCGCCGTGTCAAAGAAGTTTACACCACAATCAATGGCGTGATGAACCAGGGCAATTGCCTCGCGGTCAGACGGCGGCGGCATCCCGTCCGCGCCGCGCGCCCCAGCGCCCACACCGTAGGGCATGCCCAGCGCAACCGTTCCCAAGGATAGCTCCGAGAGGCGCAGATCCGTTTTCCCCAATTGACGATATCGCATTTATGCTGCTCCCAATCAGTGCCGGCGCGAGAATGCGTCTTGCTGCCGCAGTGTCGATTGCAAGTAGGCGTCCGTCGCCGTGGCGCTGAAACGGGCGGGTGAAAAAGCCGCAATATCCATTTCGGTTTCGCCCGTGGTCGCCAATTCCGCCAATAGCTTGCCGGCGACCGGATTGTAGGCGAATCCGCCCGAATGGAAAGCTGCGCCAACATACAGCCCGGGCCAGCCCGGTACCGCCCCCAGTACCGGTTCACCGTCCATGGAAAAAGAGATAAGCCCAACTCGCTCCTTCGTGAAGGTGCGCCGCTTGAGAATGGGCAGCAGCGGCTGAACCCTGTCGCGCAGACGGTCGCTGAAGCCGCTCGGCGCGCAAAGCTCCGTCATGTTGAAGCCCGGCGTGGGCGGCTGATACTCGCGACGGTCGGCAGTTTCGCCGCCGACAAGAATGCGATTGCCGCTGGCGGGACGCAGATAAGCCTGGTAAGGATTGGCGTTCACCGCCGGCAGGCGCGCGGCTGCGGCCAGCGGCGCGGTCAGATAGCGCTGATGCACAAAGGACTTAATCGGAAGCGGCTGCCCCGCCTTAGCCAGCAGACAGTTGCTCCAGCTATGTACGGTGCAGATGACTCGGTCCGCTTCAAATAGCTCGCCGTCCGCCAGGATGCCGCGAAGCCGCCCGCCTGCCTTTGCGAAACCCGTGACCATGACGCCCTCGCGGATGTCGACGCCCAGCTCTCGACATTTCCGCGCCAGCGCCGGGATGTATTCATCCGGCTCGCTGTAGCCGCCCAGCGGATCAAACAGGCCGACCATGTCAGCATCCGGCGACAGCAAGGGCCAGCGGCGGCGAATTTCATCGGCGTCGAGAAGCTCGTATGGCGCCCTGCATTCGTCGTACAAGGGCAGCAGCTTCTCGCGTTCGGGCCACTCCGCCGGCGAAAAGAGGTTCAGACAGCCAACCGCTCGATAGCGATAGCCGTAAACGCTGAGCTCCTCAGACAGCTCGTTATAGATTTGCAAGCTTTGCTTGCGCGCCTCAACGCCGGTCTTGCTCCACAGGTGGCCAGTGATGACGCCGCCGGCGCGCGAGCTGGAACCGTCGCCGACCGCCCCCTTCTCCAGCAGGGTCACACTCGCGCCGCAGCGCGCCAGGTGATAAGCGGCGCTCAAGCCGATGACGCCGCCGCCAATAACGATCATTGTCGATGCGCTCATGCCCGGCGCGTCCTCGCGGTCGACGGCCGAAAGATTGAATTCTGCGTATGCATTTGCACAATTCTCGAAAAGTGATTCACCGAGATGCCCTCGTCGAGCGGCGTCGGAACCCGCAAGATGAATTCCGACCAGTCGGCCCGGTTGAAGGCGATGTACGCCAGCTGGAAGCAGTCGACCCAGCCGCCGCCATCCGCGCTCATGTCGGGGAATAAGACGGGTCCGGTATCCACCTGATAAATCCACTCGCGTTCGTTGGCGTTTATCGTCTTTATGGGAAACTCGATCTCAATGTCATAACGGTCGCGCCAGCAGAAGGCGCAGCGCCCGACCAGCGGCTCGTCCGCCAAGGTCGCCGCAACAATCGCGTCGGCGTCTTGCAATGGCTCAGCTGGCAGGGAGCGCAAATTGATGCGGACGCTGTCGTAGGTATCGCTGACGCGCCCGGATTGGCGCTCGGGCTGCTCGCCCAGCGCGGCAGGATAGCGCATCACGCCTTTGTTGTTGCGGTCCCAACTCTTGAGGATCAGGAAGGAGTCCGTCGACAAGATAATGCAGAAATCGGCGTTCGGTTCTGTCCACATGTCGCGGTCGACGCCCACGAATTCGGTCTTGCAAGACGCGCCGAGGACAAAGGTCTGCGCCGCGCCAGTCGCGCGATCGCTGATTTTGCAGCTGGATTCGATCTGAATCCGCGCGTTGTTCAAAGTAAGCGGCGGTTCATGCGATGCGGTAAGACTTGATTTTAAGCTCCAATCAATGCGGAAGGTCAAAAAGGATGCGGCAAAGTCAGGAACAAGCATTTAGGATTCGGCTTATGCGGCGGACCGGGCGAACAAGCGCGCGGAACAAGCGGCGAAGGACTGTCGGCGCGCGCGCGACTCTTTGACAGGCGCTGGCCAAGGCATTCAACTAGCCTTTTAACGCGCCGACGGTGATGCCTTTTATAAAGTAATTCTGGAAGAGCAAAAAGATCAGCAGCATGGGGACGAAGGCGAAGGTCGCGCCCGCCATGCCAACGCCAATATCAATGCTGCCCACGCCGGATGCGGTCAGCTTGGCGACGCCCACAGGCAGCGTCAGCCACAGCTCGTCGGTCGCCATCACCAGCTGCCACAAATAATCATTCCAGCCAGCCATAAAGGCAAAGATGGCGATTGCGCCGATAGCCGGCCGACTGAGCGGCAAGATGATATGCCGGAACAGCTGCAGTTCGCTGGCGCCGTCCATCTTGGCCGCCTCCAGCAACTCGTCGGGGATGGACTGCATATACTGGCGCATCAGAAAGACGCCGAAGGGATAAACGAGATAGGGCGCGATCATGCCCTGGAAGCTGTTAAACCAGCCGAGACTGCGCATGATGACGAAGAGCGGCACGATATAAATCTGGCGCGGCAGCATCATGGTCATCAAGATCATCCAGAAGAAGACAGTCCGCCCTGGAAACTGCTTCTTGCCGAAGGCGTAGCCGGCGCAGGTGCTGGTGACGACGGCGAAAAACGCGATGCCGCCGGCGACGACGAATGAGTTGAGCAGCCAGCGCATGGACGGGCGATTGATGAGCAACCGCTCCCAATTGTCCATGACCGGATTGCTGGGAATCAGCTCGGGCGGATAGGCAAGCGCGACGCGCTGAATCTTGAAGGAGCCGAGGACCATCCAGATGATGGGGATAAGCAAAATCAGCGCGATGGCCACGACGATGGCCAGCGCCAGATAGCGCAGCCAGCGACCGACTCTATAGCGCCGCTGAAGTATGTAATCGCCGGGCATATAATCGGGGCTGAGCGTCGTTTGCGCCATAAGCTGTTGCTGTCTCCTTCCCGCCTGCCTCAGGTCATTTGCCGATCAAGCAGCTTGAATTGAATCGCCGCCAGCGAGCTGACTATCACCAGCAGAATGACCGCCATGGCCGAGGCATAGCCGAACTTTGAACCGACAATGCCGGTCACCCAGATGCGATAGACGATAGTTTGCGTGGCGTTGGCCGGCCCGCCCAGCGTCATAAGCTGGACAACGACGAAGACCTGAAAAACGGCGATGGTCAAGACGACCAGAACGAAAAGCATGGTTGGACGCAGCAAGGGCAGGGTAATCCGCCAGAAGGCGTGCCAGGAATTGGCGCCGTCGATCCTGGCGGCGTCGTAGAGGGTCTCCGGGATCGCGCCCAGCCCGGCCAGAAACAAGATGAGCGGCTGGCCCAGGCTCCAGCTCAACACGACGATCGCCAACGACAGCAGCGCTGTATTCGTCTGCGCCAGCCAGCCGATCTTCTCGCCCTCATTCAAGAGGTTGAGCAATCCGAATGACTCAAAAATATAATTGAGCAATCCGTATTCCTGGCTATAGATGTAGACCCACACCATCGCCAGCACCACGCCCGCCGAAACCACCGGCATATAAAAGGCGGCGCGGAAGAAAGTCTGCTTGCGCTGGCTCAGCGGGTAGATGAGCACGGCGACGAACAGACAAATGATCATGGCCGCCGGCACGACGCCCAGCACAAAAAGAAAGGTGTTCTTGATAGCAGTGGGAAAGACCGGGTCCCGCGTCAGCAGATTGCTGTAATTCTTCAAGCCAATGTACTGCCACTTGTCGCGATTCAAGCCCGCCTTGTAGAAGCTCAGCAGCAAGCCCTGCGCCAGCGGGACGGCGGTAAAGATGACAAAAGGAATCATCGCCGGCGCGATGAAGAGATAGCCCCAGCGGCCGTCCCAAACCTTCTGGCCCGTTCTCGCCAACATCAAGAGCTCCCAGCGCTCAAGAGCAGGTTTGGTTTCGGAGTGCTTTCAGCGCGCGACAAGTCAGACATAGGCGACTCAAGTATACGCAATAATGCGCCGGTTCCCAAAAAAGCGAAGGCATCCGGCCAATGCCGGACACCTTCACACAAGCGGTCTCGCCCTTTACATATCCAGGATGAAGGCCGCTTCGTCAGCAAGAGCTTGCAAGGCCTGCTCGGGCGTTTCCTGGCCCAGGAACATCGCCTGCCAGTGCGGCGGCTGCGAAACGCGAACCTCATAGAAGCCGGGGCAAGCCAGGCCCAGGTTCTCGGTGCCGCGCTCCTGAATCAGCGACAGCGTCAAGGCGTAGTTGGCGTCATCCGCCAGGGGAACGCCGGCCGAAGCGCGCGCCGGGAACTGCGAATTGTTCTGGGTGTAGGTGACTTGAGATTCGGTAGAATTCAGGAAAAGCAAGAATTCGGCGATCCACTCCATCTCATAGTCCGAACGTCCCTTGTCGAAGACGGCGAATCCGGTCGGGCCAACGCCCAAGCCCGGAACCTCGCCCTCGCCGTGCGGGTAGGTCACGACAACCGGGTCCATGTCGACGGTGACTTCGCCATCGCGAATGCCGTTGCCGATGCGATTGTTGAGGACGCCCATGCCGCCGCCCATGATGGCGCTTTTACCGGTGAACAGGTTGTTGACCTGGTCGGCGTATGCGGCTGTCGTGGCGTCCGAGTTGATCAGCCCCTCCTGGTAGAGCTTGTTGACAAATTCCAAGCCGGCCAGGGTCTTGGGATCTTTGAAACCGGGCGTACAGTCGGGATACCAGATCTCGCCGCCAGCGCCCCAGATGAAAGCGTGGAAATCGTAATCGCCCTGTTCGGACGCGACCTGCAAGGTATAGGGGAAGTCGACGCCGATGCCGGCCGCCTTGATGGCGGTGGCCGCTGCGTAGAACTCATCCATAGACCAGGTTCTGTCGTCGACCGGCACCATATCGCCCAAGCCGGCCTGATCGAAGAGCGCTTTGTTGACGATCATGGCGTGATTCCAGAAGTAGGTCGGCATGGCGTGCAAAGCGCCGTCGATGGTGTACAGCTCGACCAGACCCGGCAGCAGATCGTCGATTGCTTCCTGCGGCAGCAGGCCGAAGAGATCGACCGTCACGCCCTCAACGCCGTAGCCGGAGGTGCGCCCCAGGTAATCCTTGAGGATATCCGGCGGGTCGCCCGCGGCGATGGCTGTGGGTACGACCGTGGCCAGATCGGGCCAATCCAGGCCGCGCACTTCAACGGTGACGTGCGGGTGCATTTCCATGAATTGTTCCGCTTGCCAGGTTTCGAAAGCCGCCAATTCGGTAAACTGCGGCAGGCTGATGGGCTGCGCCAGCGCCGGGTCGGTCCAATAGGTGATGGTGACGGGTTCTTGCGCCTGCGCCGGCGCCAGCAGGGCTACCAGCAGCGCCACCAGTACGATAAGCATTTGTAGCTGTTTCATGTTAGCTCCCTTAATCAGATAGATCGCGCAACTCATGCGAGTCGCGTCATGACGTATGGGGTCTTGCATTCGACTCAATATGTTGTCTGGGCGCCTCCCTTTATCACTGCCGACATTCCGAGAATGACAACTGATGATCGGCTCAGCCTTCATCAGTTGTCGCCGGATACACTTTTATGACCAGGTCGCGTTCGAAATCCATATGCGCCTGCATCGCGGCCCGGGCGGCCTGCGGGTCTCGCTGGGCGACGACGCGCAGAATGTCCCGATGCAGCATGACCTGGGATTCGCGCAGCTGGCGCAAGTCAATTGACTTGGGAAAACTAAACTCTCGCTCTCGCAGTGTTTGCGGAACGGCCTGGATTGCTGCTTTGACGAGCATGACGTTGAAGGGATTCTGCGACATATCGGCCAGGGACAGGTGGAAATCCGCATGGGCGGCCAGATAGCGCGGGTCGCTGAAGTCGTCGACGTAGCGCGCATACTCATCAAAGGTGGCGCGCCACTGCTCGATTTGCTGCGGCTTGGCCCGGGCGGCCGCCTGCGCGGCGATCTCGACTTCGATCATCCGCCGCGCCTCAATCAGTTGCAGACGCATTTCCCGCTGCAAATTGTCTGACAGATCAGGCTTTGACAGATCCGGAATAAAGCTGTGCAGGTTGCTCTTTACGTAACTGCCATGGCCCGGGCGCACCTCCACCAGGCCCATCATAACCAGACCCTGAAGCGCCTCACGCACGGACGACCGCCCCACACCCAGCATCTGGATCAACTGGCGCTCCGAGGGCAGCTTGTCGCCGGGCTGCAGGGCGCCAGTTTGGATATGTTCGACCAACTGCTCCACAATCGAGGCGACCAGCGTGATCTTGCGCGGGTGCTTAAGCGTGATAGCGGGTTCAGCCATGCTGCGCCGACTCTCTTGACCTGTCGCTGGTTTGGTAACTGCGCGAATTTGAAATTCGCTGGAAAGCTGGCATAATACACCGAGTCCGCTGGTCAGACCAGTCGTATGAGTTGACTAAGATTATAACCCGTGATCGCATCTTGTCAAATATTCAGGCCCATGAGGCGGCAAAAATGATAAAAGGCAGACGCTTCCTGATCATCGGCGGCGGTTCGATGGGCAAGCGCCGCATTCGCTGCTTGCTGGCTCAGGGCGTAGCGGCGAGCGAGATCCGCCTGATCGACCTCCGCGCCGATCGCCTGGCGGAAACCCGGGAACGCTACGCGGTCGAAAGCCTCGGCGACCTGGACGCCGGCTGGGCCTGGAACCCCGATGTCCTTATCGTCTCTACGCCGACCAGGCATCACATGCGCTTTTGCCTGGAAGCCGCCCGCGCCCGCAAAGATTTCTTTTGCGAAATCGCCCTGTCCGACAGTCTGGACGGCGCCGATGAATTGCTGGAGCTGGTGGACAGATACGAGCTTATCGCCGCGCTCGGCATCAACAATCCTTGTCACAGTGTCATGCGGCAGGCAAAAGCCTGGCTCCTGGACGAGCGATTCGGCGCGCCGCTGACTTATCAGATGGCTTTCGGCAATTACCTGCCCAATTGGCATCCTTGGGAAGCGTATCAAGATTTCTACGACGAAACGCAGATCATGGGCGTAATCGCCCAGGAACTCGGCACGCTGTACTCCTTGCTGGGCACACAGGTACGCGAGCTCTACGCGCAGTCGCGGCGTTCCGGCGCCCTGGCAATCGAGGGGCCGGACAATCTGCAAATCCTGGCGCGGACCGCCGGCGGCACAGCCGTTACGCTACAACTCGATCTCTTGCAAGACCAGCAGGTCTACGAGTATCGCATCGTCAGCGCGGGCGGCGTAATTGAAGTCAAGCTTTTGCCTGACCCCGGCGCCCGCCGCTATCTCAATGCGACCGGGCAAATCGACCAGGCGCTCCCTCCCGACGGCTACAGCTTCGAACATGCCTATATTGATGAATTTGGCGCCTTTCTCGAGGCGCTTGATTCTCGCAAGCAGTGGTATCATCCCTTGAGCGACGGTGTGCAGATTCTGCGCTGCCTGGAGGCGGTGAAGTGCAGCAGCCGCGACGGGCGACTGGTGGAGATTAGGGATTAGGCAGGGCGAAATGAGTTTTGCGGGAAAGGTGGCGTTGGTGACCGGCGGCGGACGCGGCATCGGCAAGGGCTGCGCTATTGAGCTGGCGCGGCGCGGCGCCTGCGTGATCGTAAATGACCGGCCGGACAGCCCGGACCTGGCCGCTACCGTCGCTGAGATTCGCAGCAGTGGCGGCGAAGCGCGGGCGATTGAGGCGGACGTCTTCACGCGGGCCGGTTGCGAGTCTCTGCTGGGAAGAACGCTCAAGCAAGTGGAGCATATCGACATGCTGGTCAGCAACCCGGCGTACAGCGTGCGCAGTCCCTTCCTGGAATTTGATCCGGAGACTTTTGAACGAGTGGTAGCGGGCACGCTGGTCGCGGGATTCCATCTGAGCCAGTTGGTCAGTCGCCAAATGGTCGAGCGCGGCCAGGGCGGCAAGATCGTCTTCATATCCAGCGTCCACGCCCAGCTGCCCTATCAGAACGCGGCCGCCTACAATGCGGCAAAAGCCGGCTTGAATCACCTGGCCAAGACTATCGCTCGCGAGCTGGTATCACATAAGATAAACGTCAATATTATTGAGCCGGGCTGGATTGATACGCCGGGCGAACGCGAGAGCTTTGGCGAGGAGTTGCTTGAGGCGCAGGGGCGCGGCCTGCCTTGGGGGCGTTTGGGTTCGCCAGCTGATATTGGCCGGGCGGTCGCCTTTCTCTGCTCCGATGAAGCGGACTACATCACCGGCGCGATCCTGCGCGTGGACGGCGGCTTCTTGCATAAAGACGCGTAAAACGGTCGATGCTGTCTGTCAAACGCGCCGCCAAATGACCAACTAGTCGAGTAATCCCTGGAGGACTAATTCATGAGACGCAGCAAGGTACTGGCAAAATGGCGCAAGGGCGAATTCGCGCGGTTCTGTGGCATGGGGCACGTGCTGCCCTTCTTCATCCGTTACGCCGCGCACTTCAAATATGACGGCATTTGGCTGGATATGGAGCATCGCAACTTCGACCACCGCGAAATCCAGCACTTGCTGGCGCTCTGTCATCTCTATGACATCGACTGCATGATCCGCCCGCCGACTGTGCAGCGCACAAGACTTTACCGCTACCTGGAAGACGGCGCCGCCGGCCTGATGATTCCCTTCGTCGCCGACGCCGAGATGGCGCGGCGGATCGTGGCGGCGACCAAATTCCCGCCTGTCGGCAATCGCGGTCTGGATGGCGCCGGCCTGGATTGCAACTTCGGCGGCGATACCTGGATTCCCAACAGCACTTACATCGCTGACGCCAATCGCGAGACCTTTATCGTGGCGCAG
The DNA here is from genome assembly GCA_964632725.1 of uncultured Anaerolineaceae bacterium. GTDB lineage: Bacteria > Chloroflexota > Anaerolineae > Aggregatilineales > Phototrophicaceae > UBA6055. The sequence goes on from CAZWCV010000040.1 coordinate 22,572, forward strand.
ATCGAAACGCCGGAAGCGGTCGCCAATGCCGACGAAATCGCCGCCGCGCCCGGCATTGACGCCCTCTTTGTGGGTCCAGGAGATTTGGGCTTGCGCCTCGAAACTTATCCTGAAATCGGCCTGACCCTGGACGAAGCGGTGGCGCAGGTCGCAGCCGCCTGCGACAAGCATGGCAAAGTTTGGGGACGCACCGCGTCGGCGATCGACGAGGTTGACCGATATCGCAGGCAGGGTTCGCTGATGATCCCTTACGGCGGCGATTTCGCGCTGATGAATGTCTTGCGGGACGCCAGCGCCGATCTTGATGACATGCTGGCCGACTAGACTCGCCGGCGCCTAATACGGCAGCCAGTCGGCGTATTTGCGCTCAAGCAGCAGCTTGCAGGCTTGGTGCTGCGCCTCGCTGAAGCCGTGATACGGCGAAAGCAAGCGCAGGGGCATCTGCTCGAATCCGCCCAGGCGCAGCCACAATTTGTCGTAAGCGCCATCTATCTTGCCCTCGCCCGCCAGCAAGGCAAACAAGTCGGCAAGCAGATCATGAAAGCCTCGCTGCAAGGCGAGCATAGTCGGGAAGTCACCCGCCTGGGCGGCGGCAAAGTACTCCTTGACCTTATGCGGGCTTAGCGAGCCGAAGGTCGCCAGCAGGGAGCATTCGCCGTACAGGCAGCCCTGCAGGAAATTGCCTTCGCCGAGAAAGTGCTGCAATTCGCCGACCTGGCTGACCAGCTCGGCCGCCCGTTTGTGGCCGCCGCCGGTGTTCTTGGTGGCGACCAGGTTGGGCAGCGCGTCCACCAGTGGGCGATAATGGCGCGCTTCCAGCACTCGCCCGGCCCGCGGCAAGTTGTAGTGCAAGAATCGCGCGGCCGGGAAAGCGCCACAGACATCGCGGAAAAAGGTCATGACTTCGGCGTCGGTTAAAGCGCCCCAGGCCGGCAGTGAAATCTGAAAGGCGCGGAAACCGCGGTCGTAGGCGTAATGCAATTTCTCGAGCACGATCGGCGTCGACAGCCCGATCAAGCCAACCATCGGCTGAATATCATCGCCGCGTGTTTCCTCGTAAAAGATATCGACGATGCGGCGAAACTGGGCCTGATTCACCGCGTAGCCTTCGCCCGCCGTGCCAAAGATGTACAGGTGATTGAAATGCCGCAGCGTAGCCTGCACGGAGCGTCGGAAGACATCTTCCAACAGGACCTCGTTTTCGTCCCAGGGAATCTCGCAAGAGACCAGAATCGCTTGTGGATAACGCGGACTCGCTGCGTTCATAAGACCTCCTCGCGCTCGGCGTGTATCGGCAACTCGCCGGAGACGTACTCCCGCCGCCACAGGTCGATGGTGCGCTCAATGAATTCCTCGGACGGCATGTCGATATCATTCCGCGTCATCAGCTCGGGCAGCCACTTGGTCCCAAAGGCCACATGCTGCCGCTCGTCGGCCATATCGTAGCTGACGAATTGCGCCGAAAGCTGGTCGCCGGCCGCTTCATATTGCGCCAGGCTGCGGCGCCGATGGGGAAAGGCGTGGGCTTCGTTGCCGCGGGTCAGCAGGCAGTATTGGGTGGCTGGGTCATACTGCGCGCGCCAGGCGTAGATGCGCGTATTCTGCGGTATGGCGGTGAAATCCAACCCGTGCCGCCGCAGCCACTCGATGCCCAGCAGGCAGTGCCGCGTCTCGTCGTAACAGTGCCGGGCCGAGTCGTAGACGAAGTCCCAGGGCATATCCGGCGACAGATGGATAATCAGCGCCACCGTTTCCGCCGCCAGCATTTCCTGGCTGTAATTCTCGAACTCGTCCAGTCGGCGCGCGGCCACGTCAACCTGGCGACGCGCCTCAGCATTGCCCCAGGGCTGTTCCATGATGGTGAAGCGGTCGTCGCGGGCGGCGGTCAGCGGCGTTTGAAATTGCGAGCGCGCGGACGGCGCCGCCGGTTTCTCGGCGCGCGCTTCGTCGCCGGTGACGCCGCCGGCATGCGCCAGCAGCCCGGCGATGTAGCGCTCCCACTCGCCTGCGGGCTGCCCTGCGAATTCCGCTTCCGCCCAGGCGACATGCTCGGCCTCGTCCAGCAGAATATGCTTCAGCGCGTAGAGCGTGGGCGCATCGGGATTGGCGAAGGTCTGCTCGCAATGCCAGCGATAGGCGGCCAGCAAGGCCGGTTTGATGACGCGGAAGAGACCGGCCAGCAAACTGCGCTCATCGGGCGCGTGGATCGCCTCCGCCATCAGTTCTTCCAGGGCGGGATCGTCAGGCGGGCGGAAGGCCGGGGTCTGCACCTCGCGCAGCCGCTGATAGAGCTGCTGTACATGCTGCGCCTCCTCCCACAGGAAGCGTCCCTGCGCCAGCTTGTACTCCATGCGCGCGGTGGCGGGCAGCCAGGCCGCCAGGATGCGCAGGGTCTCGTACTCGATAAAACGATAGCGATTCAGAAGACGCTTGTTGCGCGCCATATCAACCTGTTCAGCGGGCTTCACGATTTGCATCAGGGCTCCCTCACCAAGCGGTCCAGCCGCCATCAACCAGGATATTCTGGCCGGTGATATAACTGCCGGCGTCGCTCGCCAGCAGCAAGACGACGCCCTTGAGTTCTTCGGGCCTGCCCATGCGTCCCAATGGCGCCTTGCTCTCCAGGCGCTCGATAAAGCCGGGATGCGCCTCGTCTATCGCTGGCAGCTTGGGAAAAGGACCCGGGCTGATACAGTTGACGCGGATACCGTCGCGCGCCCAATAGACCGCCAGGTGGCGCGTCAGATGCGCGAGGGCGCCTTTAAGCCCGTGGTAATTGGGCGGGCTGTTGATGCCCAGGCCCGCATAAACCTCGGGATAGCTGGCGACCACGCCGTACATGCTGCCGATGTTGATGATAGAGCCGCCGGCGCCGCGCCCGCGCAAGTGCAAGGCGACATCTCGCGCCAGCAAAAAGCAGGCCGTCACGCCGACGTGATAGGCCTGGTCGAAATCGGCGGCGGTGGCGCTGTCGATATCGGCGGGCGGCCCGCCATAGGCGTTGTTGACCAGGATGTCGATCGCGCCCATGCGGGCTACGACATCGGCCACGAAGCCGGGGATGCTATCGTTGTCGCCCTGCGAAAAGCCCAGGCCCAGATGACCCTCGCCGGGCAAGCTGTCTGCGAAGGCTTCCGCCTGAGCGGCATCGCGACTGGTGACGACCAGGCGCGCGCCCGCTTCCGCCAGCGACCGGCTCATCGCCGAGCCCAGCCAACCGGCCGCGCCAGTCACGATGGCGACTTTCCCGTCTAGGTTCATCAAGCTGTGTACGCTGCGTTCCGTCGCCTGCATGGGTCATTCTCCTGCTATGACTGATGTATGAACAGTTTATGCGCATTGTTGTAGAAGATATCCTCGATCTGATTGTCGCGCAGGCGCATCCGCCAGCAAGCCAGGCGCAAGGCGCGCAGCGACTCCAGGCCGACCAGCACCGGCCGCAATTCGGTGTGTTTATCCGCCAACTCCATCTCATCGGCGTAAATCCAGTGGAAGGAATCGCCGATGGCCACGCAGCGACCGCGTAAATGACTGACCGGAAAATCCGACCCGTAGAGCAGGCGCTCGTGCCCCATGACAGCAATGATCGCCTCGAAGGCGCCGGCTTCAGTTACAGCCGATGTATCAAAGTAAACATTATCCAGCCCGCGCAAGCTGTCGATGCCCTCGATGGTATGCCAGGGATTGAAGCCACGTCCGGCATGCGCCAGAATCATGCGCATATCCGGATAGCTCTCACAGTAGCGCCGGATGGTCGCTTGGTTCAGCGGATCGGCCAAGGCGCGGTCCCGCACGATATGCAAGGTGACGCCAAGACCCAACTCGCCGGCGACCGCGACCTGACGCTCCGGCAGATAAGCTTCTATCGGCGCGGTCCAGGTGCGTTTACAGCCGGTCGCCAGGGTGTGATAGCATTTCAGACCGGCGAAGCCGCCTGCCCTCACGCCGTCATGGATCGTTTCCGGCGTCATGTCGGGCGCGATGATCATTTGTCCGTAGTCGCGGCAGCGCGGCGACTTAAGTACTTCTTCGGCGACGAAGCGGTTGTTGCCGTCGCGGTCGCCGGTGAAGGCCAAGCCGAAGAAAAGCCCGCCCCGCGTTCGGCTTCCAGGATGAATCCAGTCGATGAAGTTGTAATAGTTCGCCAGATCCAGGCGCGCTGGCATGTCTCGATAGCCTGCGGGCAGCGGGTCAAAATGTTCGTGACAAAATAGATGCGCGTGCGCGTCAAAAATCCTGTCGGGCAGGAAGGGCTCGATATGGCGCGCGATGAAGTCGCGGTCGGCTTGCGTCAGTGACCAGCCGCTCATCGTTGGCGTCCCGGCGTTAGGCGACTAGAGCGACAAGCGCGCATAGTGAATATCCATTGCCCGCTGATCGCCGGCGTAATAGACAACCATGACATTGCCGTCCGCCAGCGTTTCGGCATAGGGCAAGCCATAGGACCAGATGCTCATATCGTCAAGCGAGCCGCTGATGCCGCCCGCCTCTCTGTCCGACGCGCCATGCGTATAAATGACGACCTCGCTGGCCGGGTCAAATTCAGCGTCAGCGCGCGCCGCCAAACGAGCGCGGATTGATCCGCTGCCGAAGCGGTCGACCCAGGCCAGGACGACGCGCCCGTCAGGCAGTATGGCCGGATGCCCGGCTTGATCGGCGATGCCGATACTTTGCGCTGCCGACCAGGTCCGGCCGGAATCAGCGCTGAGGCGACGGCGAATCTGACCATAGCGCCCAGCTACAGTGTCGTATACCCAGGCGAAGCTGACCAGGCGTCCGTCAGCCGCCAAGCCGACGCGCAGGTCCCAGTGGAAAATGCGACCGGAGGGGTCGTAACCCGCGTCAGTCGGCGCGCCCCAGCTGGCGCCGCCATCGGAGGAGCGCAGCGCGACAACCCTCTGATACCACTTGGCCTCATCGTCATAATGCTTGTTCGTTTCGACCGACAGCAGCAAACCGCCGTTATCAAGCTTGATCAATGGATTCGTCAGGCTGGGCGGTCCGATGTCTGTCGGCAACTCGACCTGGCGCCAGTCGCTCCAACTGCGCCCGCCATCAAAGGAATCCGCCAGAAAGACGCCCATCGGCAGGCAGCCTTCCGTCCGTGGATTGAAGAGCGGCGCGCCCGGATGCGTCTCACGGTCGATCCACATCGACGCCGCCAGCAGCCGCCCCTCATCCAGCTCGGTCAGATAACAGACTCGGAATGAACTTCTCGCGCCCTCAACTTTCGCCGCAGGAAACTCACACTCCGTCCGCGTCCAGCGCCGTCCGCCGTCATCCGAGCGGTACAGCTCGACCCACTCATCGGCGCAGTCTTTGTCCGAGCCGCGGCGACAGGTCAGCAACAGCGAGCCATCACGACGCGCCAGCAGCGCCGGAAAGGTATAGGTGGCGCGCGCAGCGCCGGGCGCGCTTCGGGTGATGACGCCGGCGTCAACGATTCTCATCGCACCAGCCGCCGAAAGGGTTCCTGGGTCAAGTCGCTGTCCAGCAGGTCGCGCAGGTCGCCGCGATCCAAGCCGCCTTTGATCAGCGCAAAAACCTCGGCGGCGCATTGAGCCGTCCGCTCAATATCTTCCAGCGTATGCGCCAGCGTGGCTTTGAAGCTCATATTGCAGTGAATGCCGCGGCGCGCCATCTC
>CAZWCV010000041.1:0-9105 GCA_964632725.1 uncultured Anaerolineaceae bacterium
TGTCGAGGAGCCCAATATTGAGGACACCATCGAGATGCTCTACGGCATCCGCGACCGCTATGAAGCGCATCACAATGTCAAGATCGCCGATGACGCCATTGAAGCCTCGGCGCGGCTCTCCGCTCGCTATCTCACCGAGCGCAAGCTGCCCGACAAAGCCATTGACCTGCTGGACGAGGCGGCGGCCAAACTGCGCGTGGCGCTGTTTTCCATGCCGCCTTACCTCAAAAGGCTGCGCGAGGCGATTGATCAGCTGGCGCTGGAAGAGCAAGCGGCTGGCCTCTCCCGCGATTATGAGCGCGCGGCTGACTGCAAAATGCAGCGGATTCAGATCGAAGAGGAATACGAGCATGCGCACAGCCATTGGCGGCAGGAAAACACGCTGGACGAACTGGTCACCGCCGACAACGTGGCGCAAGTGGTCGAACAGTGGACCGGCATTCCGGTGCAGAGCATGCTCGAGACAGAATCCGAGAAGTTGCTGCGCATGGAAGAGGTGCTCAAGGAGCGCGTGATCGGCCAGGAGAAGGCGGTGATCGCCTTGTCCGACGCCATCCGCCGCGCGCGCAGCGGGCTCAAGGACCCGAAGCGGCCCATCGGCTCCTTCATCTTCCTGGGCTCAAGCGGCGTGGGCAAAACCGAATTGGCCAAGGCCCTGGCCGAGTTTATGTTTGATGACGAGGATAATCTCGTTCGCGTCGACATGAGCGAATACCGCGAAAAGCACACGGTCAGCCGGCTCTTCGGCGCGCCGCCGGGCTATGTCGGCTACGAAGCCGGCGGCCAGCTCACCGAAGCCATCCGCCGCCGCCCCTACCGCGTCGTGCTCTTCGACGAGATAGAGAAAGCCCACCCCGATGTCTGGAGCGCGCTGCTGCAAGTGCTGGAGGATGGCCGCATGACCGACGGCCAGGGGCATGTCGTCGATTTTCGCAATACCGTGCTGATCATGACCAGCAATCTGGGCACGGAGTTTGCCCGGCATGGCGGCGCGCTTGGTTTTTTGCAGGAAGACGCGGAAGCCGTCGCCGATCACCGCAATATCGAGAAAGCCATGCGCGACACCTTCCGTCCCGAGTTTCTCAATCGCATCGACGAAATCATCATCTTCGAGCCGCTTACGCTGGGCGCGGTTGAGCAAATGGTCGACTTGCACCTGCGCGAACTGGCCGAGCGCATGGAAGAATCGGGCCTGGGCATTCACCTGACGGAGCCGGCGCGCTCCTGGCTGGCGAAGCAGGGCTTTGATCCGCAATTTGGCGCCCGTCCGCTGCGCCGAGCCATTCAGCGTTACATCGAGACGCCGTTGAGCATCAACCTGCTTAAGGGCGACTTCAATTCCGGCGATCTGGTGGTCATCGACGAGCGGGACGATCGCCTGGTCTTCAGTAGCCATTCCGATCAGCAGAGCGTCTTCAACCCCGTAGCGGCGCCGGTGGAGATTGGCGAGTACTACGAAGAGAGCTATGCCGCCCGCGACTATTACGACGCCAAATATGAAGACGAGGACTTCGCAGACTTCCTGTCGCAGACGGATGACGACGACGAATTTGACCCCTTCCCCGCTCCGCCGCGCGGAAATTGAGATTCGCTGACCTGCGCGCCAGAGCGCAAGAGCAAGCGTCGCCGTCGTTGACCTAAGGGCCATTCTCGCATCGCCTTTCCCCGCTACATCAAGCGGCGAGCCATATTGTCCTTTGACTAAAGCCGCGCAATCGCTATAATCACTGCGCGAACATTGGGCAAGAACGGATATCGCCATGAGTGTAGAAGAACGAGGCCAGGACGAAGCGGTATTGCAGGATGCTTCGTCCGCCGAGTTGCCGCCGGCAGAATCGAACGAAACCGACGCGCCTGCCGCTCAAAGCAGCGCCGTCACAGTGGAAGCCGACGCGCCAGTTGCGGACGCGGAAGCCGCCGCAAGCAGTGAAGCCGTTGCGGAAACCACCGCTGACGAGCCAGACGTTGACAGCGAGAATTCGGCGGTCCTTGCTGCCGCTGCCGCGCCTGAAGAGAAGGCGGAGCGCCAGCCGATCGCTGATAGCGCTGCTGGCCCTGGCGACGAAGCGGCCGCGGACGCCCCCGCGGCGGAAACGGCGACAGAAGAAAAGCCTGCCGAAGCGGCGAAGTACAAGCGCGGCCAAGTCTATCAGGGCGTGATCAGCAGTACGACGCCGACGGCGGTCACGGTTGATCTGGGCGATGGCGATCAAGGCATTGTGCCGGGCCGTGAACTGGAATTGATGACGCGCAAAATGCTCGAGTCCCTGGTCGTCGGCGCGGAAGTCGATGTCTACGTGGTCAACCCGCGCAATCATCGTGGCGAGACGGTCCTGTCGATCAATCACGCGCTGGAAGAACTGGATTGGCGCAACGCGCAGAAGCTCTCCAAATCCCGGCAGGTGCATGAGGCGCTGATCGGCGGTTACAACAAAGGCGGGCTCATCGTGCGCTTTGGGCGTTTGCGCGGCTTCGTCCCGCAGAGCCAACTGGCGGAAGAGCGCGTCCGCGCTATGACGGGCGGTACGCCGGAAGAACGTTACGGCCCGATGGTCAATCAGCCCATCGGCGTCAAAGTGATGGAAGTCGACCGCCATCGAAACCGACTGATCCTGTCGGAGCGAGCGGCGCTGCGCGATATGCGTCAGCAGCGCAAACAAGCCTTGATCGCCGAATTGAAGGTCGGCGATATCCGCAAGGGCAAGGTGGTCAGTCTGGAGAATTTCGGCGCCTTCGTGGACATCGGCGGCGGCGAGGGTCTGATACATGTGTCCGAGCTGACCTGGGGGCATATCACGCATCCGCGCCAGGCGGTGTCGGTCGGCGACGAGGTCGAGGTTGAAGTCATTAGCGTCAACGCTGGCGCCAGGCGCATCGGGCTGAGCCGGCGCCGCGTCATCAGCGATCCCTGGGACGAAATCGCCACCTCGCTGCGCCGCGGCCAGCTGGTGCGCGGCCGTGTCACCAAGCTGACCAAATTCGGCGCCTTCGCGCGTCTGACCGACCACGATGACGTGGAAGGTCTCATCCACATTTCCGAACTGGCGAGCGAGCGCGTGACGCATCCTCGCGAGGTGGTAAGCCGAGGCGACGAGTTGGTCATGCGCATCGTCAAGATCGATATCAAGGAGCGCCGGCTGGGCTTGAGCCTGAAGTCGGTGAACTCGACGGAATTCCTCGATCTGGATTGGGAGATGGCGCTGCAAGACTCGGCGTCGTTGGCGCCCGCGCCCGATCCGCAGGCGGAAGCCGAAGACTAGCTGTCGCCATCGCAGGTACGGGTCAATTGAAGTCAAAGGGACATCCGGCGCGATGTCTCTTTTCATATCGGGCCGCGGCGTCCGTCGGGCGTCCGCCGCAATTCCAGCCCCGGCTTGCAGGATTTCCGTTGAAACATTTGGCGTCATCCGCTAATATCATCGTGTACGCCGTAGTCGGTCCTGGCGCTTGTGTCCAACAACCCGCGACCGGGCGCGACAGATTCGCGGCGCTGGGATAATCAGTGACAGGGAAGTAACTCAGATCGTGCCCGCTATACGGGCCATTGAAGCTGGAGGAACTGACCGTGCCGAACAAAATGGAACGCTTCACACAGCGGGCGCGGCGCGTGCTGAGCTTGGCGCAGGAAGAAGCCGAACGCTTGCGGCATCATCAGATTGGGACCGAGCATCTGCTGCTCGGATTGATGCGGGAGGACGGCGGGGTCGCCGGCCGCGTACTGCGCGATCTGGGCCTGGACTTACGCCGCGTCGAAGAGTTGGTAAGGCGCTTGTCCACCGCCGACGAACGCAGCATGAGCACGCAATTGGACCTGTCGCCCGGGACCAAAAAAGTGCTGGAGCTGGCGGTCGATGAGGCGCGCCGGATGGGCCATCACTATATCGGCACCGAGCACCTGCTGCTGGGACTGGTGCGGCAGCAGGAAGGCATCGCGCTGGATGTGCTGCGCCGCCTGGGCGTCAGCCCGGAGGAAGTTCGCCGGCAGACCAGCAAGGTCTTGCAGGAGAGCCCGGTGCAATCCGTTCCCAGGTCGGGCGAAAGACATCAGGGCAAATCCTCGCGCAAGGACAGCACGCCGCTGGTGGATCAGCTGGCGACCGACCTGACGAGCCTGGCGGAAACGGGCAAGCTGGATCCGGTCGTGGGCCGCGAAATGGAAATCGAGCGCGTCATCCAGGTGCTCAGCCGCCGCCGCAAGAACAATCCAGCGCTGATCGGCGAGCCGGGCGTGGGCAAAACCGCCATCGTCGAAGGCCTGGCGCAGCGCATCGTCGAGGGCGACACGCCCAAGCCGCTGCTGCGCAAGCGCGTGCTGCAACTGGATGTGGGTTCGCTGGTGGCCGGCACCATGTACCGCGGCCAATTTGAGGAGCGGCTCAAACGCGTTATCGAGGAACTCAAAGCTTCTGACACGATTCTCTTCATCGACGAGGTGCACATGCTGGTGGGCGCGGGTTCAGCCGGCAGCAGCGTCGACGCCGCCAATATTCTCAAGCCGGCCCTGGCGCGCGGTGAATTGCAGTGCATCGGCGCGACAACCCTCGACGAATACCGCAAGCACATCGAAAGCGACGCCGCCCTGGAGCGACGCTTCCAACAGATTCAAGTGGCGGAACCCACCATTGAAGAGACAGTCGAGATTCTGCAAGGCATAAAATTCCCTTATCAAGATCATCATAATGTCGAAATCACAGACGACGCCATTGAAACCGCCGCCAGCCTGTCCGCCCGCTATATCCCCGACCGATTTCTGCCCGACAAAGCCATTGACCTGATAGACGAAGCGGCCGCCCGCCTGCGTATGTACAAGAGCCCGGAAGCCGCCGCCGTCCGCCGTGTCATGGACGAGCTGGAAGACCTGCACGAAGACATCGAACTGGCCGAGGTCGCCGGCGAAGCGGATGAGCTGGTCGCGCTGGAAACGCGGCGCGAGTCGCTCAATGCGACATTGGCGGAATTCCGCGTCAACTGGAATGAAGAGACAGGCCAGCCCCGCCTGATCGGCGAAGACATCTCCGAAGTAGCGGCGATGTGGACCGGCATCCCGGTCACGCGCATCGCCAACGAGGAGAGCGAGCGGCTGATGGAGATGGAAGACAAGTTGCACGAGCGCATCGTCGGGCAGCACGAAGCCATCGTCTCCATCAGCAAAGCCGTGCGCCGAGCCCGGGCCGGCTTGAAGGACCCGCGCCGCCCCATCGGCTCGTTTATGTTCCTGGGGCCAACCGGCGTCGGCAAAACCGAGCTGACCAAGGCCCTGGCCGAGTTCCTCTTCGGCAGTGAGGACGCCCTGATCCAACTGGATATGAGCGAATTCATGGAGCGGCATTCGGTGGCGCGCCTGGTGGGCGCCCCGCCCGGCTACGTCGGATACGAGGACGCCGGCCAGCTGACCGAAGCGGTGCGGCGCCGGCCATACAGCATTGTCGTCTTCGACGAGGTGGAAAAGGCGCATCCGGAAGCCTTTAACATGCTGCTGCAAGTTATGGAAGAGGGTACGCTGACGGACGCTCGCGGCCGCCGCGTCGATTTCCGCAACGCCATGATCGTCATGACCAGCAATGTCGGCGCCGAGTTGATCAAACCCAATTCGGGCCTGGGCTTCAATACCCCGCTGGACGCCGGCAAGCTCGACGACGAAGCCTACGAAGACATGAGCCGCAATGTCACCGACCAGTTGCAGCGCATGTTCAGGCCCGAATTCCTCAACCGCGTGGACGCCACCATCATCTTCCGCTCGCTCAGCCAGGAAGAGATCAAGCTGATCGTGGATCTCGAGCTGAACAAAGTGCGCGAGCGCCTGCTGGAACACGCCATCACGCTGGAAGCGACTGACGCCGGCATAGACTGGCTGTCGGAGAATGGTTACAACCCCGAATTCGGCGCCCGTCCGCTGCGGCGCTTGATCCAGAACGAGGTGGAAGACCGCCTGTCCGATGGCATCCTGTCCGGTGAGTTCGGCCTGGCCAGCGTCGTGCGTATCGACGTGGACGATGACGGTGGGCTGACGATGGTCAGCGTCGAGGAAGACGAGATCGCAGACGAGATTGAGGCGCCGGTTTAGCTTGGCCAGCCGAGCCGCGCTGGCTTATTCAAACGAGGCGCTGCAATAAGACGCCAATCGATTCTGCCAAGCCTGGACATCATTTGACGTATAGGTCTCGGTTGACACCCAGGTGATGTCGTTAAACTCAAGCGCATCCTGGTGCGTGTAGTAGCGGATATAGCGTTCGCGGCCTGAGCTGTCCTTGCCGTGGCGTTCATTGCCAACATATTTGTAATTGCCGCTCAGCAGCGCCAACTCCGACACAAAAAAGCGGTTCCGCGAATAGAAGTGCGTATAGGCTTCGTAATACCTGTGGCCGCGCGCGCAAACCGTAGCCGTCAAGAGGCCTTGCCAGCCGCGGTCACTGGGCATGACGGAAAAGCCCGCCGGTTCCAATGTCCGCCAGGTCAGCGGCTCGGTGCGCAGCCGGCGCTCGGCTATGTCCAATTGATCTGATACATCTTGCAGTCGCCACGTGAATTCCCGCAGGAGCTCCTCGCGTTCTTGAAGTTGCTGCTCGCTTATCTGCAGCGCCGTCCGCCAGCCGTCAATCTCGCTTAAGGCCATGCCGCCCAGCGCGCCGGCCAGCAAAACCAGCACAGTCGCCATCGCCACAAAGCGCGAGAAACGCGGCTTATAGATCGTGATCGAGGCATAGGGTTTGCGCTTGTCGTTCATCGGCCGGCTTTCCTGCTTCCATTCACGCGAGCCAAGCAGACGGCCTGTCGTGACGCCGCCTCATCAACGGCGTTCACAGCGGCTGGTCAACATTTCCCATCGTCAGTCTCGCATCGTGCTGCGGAAACCGCTATTGCATAATGCAATAGTCTTCCAGGTAGTCTTCCCAGTTGCGATGGACAAGGGACCAGTCTTCGTTGTCCCGCCACGTAAAGCCATCCCGTAAATCCTGGCGCATATAGAAGAATATGGTCTCGAACTCGTCGCCCCTGGGCGACCAGTCGTATTCTCCCACCGCCACATAGTGGTCGTTCCGCGTCAGGTCAGCGGTGGCCTTGCGGTCAAGCAGATTATAGGCGACCAGGATGGCGCTGTTGCTGTCCCGGCTTATGTGGCTATCCATTACAACCGGGCTGCAGGAGAATAGGCGCAGCGACTTGCCCGTGCCCTCCGAATAGTCATAGTAGCCGACGGGTTCAGCGTAAGCTGCCTGGTATTCCGCCAGCTTGCTTTCGGCTGCGGTCAGTTTCTCTTCGACCGCGCTGAGGTCCGCTTCGGCTTGCCGCAAATTGGACTGCGCGATCCCCAAGCTGTCTTCGAACGACTTCAGTTCCGCTGCCAGCTGATCGCGTTCCTGCAGGTAACCGGAGGTGGCGACCGCCGCAATCGCGAACATGATAAACGCAGACACCAATAGCGAGACGCGGGGTTTGCGAATCGAGATGGTAGCGTATGGTTTTCTCTTGTCGTCCATTTTCCCTCCTGCCGGTGTGTAGCTGACCAGTCTCGTCAAAAGAATACTACGAATACCGGGTCATAAACAAAGAGGGCTGCCCTACGTCAGCCCTCTGATCCGTTTTGAGGCCCGGCACTTAGCAAGTTACTGATTCACAGTATCGCCGCAATAGGCTTGCAGGGTCGCGAACCAGGCCATTTCATTGGTGACCCAGTCCTTGTCCTCGAGCCACTGATAGGGGTGCGAGTCCAGCGTTTCCTCACGCGTATAGAAGAATTCGATGTCAACTTCTTCGGAGGTCCAGTCCGCGCTGCTGAACTTGGCTTCGCCGACTTTCTTGTAGTCGCCACTCTTCACCAGGGTGTCGATAAAGCTCTGGTCGTAGATGCGGTAGTAGACGTGGGGCTCGTATACTTCCGGCATGCCGCCGACGCAAGCGATGGCGGTCAGCAGGCGGTTGCCGGTGGCGGTATCGTAGGGATCGACATAGAAACCCATAGGCTCGTGAACGCGCATTATTTCCGGCTCTTCCACCGGCTTCATTCGGTTCTGTTCCAATTCGGCCGACTTGGCTTCCACCGCTGCCTGCGAATCTTCCAAATCGCCTTCCAAAGCGCCAATCCGCGCATCGCGCTTCTTCAGCTGATTCGCGGCTTCGTCCAGGGCCGAGGCGGAGTCTTGCGCCAGCGCGCGAGCCTGCTCCAGACTAACCTCGAGAGCGGCGATGCGGGCGTCTTGCTCGATCAGACTGGCACTGGCTTCGTCGCGCTGCGCTGTGACGCGTGCCAGGTCCTCGCGCGCGGCAGTCAAGTCCGCCGCCAGAGCCGAGATTTGGGCGTCCCGCTCAACCAGCGTGTTCTCCGCGATTTCCAGCGCAGTCGCCGCCGTTTGCAGTTCGGCATCAAGTTCAGCGATCCGCGCCGACTTGGCCGCGACTTCTGATTCAGCCGCGTCGCGCTGCGCTGTGGCGCTTGCCAGGTCGTCGCGCGCGGCAGTCAAGTCGGCCGCCAGAGCCGAGATTTGGGCGTCCCGCTCGGCCAGCATATTCTCCGCGATTTCCAGCGCAGTCGCCGCCGTTTGCAGTTCGCCATCAAGTTCAGCGATCCGCGCCGACTTGGCCGCGACTTCTGATTCTGCCGCGTCGCGCTGCGCTGTGGCGCTTGCCAGGTCAGCACTCGCAGCAGTCAAGTCGGCCGCCAAGCGCGCAATTTGAGCGTCCCGCTCGGCCAGCGTATTCTCCGCGATTTCCAGCGCAGTCGCCGCCGTTTGCAGTTCGCCATCAAGTTCAGCGATCCGCGCCGACTTGGCCGCGACTTCTGATTCTGCCGCGTCGCGCTGCGCTGTGGCGCTTGCCAGGTCATCACGCGCGTCAGTCAAGTCGGCCGACAGTGCCGCGATCTGTTTGTCTTGCTCATCCGAGGAGTTCTCGGCGACTTCCAGTTGAGCCGATGCGGTTTGGAGGCTGTCACCCAGGCTGCTGACTTGGGCGTCCCGCTCCAGCAGCTCGTTCTGCGCGACTTCCAGTTGGGCCGCTTTAGCTTGCAGCGCCGCCGCCATCTCGCGCAATTCTTCCTCGAGACCGGCGATTTGCGCGTCGCGCTGCTGCGCCAGCCGGTTCTGCGCGCCTTGCAACTGCTGCGACAGC
>CAZWCV010000041.1:9205-28203 GCA_964632725.1 uncultured Anaerolineaceae bacterium
CGCGTCGCGCTGCTGCGCCAGCCGGTTCTGCGCGCCTTGCAACTGCTGCGACAGCGACTGCAAATTCGCGCGGGCGTCCAACAAGTCGGCTTGCAGGCCAGCGATTTCTGTCTCGCGCTGCTGCTGCTCGCTGCCCAGCGCTTCCAGCTCAATCAACTGCGTTTGCGCCAAGCCCTGCGCCGCGCGCAAGACAGCCCGGATGGCCGCGATCTGCGCGTCCTTTTCTTCGATTTGCTGTTGCGCAACTTCCAGCTTGGTCGACGCCGTCTGCGCGGCGCGCTGGACGACCTGTAGATCCGCCTCCAGCCGCGTGATCCGCGCGGACATGTCGGCGATCTGGCCGTCAGCGTATTCAAGCCGGGCGGCCTGCGCTTGTCCTTGCGCTTGCGACTCCTGCAATATCAGCGCAATGTCGGCGATCTCGTCATCCTTGTCTTGCAACTGAACACGAGCCAGGTCCAGTTGGTCTTGTGTTGAGCGCAGGCTGCCTTGCGTATCCAGAAGCGTGTCCTGAGCCGCCTGCAGGTCACTCTCGACCGTCGCGATACGGGTGTCGCGTTCGCGAAGCTCGCTTGCGGCGAATTCCAGTTGGGCAGATTTCGTATGCGCCGCCGCCTGCGCGTCCTGGAGGCTGGCTTGGAGACCGGCGATTTCGGCATCCTTGGCTTTTGCTTGCTCTCTGGACAATTCCAGCTGCGCTTCGGCAGCTTGCCGCGAGCCGTGAGCATTCAACGAGGCGGTCTCAAGGCGCTGCAATTTCGCCTCGAGGTCAGCGATGCGCCCGTCGCGCTCGGTCAGTTCATTGGCGGCGTATTCCAATTGAGCCGTCTGGGTGTACGCCAGCGCCTGCGAATCTTGCAGTTCAGCTTCCAGACTGAGCGTGCGGGCGTCCTGCTCTTGCAGCTGCGTCCGCAACGCATCCAGTTCCGCGGCCGCGGCTTGCCGGCTGCCTTGTCTGTCTTGCGACTCATTGTCGCTTTCTTGCAAGGCCGTCTGCATGCTGGCAATCTGGGCGTCCTTCTCCGCCAAGCGATTCCGCGCAAATTCCAGCTGGGCGTTGCGGGTATGAACGGTCGCCTGTGAATCTTGCAGTTGAGCCGTGTAAGCAGCGATCTGCGCGTCCTTATCCCCCAATTGCTCCCTGGCGGCGTCAAGCAGCGCTGTGGTCGCCTGCCAACTGCCGCGCGTATCCAGCAGAGCCGCTTCGGCCGTCTGCAACTCTAGCTGTATGCCAGCTATCTGATTGTCCTTCTCACCCAGCTCGTTCTCGGCGAAGGCAAGCTGGGCCGTCAAGGTATGCACCGACGCTTGCGAAGCCTGGAAATCACTTTCAAGCCCGGCCTTGACTGTGTCGCTTTCGGCCAGCTGATCTTTAACAACATCCAATTGAGCCGCGCTCGCGTGCCAGGCGCCGCGAGCGTCCGCCAGCGAGTTTTCGGTTAGCTGCAAATCGTCTTGAGCGGCGGCGAGCTGCCCATCCCTTTCTTTCAGTTCGTTTCGGGCGAATTCGAGCTGGGCCGCCGCCGTATGCAGCGCGGCTTGCGATTCCTGATTATCCGCCTGCGCGCCGACAATCTCAGCATCTTTTTCGGCCAATCGCCTTTCAGCGACCTCCAGCTGCGCCAAAGCCACTTGCCAATTGCTCTGGCTGTCTTGCCAAGCTGTCTGGGACTCGCGCAGGTCAGCTTCCAGGCTGGCAATGCGTTCTTCCCTAGATTGCAGGCGGTTTTCAGCGGCTTGCATCTGAACCGCGCTTTCCTTCATAATTGTCTTGGTATCTTCCAGGTTCGCTTCCACCACGGCGATGTGAGCGTCTTTCTCTTTCAATCGAATTTCGGCCGCCTGCAAGCGCGCGACCGTTGTCTGCAGGGCGCTGTCGGTTTTCTGCAAGCTGTCTTCGACATCGCTGCTATGGCTTTCCAGTTCGACGACTTTAGAGTTTGAGTCCTGCAACTGGCCGCCCAGGGCATGCAGGCGATCCTGCGCCTCCATCAAGTTTGCCGCCGCGCTTTGCAGTTCAGACTCGGTCTCTTGCAACTCGGTCTGCAAGCGCTACATTTCTTGCGCGGCAAGTACGCCCACAATCGCCAAAGCCACAATCAACAACAGGCCCAGGACAAGGCGGGAAACCTTGGGTTTTCGGATGTAAATGGTGGCGAATGGTTTGTACTTCTCTTGTTCTTGCATCACCCACTCCTGTCTACCCCTGACCTGCCGCCATAATTGCCGGGCGCTCGTTTCCAGGCGCCTGGCCGCGCCGAAATCCTGTTAGTCAGCGCGCCGCTGGAGCTACACGGAATTGAAATATGAAATACATCTGTCATTAGGCAATCACATCAGCGCCGATGGGCAAAAAACTTGCAAAAAAAGAGGACTGCGATTTGACAGTCCCCCGGTCAGAATTCCTGGCCGCGAGTTGCCCGGCATCTGGGCTCAGCGCAGGCGCCTATCCAGCAGCTCAGTCGCCGGGTTTGAGGACTTGCTTTATGAATGCCAGATCATCCAGCGCGAGCGTCAACAGTTCTTCTAGTCTATCCAGGCGCTTGTCGATTCTCTCGAAGCGCCGGCTGTGTTCAGCGAGAATCTGAATGGTATCCTGCTGCCCTTCAAGCAAAGAACTGGTTAGCCGCTCCAATTGGCGGAAGCGCAGTTCTGTAAGGTCATCAAGTTTCTCTGCTTCCATGTCGCTCTCCAAAGGTCTGATCCTGTCTCCCTCTGCCTCAGAATAGCACAGATCAAACTATAGAACAAAAAAGGACTGCCCTGGGGCAGTCCTCGTGAAACATCTCGACAGTTGGCGGCGAGCCGACTTACATCATGCCGCCCATGCCACCCATGCCGTCCATGCCGCCACCGGGCATCGGCGGGGGCGCTTCTTCCGGCACGTCAGTAATCAGCGCTTCAGTGGTGAGGATCATCGCCGCGATCGACGCCGAATTCTCGATGGCGCCGCGAGTGACCTTGGCGGGATCGGGAATGCCAGCGTCAATCATGTCGCCGTATTCGCCGTTCATGACGTTGAAGCCGACGCGATGGTTGTCGTTGTCCGCTTGGGCGCGGCGCACGTTCTGGATGATGACCGCGCCATCTTCGCCGGCGTTGGCGGCGATTTTGCGCATCGGCATTTCCAGCGCGCGGCGCATGATGGTGACGCCGGTGTTCTCGTCGCCGATATCCATGCTGACGCCGTCCAGCGAGCTCATGGCGTTGATCAGAGCGACCCCGCCGCCGGGCACGATGCCTTCTTCAACTGCCGCGCGGGTCGCGCTCAAGGCATCCTCAACGCGGTGCTTCTTCTCTTTCAGCTCGGTTTCCGTGGCCGCGCCTACGCGAATAACCGCTACCCCGCCGCTGAGCTTGGCCAGGCGTTCTTGCAGCTTTTCGCGGTCGTAGTCGCTGGTGCTGCTGTCGATCTCGCGCCGGATCTCGTCAATGCGGCCCGCGATCGCGCCCTCTTCGCCGGCGCCGTCAACGATAACCGTGTCATCCTTGGTGCTGACGACCTTGGCCGCGCGGCCCAAATCTTGCACAGTAACGCTGTCCAGCTTGCGTCCGGTCTCTTCGCTGATGACGGTTCCGCCGGTCAAGACAGCAATGTCGCGCAGCATGGCCTTGCGGCGGTCGCCGAAACCGGGCGCCTTAACAGCCAGTACGTTGATCGCGCCGCGCAGCTTGTTGACGACCATGGTCGCCAGCGCTTCGCCATCGACATCTTCAGCGATGATGACCAGCTCGCGCTTGCCGACCTGGTGCAGTTTCTCCAGGATCGGAATGATATCCTGCGCCGCGCTGACCTTCTTGTCGTGGATCAGGATATAGGGTTCTTCAATGCTGGATTCCATCGTCTCGCTGTTGCTGACGAAGTAGGGGCTGATGTAACCGCGGTCAAACTGCATGCCTTCGACGTATTCGGTCTCAAATTCCAGCCCGCGGCTTTCCTCGACCGTGACCACACCGTCTTTGCCCACCTTGTCCATCACCTCGGCGATCAGGTTGCCGATTTCCTTGTCTTGCGCGGAAACGCTGGCGACATTGGCGATTTCGTCCTTGGTTTCGATCGGCGTCGACTGCGTCAGGATATTGCCGGCGACGATGTCGGCAGCGTGGATGATGCCGCGCTTGAGCAGCATGGGGTTGGCGCCGGCGGCCACATTCTTCAGGCCTTCGTTGACGATGGCCTGCGCCAGGACGGTGGCGGTGGTGGTGCCGTCGCCGGCGATGTCGTTGGTCTTGGTCGCGGCTTCTTTCAGCAGTTGCGCGCCCATGTTTTCATAGGGGTCTTCCAGCTCAATCTCCTTGGCGACGGTGACGCCATCGTGAGTCACAGTCGGCGCGCCGAACTTCTTGTCAAGCGCCACGTTGCGCCCCTTGGGGCCGAGGGTCGTGCTGACCGCGTTGGCGACTTTGTCAACGCCGGCCTGCAATTTGCGGCGCGCATCTTCCTTGAACACGAGTTGCTTTGCCATTGATTCCTCCTGGTTTCACTCCGAAAATTCTTGACGCAATTCCTGGTTAGACCTGCACGATGCCCAGGATGTCGGATTCTTTCATGATGAGCATCTTGACGCCGTCGAGCTTGACCTCGGTGCCGGCATACTTGGCGAAGAGCACGCGGTCGCCTTCCTGCACATCCATTGGGATGCGCTTGTCGCCATCTTCGTCGTACTTGCCGGGGCCGGCTGCGCGAATCAGACCTTGCTGCGGCTTTTCCTTGGCCGTTTCCGGCAAGACAAAGGCGCCGCCGCCGAAGGTCTCCTCGGATTCTACGGGTTCGACCAAAACACGGTCACCAAGCGGGCGGATCGATATAGCCATTTTCTTCTCCCTCTTGAACTATCGATACTCGTGAACAGCTTCTGCGCTCGCATTGCGAGGCGCTAGCACTCGTTCACCGAGAGTGCTAAGTAGACGCCCCTAAAATAGCATAGCGGACTGAATGAGTCAATGGATTTGGCAGTGCAACCGCAAGATTGCCAGAGTTTATATGTATTTCTTATGGTTGAGGGTAATTCCCCAATCCACGGAAGATCAGCTAGGATTCCACTTCGGAGATTGAGTCCAGGCCATAGTAACCGAGCGCATAGCGGAATCGAACCTCGGGATCGTCCGAAAGCCCCAGGAACCTGTGCATATTGAAGCTCAGCGGCCAAACCGTGACGTCCCGAACACCTTGATCGCGCTGGTCGATTATCGACTGATGTCTTTCATCCCACTCGCGGGCGTAACGGGCGAAATCCGGGACGAGACGCAGTTGACTGGAGACAATTATCGCTCCGATCATGAGAGCGACGATTGCGCCGCACATTGCCAGTCGCGAGACCCAATGCTGGCTCGCGCCGCGCTCGCACAGCCACTGTTTGATCAAGCAACCGAGACTGGCCCCCCATACCAGAGCCGAAAACACCATAAAATAGGAAGCGGGCGTGAGAATACGCCCCTTCACGTGTCCCTTGGCAACCAAGCCGATGAATACCGTAGTCCCTAACAGTACCCAGGGAACGAGCGTGGACAGGACAGAAAGAAGGAATAAGCGCCGCAATTGTTTATCGCGCAGCCAGCCCGACAACTGCCCGGCAAGAATTGATAGTATGAGCAGCGAACTGAGGTAGAAATAGCTTGACGCGCGCCAGTGGATGCTCCTGAACTGCGTCAACCAGAAAAGTATGCACGCGGCTGCAAGTGCGGCGCAGAGGCTTATCCAGGCAAATCGCATGTTCCGGGTTATGGCGACGCTGATGCGCCGCCTTTGCCAAAATATCATGGCGCAGAGCAATACCAACACAGCATTGGCGAAGATCGTCACAGTATAGGCCATGCTAAAGCGGCCGAAAACTTGTGGGTCGTCGCTTTGATGCGCCCATAGAAGGGACAGCAAGAGCAGCTGCGCAAGCAGCGCCAGCCACAGCAGCGGAGAACTTAGTCGATACGCTTTGTCGGGCGAGCAATTCGCGCGCGGTCGAAAATAGCAAAGACTGACGCCAAAACTCACACAGAACAACAACGCAAATCCGCCAAATATCCGCCGCCGCCCAATCAGTTGGATCGCTATGCCCAATGCTTGATCGACCCATCCCAAATAATCAGAAATCGCCATACCGAGCAACATAGATTCAGCTTCCAAACGCAGCGTCACTCCTGGAGAGCTGCCCTGGATCAATAGACTGGCCAAAGTCGCCAGCCAGCCAAAGCCAAGCAGAAGCATCAAATTCCGCCTGACCTTGCCACGGCACAGCGCCAGAGAGACTAACAGACACCAGGTCAACCATGTGGCTTGAATGGCAACGACGATCTCGTTGAACCCGGCGCTCAGGAAGCACAGGAGCGTCCCGGCTACAGCCCGCCAGGCAATCTGCTTGCCGGTTGCGGAGTTCAGTGGACTACCCGCCAACAGCGCCAAATACATAGTCAGAATCGCCAGGGGCAAAGCATAGGGGATAACAGCGGCATGCCAGAAAAATGTTTGCGGTGAGTATTGTGAGTAGATCGAAGCAGTGATGATGCACGCAGCAACTACAAGTTCAAGCTTCCAACCCGTCCGCTCGATCCGAAACCGAGGCAGCAGCCCGCGCGTCAAGCATAGCGCCGCCATCAGCCATAAAGCGATCAGCAGCCAGGATGTGGCCGCCGGCGCCAAGGTATCCAGCGGGGCCATGGCGCTCTTGATATAGAAATTTGTATATCCCCCCGACCAGGACTTGAAGTGGAAGCGCATACCGTCCCAGGGGCCCAATTCGCGCCCAATACGCAGAGTATAGAAGTCGTCAATCATCGGACGCATGTATTGAGCCAGCCACGCATATAGCAGGACGGGCAGCAGTCCCGCCAAAACCGCCAGGTATGGAAACGCGCGCTTGACTGCGCTCAGGATGCTTCGCGTATTGCCGGCGCTATCAGTCGTCATCGCTGTCTTGCACAATCGTTTCTACCCCGTAAAAGCGTTCGGCAGAGCGAAGGGTGCCCAGGCCCAGATAGTCGGCCAGGTCAAAGGACAGCGGCGCCGTCTTGATATGCGAGCTGCCGCTCTCGCGCTGTTCGATGATATAGGCGTGGCGGGCGTCCCATTCGCCGGCGTAAGTCTGCAACTTGGGCACAAGTCTCGCCTGCCCCAGACAGATGCCGCCGCCAAGGACCAGGGCGGCGGTCAGGCTGCCGATTGCCAGCCAGCGCTCCCACATCGGACGACCAGCGTAGTCGAAAGGGCATGACTTCACCAGATAACCGATGGTGATTCCCCAGACCAGGCCCGACAACACCTGCAACCAGGCCGAGCCCGACATGATGCGGTCAGCCGTAAAACCGTGGCCGATGAAGGTGACGCAATAGAGCGCGGCGATGGTCAACCAGGCGATCACAGGGAAGGCCAAGGCCACGACGCCCAGCGACCGGGCGCGACGATCGCTCGCGCCGCCCCGCCACAGCAGCGACAATATCACCAGCAGCGACAGCGCCGATACGTACAGATAGGTGGACGCGCGGGCGTCAATGCGCCGGACCTGCGTCAGGGCAAACAGCAAAACAAACGCCAGCAGGATCACAGCTGAGACCACTGGCAGACTCTGCCGTCGCCGCGCCAGCGTCAGCTGCAGCCACTGCCGCCGCCAGATCGCCGCGGCGAAAACCAACAGCAAGGCGACATGCAGCGCAAGCACCAAGAGGTAGCTCAGGCTGTAGCGCCCCAGAAACAGCGGACTGACGCTTTTGTGCGCCAGCATGATGGGCAAGAACAGCAGTTGCGTAGCCAGACCGAGAAAGAGCGCGACAGCCAGGCGCGCGCCCGGCGCCTCCGACATGGAGGGGGTTGCCGGCTTGAACGTGGCCAGCATGGTGAAGAGGCCCGCCGCCAGCAGCAAGACGAAGCCCGCGAAGGAAGCGGGACGCCCGATGCCCTCGAATGTCAATTGCGTGGTCAGGGTCGCCAGCAGAGGCAGCGACCTCACGGGCGGGCTATAGCGCTCTGCATCCGCCGCCATGCGATTGGCGACGCCGGGGGATATCACTTGAATGATTAGACCCAGCGCCGTCGCCAGCAGCATGGCCGCCGCTATGATGGCCAGCGCCCGCCGTTTGCGCGCATCCACAACCGCGAAGGCCAGCGCAGCCAATGCCGACAGAAACACAAATTGAAAGACCACATACATCTCAGCTGCGCCCGCCGTTAGAAACATGATCAGCGCGCAGATGGCCGCTCCCGCGTACAGGATCGTCTTGTTGTCTGATCGCTTGAGAATCCAGATGCCCAGGGCCAGGCAGCCGGCCAGCGCGCCCAGCGGCAAGGTATAGGTCATATTGGATGAAAACCAGTAGAACGATTGCGGCGAATAGAAGGCGTTTATGGCGGCGGCAGCCAGCAGCGCCGACGCAGCCAGCGCCATCAGCCGCCGGCGCACGGAAAGCCCGAGCAGCGCGATCGCCTCGCGCGACAGCAAATAGAAGCCGAGCATCCAGAGCCCGACGATAAGCAAAGTGGACAGCGGCGGCAGCAGTACGCCCAATGACGAAAGCGCGGCTTTTATGTAGACGGTCGTGTAAGCGGGCGACCAGCGGTTGTAGTATTGGACCATCGACTCCCAGGCGCCCAGCTCCCGTCCAGTGGCGGTGTAGCCGAAGTCATCGTGGATCAAGCGCGTATGCTGCCCCATATATGCGAAGAGCAAGATGGGCAAAAGGGATAGAACGAGCAAGCCCGCTGGAAGCCAGTGTTTTAGGCGCATCAGCAACTATCTTCATCCCCATCCGCGCGGCCGGGGCGGGATTGAGGCGCCGGTAAGGCAGCCTTGGGGTGGCTGGGCGAGCCGCTCATGCGTCGGCCTCGCGAACGCTAATTGAATCGACGCCGTAGTATCGCGCTGCCGAGCCGCTTTCGCTTTTGGACATACTTTGGTACATAAGATGCCAGGTCAGATCGAAGGTAAGTGGCGCAACAATGACATCCAATTGGCCACTGTCGCGTTGACTGATGATCATCCGCTCGCGTTCGTCCCATTCGCGCGCGAAAGTTTGCAGATCCGGGATGAATCGGGCCTGTCCCAAGGTGATGCCGGCGGCGATCACCAAGGTCGCCGCCAGCCCCGACAGCCCAATGCGCCGTATCCAAGTCTCGTGAGCAGGCGTATCGGCACAGATTCGCTTGATGAGATAGCCCAAATAGGCGCCCAAAACCAAGCCCAGGGAAACGTGCGTAAAGACGCTTGACACGACAATGCGCGAATTGGCCTTGCCTAGCGTATACATCGGAATTCCGAGCATTAAAATGTACGAGAGAACGCCCGCGGCCGCGAACAACAAGACGGCTCGACCATATCGCCGCGCTTGTTCGTCATCCATATTCTGCGCTAACTGCCAAGCCAGCATAGCGATCAATAGCGTGGCTGTTGCGAACAAATAGCGCGAGGCGCGATGATGGACGCTCCTGATATGCGCTCCCGCAAATAAGACCAATATGACTAGTAACAGGCCACCCGAAAGGATCAGCAAGCTGTCGCGATTCTCGACAAGCCGCGCGCCAAGGCGCCGGCGCTGCCATAGCAGGAATAGGAAGATGAGCAAGAGAGCCAGATTGAGCGCGATAACAGTGGCGTAAGCGTAGCTGAATTTACCAAGCGCCGATGGTTGATCGCTGGTATGCATCCACAATATGGGCAAGAATACTAGTTGTACGATTAGACCGCAGCCAAGAGGCGCCCATAGCAATTCCGCAGGACGACGGAGGGGAGCGGCGGACGGCGACCTGTGCAAGAGCAAAGCCGCGAAGATTCCGAATCCAAAGAGCAGCATGAATCCGGCAAATATAGTTTCTTGCCCGGCGATCCAATACAGCGCTTCCAGCGAGTAGCGCAGCAAATCGGGCAGCGCCCGCTTCGATACCGATTCAATGGGCGAGATTCGCGCTGTCCTTAGCGCAATCCCGGGCGCGCTAATCTGGACCAGGAAACTGGCGGCGGAAGCTGCCAGTCCCGCTGCGATTAGCGCCAGACCTGCCTTGCGCCCGGTTCGCCGCGCCCAGCGCGCTGCCGGTATAAACAATATCGCCAGGACGCTAGCTTGAAAGACCATATACATTGCGGATATTCCAGCCGACAAAAAGCAGAACGCAAATCCGGCGATTGTCGCAGGCAGAAGCCTTGATCTACGGTGAGATGCGCTGGCCGACTTTATCAGGAACATGACAAAGAGAAAGAAAGCAGCCAGCGGCAGGCTATAAGCCACGCTTGCCGTGTACCAATAAAAAGATTGCTGTGTGTAAAAGGCGTTTACTGTAGCGACAACTGTCAATGCTGCCGCAGCCAAGGCTATGGCGTTTCGATGGCGCTTAACAGTCAACCAACTCAAGGCACTCTGGAATAACAGGGTGAGCGTGAGCAGCCACAGGCTCAAGTGAATGGACGGCAATAGCCGGGGAGCCGCAGCGCCAAACCGCGCAAAAAAGACATGCAGGACCTGGTCAGTGTAGGCGCCATTCCAAGTGTTGCGCCAAACTAAAATCGCCTCCCAGGGGCTCAATTCACGGCCAACCGACAGGTAAATATAGTCGTCCAGCATCAATCGACTAAACTGCCCCAAATAAGCCAAAAGCAGCAAGGGCAACAGCGTCAGTAAAAGCAGAATCACTTTTGCCAAATGCGAACGAGGCACGACCTCAGACCTTTCAAGCAAACGCGCAGCGCGCGAGGCGAATCGCCAAAGGCGACCATTCCTGCGCTGCGGCTGTTGGCGACAGGCGCGCCAAACGAAACGGTTTCGTTCCTTATGTTTGTGAAGAGTCTTTTCATCTCAGCCATCGCCGACGCGCCTAATGGACTCCACGTCATAAAATGTTCAATATGGCCTTGAACGAGCCAGCAAAGATTTGGAATTCTAACAAAGTATCGCCCAAATTGTAGCTCAACTCCAGAATGGCGATCCTGTCGCTTCGCTTGCAGCGGGACGCCGCGGGCAGCCTAAGCATCGTCGCCGGACCGCCTGATCGACTCCACACCATAATACAGCTTGGGACAATTGCTGTGCGGGTCGGTAAAGATGCTGAAGTCATAGACGAGTTCGCCAAGATTGTAGCTGAGTTCCGGAACGACAATGGCAGCGCTTCCGCTGTCGCGCTGGCGGATAATCTCCTCGTGCCGCGCATCCCATTCGGCGGCGAATGCAGTCAGCGCTGGCAGGCGCTGGCTCTGCCCCATGACGATGCCGCCCGCCAGGATTAGGGTGACCGCGGCAGCGCCCAGGCGAAACCGGCCGCTTGAAGCGTCATTCGAATTCGCGGTATATCCGCTGCGCCGCAGCAGCAGCCCTAGACTGAGCCCCCAGGTTACACCGCTGGCCACATGCAGGAACGCCGCGCCCGCCAGAATCCGTTCGGAAAGAAAACCCAGGGAAAAGAGCGACAAGGCGATCAAAGCGAGATAACTAAAAAGCGCCGCGCCAGCCGCGAATAAAGGCAACCGGCGCCATAGCCGCGCATCCGCCTCTGAAACGCGGGCCGCCAACTGCCACAGCAACAGACAGAGCAGCGCAAACACGCTGAAAAGCAAGTAGGCTGCGGCCCTGTAATGAATGCTGCGCGCCTGATCCATAGCGAAAAGCAGCAGAGCTGAGAGCATGATTACGGTGATATAGACTCGCCATATGGACTCGCTGGCGCGCAACAGCTCATCAATTCGTTTGCTGAAAGCCAGCAGCAGCGCGAATGCCAGCAGCTGCGCTATATTCAGGCAAATGACCAGGAAGAAGGCGGCGCTGAAGCGGTCCAGGAATTGCGGAGCATCGCTGGTATGCGCCCACAGAGCGGGCAGGAAAAGCAACTGCGCGACAAGGCAGGCCCAAAGCGGCCGCTTTGCCAGCGTCGCCGGCCGAAGCGGCCCCAATGCGCGCTGCGGACGGTATACGCTCAGCGTCAGGCCGAGGGCCAGGCTTAGCATGAGCGCAAAGCCGGTAAAGGCGGGCTGATGACCGACCTGTTCAAGCATGACCTCAAGCGATCGCCAGAGAAGCTCCGGCAGCGCCCGAATCGGCGGGCCCAGGTTGAGTTCGGCGTACTTGTCGCTGGCCAACCGGCCCGAGAAGCCCGGCGCGGTCACCAGGATGAGCGCGGCAGCCGCCGTCGCCAGCCAGCCCGCAGCAATTAGTATCAGGCAGCGCCGCCGACGCGCGTCGCGCAGGAATATCATGGCGCCCGCAATCAGCACTGTCAAAGTCGCGCCCTGAAAGACCAGATACATGGGCGAAAAGCCGGCATTGAATAAACAGACTGCCGCGACAAAACAAGCCGCCACGCTGAGACGCCGGCTGGGCCGGAGCGCCAATTGGACGCCAATGGCTAGAATCACGACCAGGACCGCCACTGGCAAGGCATAGGCCACGTTGGCCGCCATCCAATAGTGCGATTGTGCGGATTGGAAGCCGTTGACAGCCGCGGCGACCAGCAGACCGGAGACCGCAAGCGCCAGGGGCAATCGGTGTTCCTCGACGCGCAGATGCTTGAGCGCGATTAGCGTCAGCCAGGTCAGCCCGATCAGCCAAATGGCGATGGTCAGCGGTGAGACGACGGCCGGCGCCAGCTCTCCGTTTTGCTCAAACAAGAATTGGACAAAGTAGTTGGAATAACTGCCATTCCAGGTGTCGCGCACGTAACGCAGGCCGCCGAGTATGCCGTAGCGCGCGCCCCAGGCGATGTGACAGTAGTCGTCTGAGAGCAAACGGCTGAGACTGCCCAGGTAGGCCAGCAGCGCCACCGGCAGCAATGCCAGCAGCGCCACGATCCAGGCCAGGTCTCCGTTTCGCCTCATACTCGTCATTTACGCTTCGACAAATACTAAAGCCAGGCGCGATTCGGCGCGGTTGCCGACCTGGTCGAAGGCCAGGGCCCGCAAGCGCGCTTCACCGGCGCGGTCGGCTTCCAACTCGAAGCCGTAGGGCCAGTCGCGGTCGGCCAGCAGCAGTTCGTCGTCGCGATAGAATTCGACTCGTTCAATGGCCAGGTTGTCGTTGACCTCAGCAGACAGCGAGACCGCTTCTCCCAGGGCGATTGCGGCGCCGTCGCCGCCGTCACTGGCTTGCAGCTTCACCGCCGGCGGCGTATTGTCGAAAGTCAGCAGCTTGGAATCTGTCAATTGGCTGCCGTCGGCAAAGTCTACCGTCAATCGCAAGGTGTGGATACCGCTGAGCAAGATGGTTTCCCAGGTGGTCGCGACCGAGCCGGAGGCGTCGACGCCGCGCCGCTCGCTGATGGGGTACCAGCGGTCCGGGTTGACATCCGCGCCGTATTCCAGCAGCCAGCTCTCGGCGCCGGCTCGGTTGATCACGCCGACCACATCCACCGACGCGCCGGCATAGGCGTAGTCCGCAGGCGAAGTCAGGCGCACTTCCCGGCTGGATGTCTGTTCCCGGTCGGCGCTGTAGCTGCTTGGCGGCAAGGGTTTGTCATTTTCGACCCACCAGTCGATTATGTCGTCCGGCGGCGCGAAGTAGGCGACTTCCTCGCGCAGCTCGGCGGGTGTATGCACCGTGGACAACTGCCTGGTGGACCTGTTGATCTCGACCGTCCGCCAGCGGTTGTCCCGCCGCAATTCCGAGCCGGCGGGCGCCAATTCGCGGCGCGTGGGACAATGATCGGTGGTGGCGGGCAGCAGGCCGGAAAGCTCGCAGACCAGGTATTCCTCAATGTCGGCCGGCGCCGTCCAGGAGCGCGGCGGCAGATCAAGTGTCCTGTGCGCGGCGACCATCAGCTCGTTCCAGACGGGCGCCGTGGCCAGGCGCTGATAGGCGTCGACGCTCATTTCGCCTGCATCGTCACGACCAAGACGCGCCGCCAAAACCAGATCCGGCGTATAACCGACCGTCCAGCTGTCGCGTCTGTCGCTGCTCAGTCCATCAAGCGCGGCGGCCGGCCGGTCCAGCTGCAGCTCGAGATCCGGCTGCTGCAACGTCGCCCGGCGCGCATCGGCGTCCGCCAGGATATCGTTGACCAGGTAGGCCAGGCTGGGCTCAATGATGGCTGTCTGCCTGGCGCCAAGGGGCAACTGCTCCAGCGACCACAATACGCGCCCGGCGGCGTCCTCAATGCGCAGCACGGCAACCGGATCAAGGCGACGATGGCCCTCAAGCGGCGCTGGCGCGTCAATGCCGCGCATGATACCCGAGGCCGCCATCACGCTGTAAGCGTAGGCGGCGTCCAATACCGAGACGGCCCCGCCCCGCTCGAGCAGATCCAGATCGGCGCGTCCCGCGTCCAGGCTGGTGAAACCCAGAGTCTGCGCCATGCCCAGGGCCGAGGGCATGCCGGTTACGCTGGCCGCTTGGACCACCGGCGGCAGCAGGCCAGCGGCCATGGCGTCGCGCAATAGCAGCGGCCCGCGATAGCGCCCGTCAGGATTGGCCGGCACGTAGATGAGGTCGGCCGCAGGGCCGGGATACGCGCGCGGGATGTCGTAAAGCATGGAGGCCGGCGTGAATTCGCGGCGCAGGAAGGCGTCCATATAGACGAAGGGATGCAGCACAACCGCCGGCTGATATTTTGGCGCCACCGCCTCACCGACCAGGCTCAAGATTTCACCGCTGCTGACATCGATCAGTGTTAGCGCGCCAGTGTCCGGCGGCGCCGCCAACCCTTCTTTCGGCAGCCCCGACAGGCTGTCCGCGGGACAAGGCGCGTCGCCAGCCGCCAGCGCCGTTGGCGATTCGCCGCGCAGTCCTATCAGATGCGCCTGCAGCAGGCAGTCCGCGCGCCGCTGCAAGTCCAGATCGAGCGTGGTGATGACGCGCAGACCGCCGCGCGCCAACAGTCTGGCGCCATCCAGCCCCAGACGATCCAGTATCCCGGACGCCTGGCGCCTGGCGAAATTCGAGAAGGCGGGGGCGATTTCAGCGGACTCGTCGGCCGACGCGCGCAGGGTGATTTCAGCGGCCGAGGCCGCGTCGAATGCGGCTTTGTCGATCAGCCCGGCATCCAACATAGCGAAGAGCAGATCGGCGCCGCGCTCGCGGCTGCGGCGGGCGTCATCTAAGGGATTGATGGCCGGCTGCGCCGCGGTCATCACCAGGACGGCCGCTTCGTTCAGGCTGAGGCGCTCGGCGCCTATGCCGAAGTACACCTGCGCCGCCGCGTCCAGGCCAAAAGCGTCGTGGCCGTAAGCGCTGCTATTGAGGCGCCACTCCAGCAGCTCGTCGGCTGAATGGGTTCGCCGGCTCTCGGCGATCAGCACGATTTCAAGCAGGCGTTGGTCGAGTCCGCTGGCGCGCGTCAGGGGCAGCATGGTCTCGCGCGTCAGATCAGCCGTGCGGCCGCGCTCGACTTCCAGTGGCAAGCCGATAATATAACGCCACAGTTGCAGCGCGGTTTCCAGCGGCGCGAAGCCCGACTCCGTTTCCAGGCCATTCGGGTCGATCGCCAGCCGGGCGGCATCCACCACGTAGGGCGGCAGGTCAGCCAGCCGCAGCCAGCGTCGCTGGTCGCCCAGCGGATCGTCCACCCGGTGAATCTCATGCTTGCCGCCGCGGTCGTAGAAGCGTGTCAAGCCCTGGTCGCTGTTTAGAAAGACCGCCTCGTGCGGCGTCGGCATATGGCTGGCCGCCTGCGCATAGAGCCAGACGGACAATCCAAGCAGCGCCAGCGGCGGCGTCAAGGCCAGGGTCAGCGGCAGAAAGACGACGATCGTCAGCCAAAGCCCCGAGCGCCGGGCTTCGTGTTGAGCGCGCCTTTTGCGGTTGTGTCGACGCCGGATGATATGCGCGACAGCGGGCATGTGCCGGTCCTGAAATCTGCCTCAGTAGCCTGCGCCCAGTGTACTCTGAATTCGCGCTGGCGGGATGGCGACGCGCGCCAGGTTCGCGTTTGCGCCGAAACTGTTGCCTACTCCGCAATCGCCAAATTGGATCAAAGTTCGTCGACGAAGCGCTGTAGCCCGTCCCAATCGCCCCTGGCGGCCAGCTCAGCTTGCTGCGCCCAGGTTTCGAGCCGGCCGGGCCGGCTGCGCCCGGAAGCTTCAATGAGGGTTTCCAGTTCGTCGACGGATGAACGCGCCAAGGTGGCGAAAGTGCGAATGCCGGCATCGTTCAGTATGGTCTCGAAGACCGCGCCGATGCCGTTGATCCTGGTCAAGTCGTCCGCCTCGGCATCGTCGTCGTCCTCGCGCCGCACGATGGTCCGTTTCATCAGGTCTTCGGCTTCTTGCACGGCTTCTTCAGCCGCTTCGGCCGCGCCCTCGTCGATTTCCGCCGTCGTTTCACGGCGCGACCAGAGCCAGAAAAAGACCGCCAGAGCCACCAGGCCAATCGTCCAGGAGAACATGTCGCGGTTGCTTTCGGGCGATATCGCCATATTCAGCGCCAATACAATCGCCAGCACCAGCGCTATCGTCGCTATCATGTCCTTTGCTTCATGACTGAGTTTCATAATGATCGCCACCGTCCCGGTTCATCAACTTGCTGCCGATTATAGCATAATCAGCAGGCGCAACAGCCTGCCGCCGCGCCCGATTTCAGTGGAGCGGCCCGGCCATCAAAGCGGCGATGCCGGCGTCAGGCGCGTACAGTTTATACGCGGGCGCTAGCGGCGATGTTTCCAAACGCGCTATTATCAGCGCTGAGCAGGCGGCTATTCCAGGAGCGACCCGCATGGACCATACCTTCGGCAAAACCAGCAGCGATGGCCTCAAGCTGACGGGCCATCGCGCCAATTTGAGCGGCGCGCAGCACCAGCACAACATTTCTCCGCGCGATCCGGCGCCGGGCGATAGCGTGGATATCCATTTGGTCACGTCCAGCGACCCGGCGGTTGAACGGGCCGAGCTGCGCTATACAACTGACGGGACAGACCCGCGCGCCGCCGGCGAAACTGTCAAGTCCCTGGCGTTCCGCCCGGTTCACACCGAGTGGGATACCATGATATGGGACTACGCGACGTACTGGACGGTCACGATTCCGGCCCAGACTCAGGGCGCGATGGTCAGCTATTGCATCAGCGCCTTTACCGCGGATGGCGATGTCATTCACGCCGATTATCCCGATGCCGAGGAGCGCGTCCAGCACGCCACCATGATCCAATTTGGGAATCTGGCGCCGGATACGCCCTTCATGCCAGCGCCGCAGACGTCCGCGCCGCTGTTCTGCTATCACGTCGAGCGCGACGAGCCGCCGGCCTGGGCGCGCGACGCCATCATTTATCACATTTTCATCGACCGATTCTACCCCGGCGACGGCGCCGACTGGATTCAGACGGACGACTTGCTGGACTTCTGCGGCGGAACGCTCCGGGGTGTGCGCGACAAGCTGGACTACCTGAGCGAATTGGGCGTCAACTGCCTCTGGCTCAGCCCCACCTGGCAAAGCCCGACCACGCACGGCTACGATGTGGTCGACTACGAACGGATTGAGCCGCGGCTGGGAGGGGACGAGGCGCTGCGGGCGGTGGTCGAGGGCGCTCATCAGCGCGGCATTCGCGTCCTGCTCGATTTCGTGCCCAACCACCTGTCCAACCGGCATCCGATTTTCCTGGACGCGCACAGCAGCGAGAGCAGCCCCTACCGCGACTGGTTCAACTTCGACGAGCGCTATCCGCATGGCTACGAGTGCTTCTTCACGGTCAAGACCATGCCCAAAATCAACCTGGAGAACCCGGACGCGCGCGACTGGATGATCGGCAACGCCATACGGCAGCTGGAAGTATTCGATGTCGACGGTTTTCGGCTGGATGTCGCCAACGGCGCCGGCCTCAACTTCTGGACGCACTTCCGCCCGCGTGTCCGCGCGGTCAAGCCGGACTGCCTGCTTATCGGCGAGGTCATTGATACGCCCGCGGCGCTGCGGCGCTATGAGGGTCGGCTGGACGGCTGCCTGGATTTCTCAATGAACGAAGCGCTGCGAAATACTTACGCCTGGGAAAGCTGGACCGAAGGGCGGCTGGACGCTTTCGTGGAGAGCCACCGGCGCTACTTCGGCGACAATTTCATCTTGCCCAGCTTCCTGGACAATCACGATATGGACCGCTTCTCGCATATCGTCGCCGACGACAGCGACAAACTCAAGCGAGCCGCCGCCAAACAGATGAGCCTGCCCAACCCGCCAATCATCTTTTACGGCACGGAAGTCGGCTTGCGGCAGCCCTTAAGCACGCGCCAGCACAACCTCGATGTCTGCCGCGTGCCCATGGTCTGGGACGAGCGGCAAGACCAGGAGTTGCTGGCCTATTACAAGGCGCTGATCCGGCAGCACAAGTCAGGGGCGCCAGCGCGAAAGGCATCGTAGGGGCGAGCAGCAACCCCCCTCCCCCGGCCCTTCCCGTCATCTCTATGGCGGGCAACCCAGCAAGCTAGGGGAGGGGAGCTAATCGCAGCGAGACTTAAAGTATTTTGCGTGGGCGGCGGCATTGTCGCACGGGGGTCTACGCTAGCTTCTGAATGGCGAAATCGGCAGTAATCATTTGCGGCAATAGCGTGATACAATCCGCAGGCAGTTCACAGCTACGGCAAAGGAAGGCACAAATGATAATCGGACTAGCAGGCGTAATCGTAGAAGACCAATCCAAAGCGCTGGAGTTTTATACCAATGTGCTGGGTTTCCAGCTCAAGCGCGATATCCCCCTGGGCAATCCCGAAGGCGACCGCTGGCTAACGGTGGTGTCGCCGGAGCGGCCCGATGGCGTGGAGCTGCTGCTGGAGCCCAATCGCAACCCGATTTCCAGCGCGTTTCAGCAGGGCTGCAAGGAACAAGGTCTTCCCGCGACCATTTTCAGCGTTGACGACGCTCAAGCGGAGCACGATCGGATGGTCGGCCTAGGCGTGGAATTCACGATGCCGCCCAGCGATATCGGCCCGGCTATAATCGCCATTTTCGACGATACCTGCGGCAATCTGATCCAGATCATGCAGGAGAAGGCGGGTTAGGGGTCGCGCATTTCCTACCCCACCCCCCAGCCCCTATCCCGCCATCTCTATGGCGGGCATCCGACGAGTCTCTGAGGACAGGACAGGTTTTGAAAGTCGCCGCCGACTGATTTTACCCCACCCCCC
>CAZWCV010000042.1:0-26868 GCA_964632725.1 uncultured Anaerolineaceae bacterium
GGTCTTTGAAACGGGCGCCGGCCGCCAGGCTGTCGGGCGTGGCGTGAAAATCGCGATTCTTGTTGAAAGGCGGGTCGGTGGCGATCAGATGCACCGTCTCGCTGTTCATCC
Source organism: uncultured Anaerolineaceae bacterium (assembly GCA_964632725.1). Taxonomy (GTDB): domain Bacteria; phylum Chloroflexota; class Anaerolineae; order Aggregatilineales; family Phototrophicaceae; genus UBA6055. Next base: position 112 of record CAZWCV010000042.1, read on the forward strand.
CGCGCAGGAATTCAAGGTTGTCACCGTGATAGAGCGTGCGGTTCTTGAAGTTGGGTTCTGCCATGCTGATTTGCCTCAAGCGCCACCTTCCCAGAGTAAAACGCAAATCAAGCGAATAGGCAAGCCACATTTGGTGCTCACAATTGCAAGTGTTTCAACAGTTCAACTCGCTCCCTGATTACATTTCTCCTCGCATCTGCTAATATTAACTGATGTAACAGAATTCGGTTAGGCGCTGAGTTTGCCTATGAATATGTTTGACGACAGCGAGTTCGAGGGAAGTGAAGGCGAATCGCCTGGAGAGCGCCACATTCGCGCCGTGTTGGATCGTCCAACAGAGCTAGTAGTGGAACTGTTGTGTCACCGCCATAATATCAGATTGTCAAAGAGCATCAGCAAAGAAAAGTTGCGACAAAAGCTCAACAGTTTCCTACGCGGAAGCGTTCTCAGTCTAGCGGACTTGGAGGAGATACTTCGGGAATCACGCCGCTGGGGCCATCAACAAGTGTACTTACTCCGGTCTAAAGGCAGCTATTCTAAGAAGCGCAATTGGTCGAACCAATGGTCTGACGAACAGTGGGCGCGAAAGCGTTTCGAAGCGGCTCATCTATCTGACATTTTCAACAACGAAAGAAATGTTGAGCCAAGTGATTCGCCTAGACTGTTCAAGTGCGATTATTGCAAAGACTGTGGAATGCTTCGATTTTTGTGGGCTGAACGAACCAGCATGCTTACAAGGATAGAAGACGCTGCCGATGAAATCCCAGCGTTTGATCCAAGTGTAGATGGTATCAGTCGTGCGCGAACTGTACGCCTTACCTTTCGTGAAACCGAAGTGCAGGTGGTATCGTCGCTTGAGTTGGATACCGAAAAAGGAACTGCAACATTTCTGATTCGAAAGGTAACCGGCAGGAATTACCGACAGATTCGCGACAACATGATCTCAGACCTAGAGGAACTTATTCTTATTGAAGAAGTATTTGAACCGGTGCCGCTTAGAAAGTTAATGGAGCGACTCAAGCTGGTCACGAATCTAAACCATCGTTGGAAAAAATATCAGACGTCAAGCAGCCGGGGAACAGCCACCCTTGCGAGCGGCTCGCAAGATGACTTATTCAACGATACCGGTTTGAAAGAAATCGCGGCAAGCTTGGAAGAAGACGCAGATGCGACTGGAGTGTCTCTTGCCTGGCCTGTACCATATCGGGGACATTTGGGTCTTGTTGTCTATGCTCGTTTTGATGGTGACCAGCGCATAGGCATCGAAGCGCTAGCATTGGAATCTGATGTACGACATGCACTTCAAGAAGTCCGAAAATATAGCACGCAAACAACTTGAAATCGGATGCGACCCCGACGACGTGACGATACTTGACAAGTATCTTGCCGGTCGCCACCGCAAGTGCTTTACGCTCTTTGATGCAAAGAGCAAGACTGGGCTTGGCAACTACACTGAGCCACTACTAAATAAATTTGTGCAAGAAGAAATCTTGCGCGAGCCCAAAGCGAGACATCTTTGCCCGGTACATGCTATCAGCTTGAAGATTATCAATGATATCGAAGGGAAGTGCATTGATTGTAATGGTACACACCTGCTTTCCGATTGCGAAACGGAAGACTTGTATGAGCGCTTAGTTACACCGGATACTTGGTCAAATGGTGACCCCGTCATGACAAGTATCTCGGCTGTCAAAGAGCACACTCAATGGTGGAAAAGCGACACATTCAAGATTGCGGCTTTCACCGCTACTGTCGATGCTATTGTAGGTATTCTGAGCATAGCGGTTTCAGTGTTATTGCATTTCAATCCTGTAAGTCCACCGACACCGGTCTCAAATAGTCTCCCTGCAACAGTCAAAGTCACGCCTTCCCCGAATCCTACGATTACGGCAACGGCAACAATCATGAATTCCCCAACTCCGGGCTCCGTACCCAACGTAGCGGCTGAAAAAACGCAGAAAGTCCAAATCCAAAACCGACGCTATCCAACTAGAAATTGAACATTTCCTCTGATTCGAATGTGTACCCGCAGTACCATTAGCGCTACCATAGCGCGCATACGGACAACCCAAACAAACAAGGACATCCCCACATGAGCGAGAACATCGGATTTATCGGGCTGGGCATCATGGGCCGCGGCATGGTCGACAACTTGATGAAAGCCGGCTTTGACCTGACCGTCTGGAACCGCACCGCGTCGCGAATGGACCCCTTCGTCGCGCGTGGGGCCGCCGCCGCCGATTCGCCGCGCGCGGTCGCCGAGAACAGCGACATCATCATCATCTGCGTCAGCGACACGCCCGATGTCGAAGCTGTCATCCTGGGCGATGAGGGCGTCATCCACGGCGCTTCGGCCGGCGACCTGGTCATCGACATGAGCACCATCAATCCGGTCAACACGGTCGCGATGGCTGAGCAGCTCATGGCCAAAGGCGTGGCCATGCTGGACGCGCCTATCAGCGGCGGCAGCGAGGGCGCAGCCAATGGTACGCTCAGCATCATGATCGGCGGCGGCGCGGAGGATGTGGCGCGGGCGACGCCCTGCTTCGAAGCCATGGGCAGCACCATAACGCATGTCGGCGAGGCCGGCGCCGGCCAGACGGTCAAACTCTCGAACCAGATTCTCTGCGTGGTCAATATGCTGGCGGCCAGCGAAGCGCTGCTATTCGCGCAGGCGGGCGGCGTCGACCTCGACAAGATGCTGCAAGCGGTGACCGGCGGCGCGGCCGGCAGCTGGATGCTGGCCAACCGCGGGCCGCAGGTCATCAACGACTATTGGGAGCCGGGCTTCTCCATCGACTTGCAGCAGAAGGACTTGCGGCTGGTCATGGGCGCGGCCGATGAAATGGGCATTCCGGTGATCGCCACGGCGCTCTGCTTCAACCTCTATCGCACGCTGCAAGCGCAGGGCCTGGGCGGCGACGGCAACCACAGTATCATCAAGGCGCTGGAGGCGATGGCTGGGATAGAGGCGCGGCAGTAATGCGGCAGGCAGAGCAAACATGATACGGCGTTGATTCTGACGCCCGCCAGGACTGAAGGAGTGCCACCATGATGGTGAAACCTTATTCACCAGACTGGTTATGGAGCGCGGACGAATACCTTGCCTGGGAGAGCGAGCAAGAATTCAAGAACGAACTCATAGACAATCGCGTCTGGATCATGCTCGGCGCGAGCCTGCGCCACAATCGCATCCTCACGAGTCTGATAGGAACGCTGTATCCCATGGTCCTGGACCTGGACTACCAAGTGTTTGGGAGCAAGATGTGCCTTGAGGTTGATCGCTATTCCACCTTCGTCTATCCCGATGTGGCAATCGTGCGCGGCGAGCCGCAAATGAGTTGTCGCTTCAATCAGCACACTTTCGAGAACCCGACAGTTCTATGTGAAATCCTGTCCACACACACGGAAAAGCTGGATCGCGGGCGGAAGAAGGATTTGTATCTGCAATTGGAATCGCTGGAAGCCTATATCTTGGTGGCGCAAGATAAACCACAAGTTGAGATGCTTCAGCGACATGGTGAGCGCTGGCGCCAGCTTCAGTTTGCCGGGCTAGACTCCTCGCTGCGCATCCCGGCCCTCGACTGCGAAATCCCGCTAAGCGAGATCTACCGGCGGGTCGAGTTCGAATAGGCTGAAGCCGCCGCGCCGCTAGAGCAGCCCCTTCACCGCCTCAACGACGAAGTACAAGATGCCCAGGATAATTGCCGCATACGCGAACAGCCGCCAGAACACAGCTGACAGAATCACGCCCACGAAAAGCATGATAGCCGCCGGGATCATCAGTATCAGCTCCATGAATCTCCTCCTCGCCTGATTTTCTCAATGCGGTTATTTGAGCGTAACGCGCGGGCATTTGGCCTTAGGCCCCAACAATTAGGGGCTGCTCGCTGTCATGCGTAAGATATCAATTGTAAATCCACCACCAGCAGGGCATAATGCGGGGCGGTTGAATTCGACTGACTGCGAGAGGAACCCGATGAGCAATTTGCGTGTGACCATCTGGCACGAGTATCGACACGAGAAGCACGACGAACACGTGGCGTCTGTATATCCCGAGGGCATCCACGGCGCGCTGGCGAAAGGGCTGGCGCCTTATGGCTACGACATTCGCACGGCCACGCTGGACGAACCGGAGCATGGCCTGACGCAAGAGGTGCTGGACAATACCGATGTCCTCACCTGGTGGGGGCACATGGCGCATCACGTAGTCAGCGACGAAGTCGTCGACCGCGTGCAAGAGCGCGTGCTCAACGGCATGGGTTTGATCGTGCTGCACTCGGGCCACTTGTCGAAGATTTTCCGCCGACTGATGGGCACCGGCTGCATGCTGAAATGGCGCGAAGCCGACGAGAAAGAGCGCATCTGGGTGGTCGATCCTTCGCACCCGATCTGCGATGGCCTGCCGGAATACATTGAGCTGGAAGAAGCCGAGATGTACGGCGAGCACTTCGACATCCCGCCGCCGGACACCCTGGTCTTCATCAGCTGGTTTGAAGGCGGCGAGGTCTTCCGCAGCGGCTGCTGCTATCAGCGCGGGCAGGGCAAGATTTTCTACTTCCGCCCCGGGCACGAGACTTATCCTATGTATCACATGCCCATCATCCACCAGGTGATCGCCAACAGCATCAACTGGGCGGCGCCGGTCTCCAACCCGCCAATGGTGCGCGGCAATATCCCCGAGTTCATGTCGTAAGGGCGGTCTGACCGCTCGACCGCCGACAAAATGGACGGGACTACGGGGGCGCATATGGATACGCTAAATGTCGGCATCATCGGAACGGGCAATATCGTGCCGGCTTATATTCGCGGCTGCGCGCCCTTTGATGTGATCAGGCTGGCCGCCTGCGCGGACATATTGACCGATCGCGCCGAGGCATTTGGCGTCGAGCACGGTCTCGCCGCCCATAGCGTGGACGACCTGCTGGCGCGCGACGATATCGACATCGTCATCAACCTGACCATTCCCAACGCTCACGCCGAGGTCTCGCTGCAGATCATTGACGCGGGCAAGCACGCATATTGCGAGAAACCCCTGGCCGTCAGCCGCGCAGACGGCGCCCGTGTTATCGACGCCGCGAAGGCGGCCGGACTGCGCGTCGGCTGCGCGCCCGATACCTTCCTCGGCGGCGGCGGACAGACCGCGCGCAAAGTCATCGCCGACGGCCTGATCGGCCAGCCGGTGGCAGCCACAGCCTTCTGGCTCAGCCGCGGTCACGAGCGCTGGCACCCCAACGCCGGCTTCTATTACCTCAAAGGCGGCGGTCCCCATTTTGATATGGGCCCCTACTATCTGACCGCCCTCGTCAATCTGATGGGGCCGGCGGCGCGCGTATCAAGTTCGGCGCGGCGCACCTTCCCCGAGCGAGTGGCCACCAGCGACGCGCTGATGGGCCAGCGGCTGCCGGTTGAGGTCAACACGCATGTCGCTGGCACACTCGAATTTGAAAACGGCGCCATCGCCTCGGTCATCCTGAGTTTTGATGTCTGGGGCAATCACCTGCCCGAAATCGAGATTCACGGCGAAGAGGGCTCGCTCAGTGTGCCGGATCCCAACCGCTTCGACGGCGAGGTGCGGCTGCTCAAGGGCGGCACGCGCGACTGGACCGACATCCCGCTGTCGCATACAACCAAAATCGGCCGCGGCGCCGGCGTGGCGGAACTGGGGCTTTCTCAACCCCCTGTTCCTCCTGGATATCATGCAGGCGCTGGATGAATCGGCCGAGCTGGGACGGCAGGTCGAGATTGAGAGCACGCTCGAGCAGCCCGCCGCGCTGCCTGCCGGCCTGCCCGACGGCGCGCTGGACGCCTAGACAATTCGCCCGCACTCAGACGAAATTGTAGGGGCGAGGCTTGCCTCGCCCACAAGCAAAAGAGACATCGTAGGGGCGACTCGCTGAGTCGCCCGTTGCCTGCCAAAGGAGACACCGTGCAGACATTAAATGTTGGACTCATCGGCGTCGGCAATATCGCCCCGGCGTATATCCGCGGCTGCGCGCCATTTGACGTCATCAAGATCGTCGCCTGCGCCGATATCCTGGCCGACCGCGCTCAAGCCTTCGCCGCCGAGCACGGCATCGCCGCTTGTAGCGTAGACGACCTGCTGGCGCGGGAAGATATCGACATCGTGGTCAACCTGACCATCCCGGCCGCGCACGCCGAGATTTCGCTCAAGATCATCGAAGCCGGCAAACACGCCTACAGCGAAAAACCGCTGGCCATCAACCGCGCCGACGGCGAAGCGGTCATCCAGGCCGCGGCGGCCGCGGGCCTGCGTATGGGCTGCGCCCCGGATACCTTCCTGGGCGGCGGCTTGCAGACCGCGCGCAAAGCCATCGACGACGGCCTCATCGGCCAGCCGGTGGCGGCGACCGCCTTCTTCATGGCGCACGGGCCGGAAAGCTGGCACCCCAACCCGGGCATCTTTTACCAGGAGGGCGCCGGACCGCTCTTCGACATGGGCCCTTACTATCTGACGGCGCTGGTCAATCTGATGGGACCGGTGGCGCGGGTGGCCGCCTCGGCGCGCAAGACCTTCCCCGAGCGCATCGCCACCAGCGAGGCGCTGATGGGCGCGCGGCTGCCGGTCGAAGTCAACACGCATATCGCCGGCACGCTGGAATTTACAAGCGGCGCCATCGCCAGCGTCATCACCAGCTTCGACGTCTGGGGGCATCAGTTGCCGAATATGGAGATTCACGGCGAAGACGCTTCGATGAGCGTTGGCGATCCCAATCATTTTCACGGCGTGAACCAGATCCTCACAGGCGGGACGAGCGAATGGGTGAATATCCCGCACAGTCATACGACCAATATCGGGCGCGGGGCCGGCGTGGCCGATATGGCTTACGCCATCCTGTCGGGGCGGCCGCATCGCGTCAGTGGCGACCTGGCTTTCCACGTGCTGGATATCATGTGCGCGCTGGAAGCAGCGGCGGCGCTGGGACGCCGGATCGAGCTTGGGAGCACGGTGGAGCAGCCCTTGGCGCTGCCGGCCGGGCTGCGCGACGGCGAGCTGGACGCGTAGGCGTTTCTGACAATTTTTTCACCGTTAAGGACATAAAGGGTTGTAGCGGCGTTTCGTTGACGCGCGCGCGACTATCGCCTCAATTCGCAAGCGCCAATTTCTCAGACAGGCAGCGCTCTGTTTACGATACCGTCCGCATTTGCGTCCAATCACCCTATAGGCGGGAACTGCGGTATAATCTCCTCAGACATGTGACTCCCGCGAGGCGAGGATGGCGATTCAGGAAAAGCTGTACACAGTTGACGATGTCTGGCGGCTGGCGCAACTGCCGGAGAATGAACACAAGCACTATTATCTCATTGACGGGGAGCTATTTTGGGAAATGCCACCGGGATACAGGCATGGACGACTTGAGATTCTCATAGGGCGTTACTTGTTAAACTTCGCCGAAGAACATGATTTGGGCGAAGTCACTGGCGCTGTCGGCTTTTATCCCGCCGACGATCGCCATACTTCGCTCGCGCCCGATGTGGCTTTCATCCGCAAGCAGGCTGCGCCGGCTGAGACGCACGACAAATTCGTATCGCGAATGCCCGATTTGGCGGTGGAGATCCAGTCCCCTAGCAACACATTGGCCGAGTTGCGGCGCAAGGCGGCGGTTTACCTCGCGAAAGGCAGCGCACTGGTGTGGCTGGTCTTGCCGGAGCGGGCTGGCGTCGAGGTCTGGCGTTTGGACAGCGATTCCCAGCCAGCGAGCGAATTTGTCGCGCGTGACGGCAGCTTGGCCGGCGAACCGGTATTGCCCGGCTTTTCGCTGGATCTGCAGAAGCTCTTCCCCGCTTAAGACTGCGGCTGCCGGACGGCGCGAGCCGCAATTGAGTCCAATCACCCTATAGGCGGGAACTGCGGTATAATCTCCTCAGACATGTGACTCCCGCGAGGCGAGGATGGCGATTCAGGAAAAGCTGTACACCGTTGACGATGTCTGGCGGCTGGCGCAACTGCCGGAAAACGAACACAAACATTTCTACCTCACAGACGGGGAGCTGTTCTGGGATATGGCGCCGGGATACACACATGGCAGACTTGCCGGGCACATTTTTCGCTATCTATTGAACTATGCCGAAGCGCATGACCTGGGTGACGGCAGCGTCGAATCCGGCTATTACCCCGCCGCTGACCGCCATACCTTGCTTGGCCCCGATGTTGCATTCTTCCGCAAGGAAAATGTCCCACCTGCCGATCACAAGCAGTTTGTACCACGCATGCCCGATTTGGCGGTGGAAATCCAATCCCCCAGTAACACGCGGGCTGAACTGCGCCGCAAAGCCGCCGTGTACCTGGCCAACGGGACAGAACTGGTGTGGCTCGTCCTGCCAGAGAGGGCCTCGGTCGAGGTCTGGCGCTTGGGGCGGGACGGACAACCGGCCAGCGAGTTGATCGACAAAGACGGCCGCCTGTCCGGCGAGCCCGTTTTGCCCGGCTTTGAACTGGAATTGCAGCGCCTTTTCTCCGACTAAAACTTCGGCTGCCAGACCGGGCCGGCCGGATCGCGTCCGCGCAGGAAGTCGAAGTCGCAACCCAGCGGCGCCTGGTTGACGCTGCGCAGGTAGAGCTGGCCGTAGCCGCGCGAGTAGGCCGGCGGCGGTGGCGACCACTCGGCCCGGCGCTGCGCCAGCTCGGCCTCGGAGACGTGCAGCAGCAAGCGCCGCTCAGCCACATTCAGCTCGATCTCATCGCCATCGCGAACCAGCGCCAGCGGCCCGCCCAGGGCGGCTTCCGGCGCCACGTGCAGGACAATCGCGCCGTAAGACGTGCCGCTCATGCGGGCGTCGGAGATGCGCACCATATCGCGAACGCCCGCTTTCAACAGCTTCTGCGGGATGGGCAGGTTGCCGATCTCGGGCATGCCGGGTCCGCCGATGGGGCCGGCGTTCTGCAGCACCAGCACATGATCGGGACTCACCTCCAGCGCGGGATCGTGGATGCGCGCTTTGACGTCAGCGGCGTTCTTGAAGACCAGCGCGGGCCCGCGATGATTGCAGAGCGCGGGGGTGGCGGCGGCGTGTTTGATGACCGCGCCCTCGGGCGCCAGGTTGCCATGCAGGATGCTCAAGCCGCCCTCGGGCTGGAGCGGGTCGTCAAGCGAGCGGATGATGTCGGGGTTGCTCACGGCGGCGTCGGCGACATTCTCCGCCAGTGTTTGGCCGGTCACGGTCAAGGCGTCGCCGTGCAGCAGCGGCAGCAGCGTTTTCAGCACCGCCGGGATGCCGCCGGCGTAGAAGAGGTCTTCCATCTGGTACTGGCCGGTTGGGCGCATATTGGCGATCAGCGGCGTGCGGCGGCTGATCTCGTCAAAGCGCGCCAGCCTGAGGTCGACGCCGATGCGGCCGGCGATGGCCGGCAGGTGCACGATGGCGTTGGTGCTGCCGCCGACCGCGTTGAGCAGGGTGATGGCGTTGTCGAAGGCTTCGGCGGTCAGGATCTGCGAGGGGCGGATATCGCGCTCGACCAGGCGGACGATCTGTCGCCCGGCGGCCTGCGCCAATTGCAGGCGGCGCGAATCGGAGGCGGGCGTGGCGCCATTGCCGGGCAGCGCCATGCCCAGCGCTTCCATCAGCGAATTCATGGTCGAGGCCGTGCCCATGACCATGCAGTGGCCGGCGCTGCGCACCAGATTCTTCTCGACGCCCTTATAGGTCTCGGCGCTGATCGTGCCGGCTTCGTATTCGGCGGAGTAACGGCGGCAATCGGTGCAGGCGCCCAGGATCTCGCCCTGGAAGTGGCCGTTGAGCATGGGACCGCCGCTGACCATGATTGCCGGCAGGTCGGCGCTGGCGGCGCCCATCAGCGCGGCGGGCGTGGTCTTGTCGCAATTGGTCAGCAGCACGACGCCGCTTAGCGGGTTGCCGCGGATCATCTCTTCGGTGTCCATGGCGGCCAGGTTGCGGCAGAGCATGGAAGTCGGGCTGAGGTAGTCCTCGCCCAGGGAGATGGTGGGGAATTCGAGCGGGAAGCCGCCAGCCTGCAGCACGCCGCGCTTGACCGCTTCGCTGACCGCGCGCAAATGGCTGTTGCAGTGGTTGAGCTCGCTGTAGGTGTTGCAGATGCCGATGAGCGGGCGGGTCATGTCGGCGGGTTCGTAGCCTGAGGCCGTGGTGAAGGCGCGGCGGATAAGGCCGCTGACGCCCTCGGCGCTGAAGAAGTCCTGGCTGCGTCTGCTGGTTTCGCTCATTGGAATCGCCTTTCGTTTTTTCACCACAGATTACACCGAGGGCACACATAGGGCACAGAGGGAGATTGGCGGCAATTGCCGGCGGCAATATTTTTTCGGCAATCTGGCAATTTGACGGCGAAGCGATTTTGGGGAGGCGCTTCAGCAAGGGTAGCGTAGACATTAACATTCGCTCGCCCCTACAGACTTGCCCTGAATCCAGTTGGCGACTTAGAATATATGTGCTAGACTTAACGTTGAAAGGTTTCAATTTTCATCCTGCGCACGAAGCTTTTCGGCTGATGTCTATCACGAGCATCGGGGTTGACCATGCAGCAAATCGAATCGACCGCGCGCGACAAGAGCGAAGATACCGCTTTGGCGAACGAGACTACCCCGCGAGAGGGCAAGCTCATCGTCGGCAATTGCGTCGAAGTAATGCGCTCGTGGCCAGACGGCATCATCGCGCTGACGGTGACTTCTCCACCTTATGACAAATTGCGCGACTACAAAGGTTATGAGTTTCCCTTTGAATCCATCGCCGATGAGTTGTATCGCGTGACGGCCGACGGCGGCGTAGTCGTCTGGGTGGTGGGGGATCGCATCAAAGCCGGGCGCAGCTTGACCTCATTCCGGCAAGCGCTTTACTTCCAGGACATCGGCTTTTCCGCTCACGACGTGATGATCTATCAGAAAAAGAACACGCCCTTCATGCGCGGCAACGCCTACACCAACGCTTACGAGATGATGTTTGTGCTGTCCAAAGGCAAGCCGGCCACCTTTAACCCGTTGAAAGAGCCCACCCAGCGGCAAGGCTTCGAAATGCTGCCCCACAACAAGCTGCCGGACGGCATCAACAAGAAGACGCTTAAGGAACTCAAGCGCGAAAAAACGCGCACCAACATCTGGTCATACGCCGTCGGTCTGGGCGGCACAACCAGCGATCGAATCGCCTTTCAGCATCCGGCCGTTTTCCCCGAAAAGCTGGCGCTCGATCATATTTTGTCCTGGAGCAACCCGGGCGATTTGGTGCTGGACCCGATGTGCGGCTCGGGCACGACCGGCAAGATGGCGCTGCTGAACGGGCGCCGCTTTGTCGGCATTGATGTCTCGGCGGATTACATCGACATCGCCAAACAAAGACTCGCCGAATCCGGATTGGACGTGACAGTCGAATCCACAAGTTGAGGCAGCCCTACCCACGCCAAATCTGTTTTTACCACCGAGTTCAATGAGGTAAACCGAGGACACAGAGGCAAAGATACTTTTCGATCAAATCTCAACAGCAGCCAGTGGATTAGGGCACACGATTTCGCAAACGACCAGCTAAGAACCAACATTCCTCTGTGACCTTTCTGTTATCTCAGTAGAACAAATTATGTCATGCAATAGATTTGCCGCCGAGTACACCGAGTAAAAGAGAGTACACTGAGTAAAGCGATTAAGTGATCTTGAGCCAGTATAAGTTTCATATGTTGCCTGGCTGCCTGGATTACGGCAGCGTCGGAAAAATATAGAACTCTCTGTGCCCTCTGTGGCAGAAGTCTGTTCGATAGGCGCCCCCTTTGCCTGCGCGCGCGAAGGGGCTACAATAGCGGGCAATGAAACCCGTTTAGTGAAGTGAGCGCTGTCATGGAAGACGTGACTATCCCGACCATGTATCCCATCAAGCAGACCCTGCCGCAAGGCGAGCCGGTCGACATTGACCGGACGCTCGACGCAGAATTCGCGCGGCTGGGCCTGGCGGCGCAAGTCAAGGGCAAGCGCATCGCCCTGGGCTTCGGCAGCCGCGGCATCGCCAGCATTGATCATATCGCCGGCAAACTGGTGTCGCTGGTGCAGGCGGCCGGCGGCCAACCCTTCATCGTGCCGGCTATGGGCAGCCACGGCGGCGGCACAAGCGAAGGCCAGATTGACGTGCTGGACGGGCTGGGCATCAGCGAAAGGACGATGGGCTGCCCCGTCCTCGCCACCATGGAAGTGGTGAACACGGGCGTAACCCGCGTGGGCATGCCGGCTTACCTGGACAAAAATGTCGCCGAAGCCGACGGACTCATCATCACCAACCGTACGAAAGTCCACACCGATTTCCATGGGCCGCACGAAAGCGGACTGCTGAAGATGCTGGCTGTCGGCCTGGGCAAGGAAATGGGCGCCCGCACTATCCACCAGCAGGGCACGGTCGGCTTGCGCGACTATATGCCCATCGTGGCCGAGCACCTCTTGGGGCATTGCAATTTTGTGGCCGGCTTCGGCGTGGTGGAGGACGGCTACCATGCGGTGGCGCACCTCGAGGGCTTCGGCGCCGATACCGTCGTCGAAGGCGATCAACGCCTGCTGCAGCTGTCGCGCGAACTGATGCCGAGCTTGCCGGTGGACGACATCGACGTGCTCATCATTGACGAGATGGGCAAAAACATCAGCGGCGCCGGCATGGACACCAATATCATTGGCCGCTGGATGGTCGAGGGCGAGCCGGAGCCGGAGTCGCCGCGCATCAGGCGCATCGCCATTCTCGATCTGACGCCGGAATCACACGGCAACGCCACGACTTACGGGCTGGCCGATTTTATGTCGCGCAAGCTCTTCGACAAAATCGACTTTCCCATCACCATGAAGAATATGTTCACCAGCGGCTTTCTGAAGCGCTGTCAAATGCCGCTGGTCTTCGAAAGTGATGAGGAAACGATCAAGGCGGCGCTTTTTGACGCTTTCCGCAGCGACCCGTCGCAGATTGCGGGCGCGCGCGTGGTGCGCATCAAAAATACGCTGGCGCTGGATAATATCCAGGTGAGCGCCAATATCGCCGCCGAGCTTAATGGCCGCGACAAGATCGAAGTCAGCGATCAAGAAGCGACGCTGGTCTTCGCCGCCGGCGGGATGCTGGTCTAGGCTTCGGCGTTTATCGCAAGCCGAGCGCGAGCAGATTATTGTAGCTGATCGCCAGGCTGTCGAAGGGATCGCCGGCGCAGAAGTCCTGCTCGACCGCATACCACTCGACGCCGGCGCGCTGGCAAGCCGCCAGGATGCCCGGGAAGTTCATATTGCCCGCGCCGACCTCGGCCATCGCTTGTTGGCCGCGCCCGTCCGCGCTAGGCAGCATGACCATATCCTTGAGGTGCACGACCGGCATACGTCCCTGTACGCGTTCGATCCAGGCGACCGGGTCGCCGCCGCCATGCTGGATCCAGTAGGTGTCCAGTTCCATCTGCACGTAGCGCGGGTCAGTCTCTTCGAGCAGCAGGTCCAGCCCCGTCCGCCCGCCGAACTTGACAAACTCGAAGCTGTGATTGTGATAACTGAAGCTGAGGCCGGCCGCGGCCAGCGTCTCACCGATGCGGTTGGCGATCTCGGCAAAGCGCCGGAAGCCCGCCTCGTCCCCGCGGAACTCCGGCGGCATACTGCCAATCGCTACGTGGCGGCAGTCCCAGAGCTCATGCTGGGAGATGACGCGCTCGGGCCGGTTGAGCAGGTCGTCAACGGCGACATGGGTATTGCAGATGGTCAGGCCGTTGTCGTCGACGATGCGCTTGACGGTCGCGTCGGGGATGGCGCCGATGGCGGAAATCTGCACGGCGCGATAGCCGATGGCGCGGATTTTCTTCATGCTGGCTTCGAAGTCGGCGCTGGTCTTGATGTGGTCGCGGATGGTGTAGAGTTGGGCTGCGATTTGAGTGTCGGGCATTATTGCTTCTCCTGTTAGTCTTGCGCTGCTTAGCCTTCGTCGATTCCCGCTTCACGCATCAGCCCACGCAGGGCGCCGACCGCCAGGGCCATGCCCTCCGCGCCGCTGAATCCGCTGGAATGCCGCGCCTCCAGCAGATGCGGCTCCAGCGAGAGCACGCCCTCGTAGCCGCTATCGCGCAGGCGCGCCAGCAACTGCGGTAGCTGCCCATCGCCCTCGCCAGCCACCGTCACGGACCGGTCGGCCAGGCGCGCGTCCTTGATATGGATGTAGCCGATATGCGGGCTGAGCGCGCCCCACCACTGGTCCACTTGCTCTGCCGCGCCGCATTGCACGAAGTTGGCCGGGTCCCAAATGAAGCGGAAGTGCGGCGAGTCTATCGCCTCCATAATTTGCTGGCAGCGCGCCGGCGTATCGCCCACCACGCCCTTCTCGTTCTCCAGCAGCAGCAGGATGTCGGCAGCGGCCGCAATCTGCGTCAGCGCGCCCAGCCTGTCGATGGACTGCTGCAAGGCGGCGGCGTCCGGCTCGCCCTCGGGGTAGAAACTGAAGAGGCGGATATTGCGCGTACCCAGCTGCTGCGCGGTCGCGCCGATGCGTTTCAGGCGCTCGCATTCGCTGTCGATGGGGTCGGCGATGGACGATTTGCCAATGGGGCTGCCCATGCAAGCGGCGGCGACGCCGTATTGCTCGCAGAGCTGTTTGATGCGCGCTGCGTGCTCGTTCGTGAACTGCGAGCAGTTGACGCCCCAGGCCGCGCGAATGTCGATAAGCGCGATACCGAGATCCCGCAAGACTTGCAACTGCTCTTCAAAGTCGCCGGCGGCTTCGTCGCCGAACGCGCTGATTTTCATCATCGTCGGTTTGTCGCTTTCGGATTCGTTTCTACAGGTCAGCGGCATTGTAACAAAAGGAAGCGCTGGCGGGAAATGGCGCGAAACGCAAGAGTCTTACCACAGAGGAAAATGAGGACACTCAGAGGGCACAGAGCGGGCGAGCCAAGGCTCGCCCCTACGGTTTCGACGTGGTGTGGGGGCGGGGGCATGGCTGCGCACGCCAACACAGTTACATGTCGGCATAGCCGGGGCCGAGCTGGCGCAGAAGATCCGGCAAGTTTGGCGGGTCCTGGAAGAGCAGGCCGTCGTCGCCGGCCGGGTCGGGGAAGACCGGCGGCTCATAGTCGCGCCAGACGCCATTTTGCACGGCGCGGTCATAGCCGTCGTTTTCGAAGCGTCCGATGATCCTGCGACGAAGTTCAAACAACTGGGACTCATAGCGCGGATTGCCGGCGAAGTTCCTGGTCTCGTCCGGGTCGATGCGCAGGTCGAAGAGCCATTCATTGCGGTCCGCGGCAGAGTAGATGTACTTGAAATCCCGCTCAGCGATCATGTACAGGCCGGTATTGCCTTCGCTGTACTGGCTGTAGACATGATCGCGCTGTTTATCACCGGCGGCGAGGGCGAGCAGATCGTCGCCTTCTGTTGATGGCGGCGGCTCATCGGCCCCGGCTGCGGCCGCAAAGGTGGGGAAAATATCCAGCAGGCTGACCGGCGCGTCGAGGCGCTGGCCGCCATTCCGCGCGCCGGGCGGGCGGACGATCAGCGGCACTTTGGCGGCCGGGTTCAGCATCGACCGTTTGCCGACGCTGCCGTAATCGCCCAGCATCTCGCCGTGATCGGCCGTGAAAACGATCAGGGTATTGTCAATGTCGTCGCCCAGCGCCGCCCGAATACGCGCCAGGTTGAAGTCGATGAAGGAGATGCAGGCGTAATACATGGCTTTCATGGCGCGAAAGAGCATTTCGTCGTAGCCCTTGTCGCGGTATTTGTAGCGGTTCTGGTGGTGATGCCAGTAGGTCAGCAGTTGCTCGAAGCCTTCGGGGCGGCGGGGCGGCAGCATATCGGCGGCGCGATAGAGCTTGTTCCAGGGGGTTGGCGCTTCAAAGGGCGGATGCGGTTTGATGAAACTGGCCCAGAGGAAAAACGGGCGCTCGCGATCGCGCCGGCCCAGGAAGTCGATGGCGCGGTCGGCCACCCAGGTGCTGTGATGATGGCGCGCCGGCAGCTGCGAGGGCTGCGGAATATAATACAGTTCGCTGCGGATGCCCTGCGGCTCCAGCACATGATCGTAGCCGTTCTCGCTCAGGTAGCGGTGAAAGTCGTTGCGGCTGTTCGACCCGCGCGCGCCTTCTTCGGAAATGTCGCGGCTGTCAAAGCCCCAAAGCGAGTCGACCTGCGGATTGAAGTGCATTTTGCCGACGCCATGCGTCTGATAGCCGGCGGCCTGCAAGACTTGCATGATGCTGCGCCGGCTCAGCGGCGACTCGTTGTTGGATGTACAACCGTTCAGATGGGGCGGCAGACCGGTAATGGCGGCGCTGCGCGCGGCTACGCAGACGGGCGCGGGCGTGTAACAATTGCTGAAAGCAATGCCGTCCGCCACCAGCGAGTCCAGGGCCGGCGTGCGAATGGCCCGATTGCCCAGCGCGGCTATCGTGTCGCTGCGCTGCTGATCAGTCATGATGAAGAGGATATTGGGTTGTCTTGTCACTCGATTTTTCAAGTCGGCTCCGGTTGCAGTAATGCGGGCGTTTCGCCGAAACGCCCCTACATGGTCAGGACGAAGCGACGATCTGCATCACGACTTTGCCGAAGTGATCGTGCTCTTCCAGTATCCGATGGCCTTCGCGGATTTGCTCCAGCGGCAGGACGCGGTCGATGACCGGACGCAATAACCCTTGATCCGCCAGCTGCAGCACGCGCCGCAGTTCGTTGAAGGTCGCCCCGTTAGCGCCGAGGATGCTCAGCTGCCGGTGGTAAATCTGCGGGATGCGCAGGTCGAAGTGCCTGCCTGAATGCGAGCCGCAGACGACCATGCGGCCGTTGCGCGCCAGCGTCCGCAGCGAGTCGGCCCAGGTCTGCGCGCCGACCAGGTCTTGCGCCAGGTCGACGCCGCGGCCGCCGGTTAGCGCGATCACCTGCTCAACCCAGTCGGGCTCGCGATAATTAACGACATGATCAGCGCCCAAGTCGCGCGCTTTGGCCATCTTTTCCGCCGTCGAGCTGCTGGCGATGACAGTCGCGCCGGCCAGTTTCGCGATCTGAATGCCCATGGAAGCCACGCCGCCGCCCGCGCCGGGAATGAAGACGCTCTCGCCCGCTTGAAGGCGCGCGACCGTGATCAGCATGTGCCAGGCCGTGCCCGCCACGACTGGCAGCGCCGCCGCCTCGACATGACTGAGGCGCCTGGGTTTGGCGATCAGGTTGCGCGCCGGCGCCAGCATATATTCCGCCAGCCCGCCATTCATGTGCTCGCCGATAATCTGGTGATGGGGGCAGACAGTCACTTCGCCCGCCCGGCAAAATTCGCAGTCGCCGCAGGTCACCAGCGAATAGAGCGTCACTTCGTCGCCGACTTGCCAGCCCGACGCGCCCGCGCCGAGGCCGTCGACCACGCCGGAGACATCGACGCCGGTGGTCAGCGGCAGGGGCACGGCGCCAAACTGCGGGCCGCGCCGAATGCCGACATCAAGCCAGTTCAGCGCGCAGGCCTGCACTTTGACGCGTACTTCGCCCGCGCCCGGCTGCGGCAGCGGCACTCGCTCGAGTCGAATGACATCGCGCTCGCCATGTTCATGAAATATCGCCGCCAGCATCGTGTCTGTCATCCCAGAACCTCCTATTCATAGTCAGCGCCGCGTCGTATGGGCTACTCGAGCGCCGCCAGTATAATCTGCTCAGCGTCGCGGGCCGTCAAGTCGCTGGACAGTATCTTCTGCGTCAGCTGCACACCCGCGGACGCGCGCCAAGCCGACAGCGTCAGCCAATACTCGCGTTCGCCAGGCAGATCGGGCGGAAGGTTGAGCGTCAAATGCTGTCGGTAGATATGGTCTCGGGCGGGCGCCAGCAAGATGCCCGCGGGCGGATCGGCGATTGGCGCGTCCCAGCTCAAGATGGCAGCGCCGCTGTCCTGGTCGACGATGTGAATGGTATAGCCTTGGTCCAGGTAATCCGGCGTGCGGCTTTCTGCATACAGCCACAGGTTTATGCCGATGTCGTGTTGGTTAATACTAGTACCGCGCAGGCGCAGACCTGATTCAAACTGCACATCAGCCGGCTTCGCTACGAATGCAAGCTCGAGGCGGGGCAGCAGCGAGCCGAGCATGAGCAGCAGAATCCATAGCGGCGGCAGAGCCAGCAAGAAAGCGCGCAGGAGCCGCCTTGGCGTCTGAGCCGCTTCAGAGAGCTGGCCCAACAGCCCTACCAGCACGAGCCAGATGCCCAGGAATTCCAGGGATTCTTCATAGTAGTGCGTCCAATGGCAGCCGTCGAGCGGCAAGAAGTCCCAGCGGCCGCAAAAGAGCGGGTTCGATTCGAGCGGAATGGCGCCGGCCGCGCTCAGCGCCAGCCCGGAAAGCAGGCAGACATGCCATACGCGCGCGCAGCGAGCCGAGCGATAAGCGACGACCGCGGTCGCCGCCGCAACCAGCGCGCCCAGCGCGATGTAGAAGCGCTCCCAGTTGTCGATTCGCTCTTGCATGCTGACATATTCATCACGCGCCACGAATAGAAAGACCAGGCCGATGCCCGCCAGGTAGAGGCGCTGCCAGCCGGGCCGCGTCCGGGCGAGCCAGGCGGCGATCAGCGCGACGCCGGCTACCAGCGCGAGCTGCGCCGACGCCAATGTAGCCGGGATATTGCCTTCTTCATGCACATCCCAGAGCCATTGATCGAAGATTGATGACGGGTGCTGAGGAATGGCCAGGAAGATGACGGCCGCCTGCGCGAGCAGCATGCCCGCCGCCAGGCGCCCGCAAAAGGGCGACAGGCGAGCGTAAAGACGGCGGTAGCAAACCGCGCCGACCAGCGCATACATGACAAAGACCGAAACGCGAATCAGCGTCAGGCCCAGCATCACGCGTTCCGGATTGCTCACAGCCGTTTGACCTCTTGCCCAGACCGCGCTACCAGCCCGCAAGCCGGCGCTCAACTTTCGATCTCAATGCCGCCAAGCTCTACGCGATTGTCCAGCCAGGTCGCGCCCGCCGCGTCGGTGACGGGCACGCGCTCGCGATCTACGGCGCGATACAAACCGGTGAAGACGGCATAGCGCCCGGGCGCCAGGTCAGCGGGCAAGGGCAGGGCCCAGGTTTCGCTGTCGGCCAGCCCCGCGTACCAGAGGCGCGTCGGCAGGCGCGGTCCCAGCGGCAACCGGTCGTGCACCCACCACTCACCGGTCGCCTCATGGCCCAAGTGCAAAAATTGGATGAAATCTTCCTCGCCCGGTTTTTCCGCGCGCCAGGCGAATCGCAATGGCAGCGTCTCACCGGCCAGCGCGCGCTCCGGCAATTCCACCGCTTCCAGCCTGAAGCCGTTGTCAAATACGGCCAGCGGCGAGGCCAGGGGGCCGGCCTGAGAATCGCGAAGCGCAATTTCGCCGAGTATCACTTGCGAGTTATCAAGCAGCGCAAGATCGCTGGAGCGGATGCTCTGGCGGACGAAGCCGTCGTCGTCTTCGCGCCAAAGCGTCAGCACGATCCAAAATGCGTGGTTTGTCGGCGTATCGGGCGGGAACGCCAGCGCGCTGCGCTGATCGTAAAGCGGCCTGAAGTCATGTCCCAGATATGAGACTTTTCGGTATCTGCGCCTTAGGAATGCATTATGGCTGAAAACAGATTCCCGGCTGGTCTGGTCAACGACATGCAGCGAATAGCCCATATCCCGTATGTCCTGGCCGACGGGAAAGTACATTATCACCGAAACCTGTTTCGTTTCGCTATCAATCCGGTAGCCGTTGATCTGGGTTCCCGATTCAAAGACGACTGACGCGGGTTGCGCCCAGCCGGGCGGCACCGGCTGATGAATCGGCAAAACGAGGAAGACTATCAGAATCCCGAGGCACGGCAATACCAGCAGCGAGAGCCTGATGTATCGGCGAGGCAATGGCGCCAGGGTCGCCAAATGACCCAAGAGCGCGACCAGCGCCAACCATATACCCAGAAAGGCAAGGGGCTCTTCCAGAAAATAGGGCTCGAGGCACTCGCTGAGCTCGATAAAGCCTAACTCCTCGCAAATATGTACGCGTCGAAATCGTTCCACTACGATTTCGCCGAAGCCGGCAATCCCCAGCCCAGCCAAAAGGCAAATATGCAAGATCCAGTTCTGCCTGGGGGAGTGGGCGGCCGCCTTGGCTGAGAGCGCCAGGAGGACGATACCCAGCATGACATAGATGACTTCCAGGTCTCGATTTCTCTCGTGCAGGGAGATCGCTTCGTCTGCCGCCAGGATCGATATAAGCAACCCGAAGGCCGCCAGATAAGCGCGCTGCCAAAGCTGCCGGCGCGGGCATAGCCAGGCAGCCAGAAACGCGACCAGCGCGGCCAGCATTAACTGGCCCGAGGCCAGCAAGGCCGGGATATTGCCTTCGCGATTCAAACTCCAGAGCCAGTACCAGAAATCCGACGTCGAGCGAAAAACCAGCGAAATCGAGATCACGACGATCTGCGCCGCCAGCAGTGCAAGAGCCAGCCGTCGCGAAAATGGCGACAGGCGCGGAAGAATCCGTCGGCAGACGAAGACTCCCGCCGGGACGTAAAATACGAGCGTCAAACAGCGCAGGAATAATTCGCCCGGGCTGAAAAATTCGATCGGAATAGTCAAGTCGCCTTGTCCTCTCGTCTCCTTGCGCCAGCCAGATCTGAAGGCAGCATCAGCGACGCCCGATCAACCGACGCGCAAATGCCCCAGCAGCACACTCGCGTCGCGCCAGTGGCTGCCCGCGGCGTCGCTGGCTGGGACGCGCGCAAGATCGTGAATGCGGTACAGTCCGGTGTAGACGGCATAGCGGCCGGACGCCAGGTCCGCCGGCAGGGGCACAGACCAGTTCTCGCTGTCGGCCAGGCCGCTGTACCAGAAGCGCGTCGGCAGGCGCGGGCCCAGCGGCTGCCGGTCATAACCCCACCAGGCGCCGGTCTCTTCGTGAACGAAGTGCAGGAACTGTACGTAATCTTCCCGCCCATTGTCGGCGCTGCGCCAGGCGAATGCAAGCGCCAGCGTTTCACCGGCCCGGGCGCGTTCCGGCAGTTGCGCAGGTTCCAGCCCGAATCCACCCTCAAAAACCGCGAGAAACGTGGGCGGCTCGGCCGACGCGGCGCCGGGCAGCGCCAACTCGCCCAGGACGACCTGCCGGTCATCAAGAAGCTGCAGATCGCTGCTGACGACTTTTTGGCGCGTGTATTTTCCGCCTTTCTTGCGCCACAGCGTCAGCACCGCCCACAGCGCGCGATTGCGTGGCGCGTCCGGCGGGATTATCACCTGTAGGCCTTGGCGAGTCGTCGGCGCGTAATCCGGACCGAAGAGCCAGAAGCCGTGCTGCCGGTCGACCCACTCATCGCGGCTGGCCACCGATTCGCCCGTGACTTGATCGACCAGGTGGATAGAAAGGCCCAGCCCGATGAAGTCGGCTTGGCGCGCCGCCAGGAACAGGCGGGCGGTCGTCTCCCCCGCGCTGCGCTCCAAGTGGTAAGCGCGCAGGTGAATGTCGGCGCTGAACTCGACCGATGCCGGCTGCGCCCTGAGTCGGACTTCGAGTTGCGGCGCCAGGGAATTGGCGAAGATCGCGACCAAGGCCACAGCCGGCAAAGCAAACATGAGGCGCCGAGCGATGGCTGTCGCGCTGGGCAGCGCATCCGTAAACTGTCCCAGCAGCGCTACCAGCGTTAGCCAGATGCCCAGGAATTCCAGGGACTCTTCCAGAAAATAGAATTCCAGGCAGCCCTCGAAGCGCAGAAATCCCAGACCGCCGCAGGGAATCGGCAGCGCGTTGACCAGCATGGCGCCGGCTACGCTTATGGCGAGGCCGACAAGCAGACAGACATGCCAAAGCCGGGCGCGCCGCGCCGATCGCCAGGCGACGACAAGGGTCGCAGCCACTACTGTTGCGCCCAGAGCGATATAGCGCAGCTCCCACTCCGGTATAACTTCGTGCAGCGCGAGGTATTCATCAGCCGCCAGAAACAGGAATACCAGCCCAATCCCGAGCCAGTACCAGCGCAAAAGAGCCGCTTGCGCTCTGCCGAAGCAGGCCGCCAACAGCGCGACGCCGCCAACCGCAGCCAGTTGCAGCGTGGCGAAGGTGGCCGGGATGTTCCACTCTTCATGGAAATCCCAGAGCCAGTCGTCGAATTTACTCGCCGGCTGGTTCTGCGCCGCCAGCAGGATGACGAGGATCTGCGCCGCCAGCATGCCGCCGGCAAAGCGTTTGGCATCGAGAGACAGGCGCGGGATCAATCGCCAATACGCGACCAGGCAGACTGGAACATAAGCCAGCAGCACAAGAAGCTGGATCAACAACTCAGTTGAAAGCGCCAATTATCCGCTCACAATCGACACGCTTCCCAACAATACGCGCGCGTCGCGCCAGGGCGCGCCATCGGCGTCCTTCACTGGAATCCGCTCGCGGTCAAGCAAGCGATACAGCCCGGTATAAACGTCGTATTTTCCCGGCGCCAAATCTAATGGCAGCGGCGCCTCCCAAGTTTCAGCGTCGGCCAGGCCTCTGTACCAAAGGCGAGTCGGCAGCCGCGGACCCAGCGGCTGTCTGTCGTAGACCCACCATTCGCCGCTGTCTTTGTGGCCGAAATGCAGAAACTGTACGTAATCTTCTTGCCCATGGACCTCGCTGAACCACTCAAAGCGCAAACGAAGCACGTCGCCGGCCAAGGCTTCTTCCGGCAGTTCGACGCCTGTCAATAAGGTCCGGTTTTCAAATTCAGCCAAGGCTATCGGCGCGGCTTCGGCCCGGGCATTTCGACGCGTCAGTTCGCCCAACACGATCTGCGTGTCGTTAAGCGTAGTGAGGTCGCTGCGGACAATTTTCCGGCTAATGTACTCATCTTCCTCTTCACGCCAAAGCGTAAGCACGACCCAGATGGCACGGTTGGTTGGAATTTTCGGCGAATAGTCGATACGCGTCCATTGCCGGTAAACGGGAATAAAACCCGGCGCAAAATGGAATTCCAGGTGACGATTGGCGAAGGAATCTTTGCTAACAAGCGGCTCTCCGCTAACCTGGTCGACAAGACTGATGGTGTAACCCAGCCCGTTGTAATCCCAGCCGGCCGGGGACAGCCAAACACGCACGGTGACGCTGTCCGCGCGCTTAGTAATCCGGAATGCGTGCAATCCCGCGCCGGATTCGTAGGTTACATGCGCGGGCAGGCCGCCCACCTGTTTTGCGCTGGCTTTGGACGGCGCGAAGGGAAGTATCAGCAGCAGCCACAGCAATGGCAGCAGGAATGGCGCCCATTGAATGCGAGGGTTATGCGACGAATATTCAGAGAAAGTACCCAACATGCCGACCAGCATGAGCCACATGCCCGTGAGCGACAAGTATTCCTCCAGGCGCCACATGTTGGAATTCGGACATTCACCCACGTAAATCCATCCGTAGTCGCCGCAGAACGTCCCGTAGAATTCGATGTTGATTTCGCCCAGGGCAGCGACAGCAAGCCCCGCCAGCAGACAGGCGTGAAACTTCCAGGTTCGCCGTGGCGAGAGCGCGGCGACTATTAGCGTTCCCGCCACTACCGCCATGCCGAGCGATGTATGGACGCTCCAGCTGATCCGATACTCATGCAGAACAAAGTACTCGTCTAATGCGAGAAATATAAAGACAAGACATACGCCGAACAAATAAAGTCGCAATATCAGATTGCCCGGACGGAAGGCCAGGGCGCCGATCAACGCCAGTCCAGCCACCATGGCAAGCATGATTGACGACAAGGTCGAGGGGAAATTCCACTCTTCGTGCACATCCCAGAGCCAGAGCGCAAAACTTGATGATGGCTCGACATAAAGCGACATAACGACGGCGAGTAGCTGCAGGGCCAGCATCAGCTGCGCCATACGCCTGGGAACCGGCGACATGCCGGGCGCCAGCCAGCGGTATACAACATAAATGACGAGAGCAAGAAATGGCGGCAATATGATGCGCATCAAAGTCTCGACTGTCAAATAAAGCGCGCCCCCGTCCACCCGGACTAGTCTCCCACTTCTATTGCTGATTAAATCGTTCAGATTTCCAGCTGTATATTGCCCAGCGGCACGCGCGCGTCGCGCCAGGGTTTGCCCGCGGCGTCCTTCGCTGCGATACGCCTCAAGTCGCTGCTCTGATACAGCCCGGTGAAAACCGCATAGCGACCGGGCGCCAGATCCGCCGGCAGCGGGACTTGCCAGGCTTCGCTGTCGGCAAGCCCACTGTACCATAAGCGGGTGGGCAAGCGCTGTCCCAAAGGCGGCTGATCGTAGCCCCACCACTCGCCGCTCTCCTCATGCACAAAGTGGAGGAACTGCGTCAGGTCTTCGTGGCCGGCCTGGTCGCTGCGCCAGGACAAGGAGACGGACAGGGTTTCGCCCGGGCGGGCGCGCTCAGGTATTTCCGCGGCTGAGAGCGTAAATCCCATATCAAAGTCTGCCAGCGGGCTGCTCGACAATGGGCTGGATTGCGCCCGAATGACCAACTCGCCCAGGACGACCTGCGTCTCGTCGAGCAGCTGCAAGTCGCCGGCGAGCACGGGCTGGCGTTGGAACGCGCCGTCGATTTCGCGCCATAGGGTCAGCACGATCCACAGCGCGCGATTGACCGGCGCATCCGGAGGGAAATCGACCGCGATGCGTTGATGGAAAAGCAGTGTATCGCCGGCAGCGCCTGGCTGGCAGCACCAGCGGGCGTCGCGCCCGGCGACCGAGCCGCCGCCGACCTGGTCCACCAGATGAAGCGAGTAGCCCAACTGCGAATGGCCGCTGCGCCCGGCGGTTGACTCCAGTTCGACGACTACAGCCTGGTCACGCTCGTCGACGCGGAAATCCAGCAATTCCACGCCGGACTCAAACAAGATGGAATCCGGCTGAACCAGGACCTGCCGATGGATGGAGGGGTCGTTGATCAGCCAAAGAATCCAGAATACCGGCATGAGGTAGAGCAGGCGGCGCGCGCGCGAATCGGCGCCCGGCGCGCTGTCCGAGAAGTGACCGAGCATGGACAGCAGCGCCAGCCACATGCCGGCGAACTCCAGCGTTTCTTCATATTGAAAGGTCAGCAAGCAGCCATCGAGCCGCAGCCAGCCCAAATCGTCGCAGACCGGCCCATGCAGTTGCGGCCGCAGCTGTTCAATGCCGATGCCGCCTGTCGCGCTCAGCGCCAAACCGGCCAGCAGGCAAACATGCCAGATGCGGGCGCTCCGCGGCGAGCGACGCGCTACCAGCAGAGTAGCGATGAAAAGGGCGCCACCCAGCCCGGCGTAATAGCGCTCCCAGCCGAGATAGGCTTCATGTATGGCGGCGTATTCATCGCGCGCCATGAAAAGGAAGACCAGCCCGACAGCGACCAGGTACAGGCGCATCCGGGCGGTCTGCGCTTTGGCCAGCCAGGCGGTCAGCAGGGCGGCGCCGGCCACCACCGCCAATTGCGTCGAGGCGACCACGGACGGGATATTCCAGTCCTGGTTCAGGTCCCAAAGCCAGTCGTCCAGTCCCCATTCGGCGCGATATTCAATCGAGACCGCGATCACGGTGATCTGCGCCAGCAGCATCAGGATCGCCAGGGGAGCGGCCGCCGGCGTGAGGCGCGGCCTGATCAGCCGGAAGGCGATCAAAGCGAGCAGGCCATAGAGCAGGGCGATGAATATGCGGATGAGGAATTGGGGTGAAACTAGCAAGGCGCAACTCGGCTCTGATTCTTATCCGGCGCTGGAAGGTTCAGCCAGCTATGGGGGCATCCGGGCTGCGCTTGAGTTTGGGCGAATCGCGGTGCTCGCCGTGTGGCGGTCTTCATCGGTGATGGCCGGCGGCCGGATGGTCAGGCAGGCTTCCATGACATCGGGACAGCGCTGGGCGAAAGGACAGCCGATGAAGCGCTCGGTCGGGCGCGGCACGCCTTCCTGAATGCGCAGGGGCGGGTTCTCGATAGTCGGGTCAGGCACGGGCACGGCGGCAATCAGCGCTTGGGTATAGGGGTGCTGTGGATTATTGATGACCTCGAGACTCGGCCCCATCTCGACAATTTCGCCCAGGTACATGATGGCGATTCGGTCGCAGGTATATTGCAGCAGCGACAAATCATGCGAGATGTAGACAGTCGCCAGGCCCAGCTCGCGCGCGAGGCGGCGAGTGGTATTGAGGATGCCGGCGCGCACGGACACA
This sequence comes from uncultured Anaerolineaceae bacterium, assembly GCA_964632725.1. Taxonomy (GTDB): domain Bacteria; phylum Chloroflexota; class Anaerolineae; order Aggregatilineales; family Phototrophicaceae; genus UBA6055. The sequence goes on from CAZWCV010000042.1 coordinate 26,178, forward strand.
TCAAGCATGGACACCGGCTCGTCCGCCACCAGGAATTCGGGATGAAGCACCAGCGCGCGCGCCAGCACCACGCGCTGTAGCTGGCCGCCGGACAGCTGATGCGGGTATTTGTCCAGGAAGACTTCGGCCGGGCGCAGGTTGACGCGGTCGAGCGTTTCCACCACGCGCTGCAGGCGTTTGTTCTCGTCTTTCCAGCCGTGGATGATCAGCGGCTCGGTCAAAGAGCGGTAGAGTGTGAAGCGCGGATTGAGCGCCTCGAAGGGATTTTGGAACATCAGCTGGGAGCGGCTGCGGAATTCGAGCAGGTCTTCCCGCTCCAGCTGCGCGAGGTCGGCGCCGTCGAAGAGGATTTCGCCGTCGCTGGCGTCGAGCAGCTTGACCAGCAGCTTGCCGGTGGTTGATTTGCCGCAGCCGCTCTCGCCCGCCAGGCCAAGGCTCTCGCCGCGGCGCAGGCTGAAGGAGATATTGTTGACGGCGTAGACGGTCTGCTCTTTGTCGCCGCGCAGCAATCCGGCCAGCCCGCCGCCGATCTTGAATTGCTTGGAGACGTCGCGCATTTCGAGGAGGACGTCGTTTTTTTCTATTTCGCCCCCATCCCCCGGCTCCTTCCCCCATGAAGAGGGAAGGGGAGAGTCCGCTACGAACTCTCTTACGTCAGCCCCCCCTCCCTCATTTTGGGGGAGGGGGTTAG
>CAZWCV010000042.1:26878-28077 GCA_964632725.1 uncultured Anaerolineaceae bacterium
CCCCGAAACCAACTATATTACGACCCCCCCCCCCCCTTTTTTTGGGGGGGGGGGTTTGGGGGGGGGGGCCGCAAATCCCTGCGCCACTTCGACTTGCTGCCAGAGCGCCGGGTCCTCGGCTTGCTCGCGCAGCGACTCCATTTCGCCGGAGCGCAGACAAGCCGCCAGCCGCTCTTCACCGACCAGCTCCAGGCGCGGATCGATTTCGTGGCAGGCGTCCTGCACAAAGGGGCAACGCTCGGCGAAGCGGCAGCCCGAGGGCGGCTCGCGCAAATCGGGCGGATAACCTTCAATGGAGACCAGCTCATCGCGCGGGTTGGCCAGATTGGGGAAAGCCTGCTGCAAACCGAGGCTGTAGGGATGCGCCGGGGCGTGGAAGAAGGGCTCGGCGGCCGCCTGTTCCACGATGCGCCCGGCCTACATCACCGCCACCGAATCGCAGACTTGCGCCACGACCGAGATATCGTGCGTGATCAGCATGACGGTCAGATTAAGTTCTTCTTCGAGCTCGCGCAGCACTTCAAGGATCTGATGCTGGACGATTACATCCAGGGCGGTCACCGGCTCGTCAGCGATCAGCAAGCTGGGCTCGAGCGCCAGGGCCATGGCGATGACGGCGCGCTGTTTCATGCCGCCGGAAAATTCATGCGGGTAGTGCATCAGGCGCTCGGTATCCAGGCCGACCAGGTCAAAGAGATCAGCCGCGCGCCGCCGCGCCGCTCGCTTGTCATAACCGCCGCGGATACGCAGCAGCTTCATCAACTGGCTGCCGACGCGCTGCACCGGATTCAGCGAGTCCATCGAGGCTTGCGGGATGGTGGCGATTTCGCGCCAGCGCAGTTGCCGCATATCGTCGCGCGGCAGTTGCAGCAGGTCCATGCCCTTGAACATGATCTTGCCGGCGACGACGCGACCGTTGCGCGGCAAGACTTGCACGATGGCTTTCAGCAGGGTGGTTTTGCCGCAACCGGATTCGCCGATCAGGCCGAGGTGCTGCCCCTCGGCGATATCGAGCGAGACACCGTCGACCGCCTCTACTGTGCCGTCTTGCGTGGCGTAGTCGACTTTGAGATCGCGGATGGAAAGGATGGTCATCGTTTGCCCGCTACATCCGCCGCAAGCGCGGGAATAAGACTTCTTCGTAGCCGCGGCCGATGAAGAAGCCGGCCATTACCGTCAGCATGATGCAGAGACCGGGC
>CAZWCV010000043.1:0-11548 GCA_964632725.1 uncultured Anaerolineaceae bacterium
CTCCAGGACGGTCTCATACGCAGCTTCGAGGTGATAGGCGAAGTGGTCAAACAATTAGATCCGGCGCTGCAGGCGCAGCAACCCGACGTAGCCTGGAGTGACTTTGCCGGATTCCGCGATGTTTTAATTCACCAATATCATAGTGTTCGCATTGATCTGGTTTGGAGATTTGCGCAAGAAGATCTTCTTGCGCTCAAACTAGCTGTCACGGCACTGTTAGACAATCTCGAAAACTCGCCGAATTGAGCACTCATCAATTTCGCCGGGTATCTAGACCACCGTCCAATCGAAGACGACGCCGATGTATTCGTCTTTCTCGTTTTTCAGCCCGTCGTAAGCTTGCTGCGCCTGCTCGGGCTTCAGGGTATGCGTATGCAGCGGCGAGACCTGCAAGTCTCCGTTGCGGATGTACTCCAGCGCCAGCTCGGCGTTGCGCCGTATCGAATGCTTGACGAAAGCATCGCGCGGCACGGGATAGCGCCATTCATGCGCGCCTTTGAAAGTCAGATTGCCCAGGCCGTCGAGATGCACATGGCGCAGCACCTCGGTCAAGTCGGTCTGGTAAGCGCCGCGCGGCGTGCCCAGCAAGATCACCTCGCCATAGCGCCCGACCAGCGGCAGCGCCGGCGGCAGCGCGCGCGGATTGCCGGTCGCTTCGATCAGCGTGGCTGCGCCAGCGCCGCCCGTTATCGCGGCCACTCCCTCTTCCACCGTCGCCGGATTCAACACCAGCGCATGATCAATGCCGCAGGCCCGCGCCAACTCGACGCGGCGTTGGCTCAGATCCAGCCCGATGACGCGCCCGCCTTGCAATTGCGCCAGCTGAGCGGCGAAGTTGCCCACCAGGCCCAGCCCGGTCACCGCCACGGTGTCGCCGAGTTCGATGTTCGACACGCGCAGCGCGGTAAAAGCCACGCAGACCATACGCGTGAAGACCGCTTGCGCCAGGTTCATGCCCGCCGCTACTTTGACGCAGAGCCCGCGCGGGTCGGCGGTGTTGACGCGCTGATACTGAGCGTGCTTGCCCATGCTGTAGACTATGTCGCCCCGGGCAAAGTCCGTGACCTGGCCGCCTAGCTCCACCACTTCGCCCACGGACGCGTAGCCGGGCGCGTTGGGAAAGCTGAACCAGTCTTCGACGCCGGAAAGACAGGCCAGCTCTGTGCCGGCGCTGATGAGCGAATAGCGCGTTTGAATCAGCAAATCGTGATCGCCCAACGGCAGGAAGTCGCTGTTGATCGCGTTCACTTCGATGCGATTGGCTTGCTTGAAAATGACGCTGAGGTTTTTCACGATTTCGGCGCCTCCTTGACGCTGTCAAAGGCTCTCCAGCCGCGACAGGACCGCTAGCATTGACAGGGAGAATACCACATCAGGGGAGGTTTTCCGCTTGGGCGCGGGTGGGCAGGCTGGCGATTTGGGTATGGCGCAGCCCCGCGACGCGCCTATAATCCTCGCATTGTCTCGCAAACGAAATCTGTTCTATGGGAGGACCCGCTATGACCCTTGACGACAAAGTCAAAGCGATGGGCATCGATATTGAAGACTTCACCCCGTCCGCCACGCTGGCCCCGGCGACCCGCATCGGCAATACCATTCTGGTGTCCGGCCATGTCTCGACCGGCTACCAAGGCAAGCTCGGGCGCGACCTGGATGTGGAGACCGGTAAAAAAGCCGCCCGCGTCTGCGCTGAAGACCTGCTCAAAGCGGCCTATACCATCACCGGCTCGGTGGACAAGCTGCGCCTGCGCCGGCTGCTGGGCTGCGTCAATTCCATGCCCGAATTCACCGACCAGCACCTGGTCATCAACGGCGCTTCGGAATTGTTTTGGGAGCTCTATGATGGCGAGCTGCACGCCCGCAGCGCCCTCGGTTTCGCCTCGCTGCCCAATGGCTTCGCCGTCGAGATTGAAGCGATATTCGAGATCGTCGACTAGACGAAAATCGCCCCGCGCGATACGCTGTCGCGAAGGCGTTCCATCTACGTTAAGCTGTCCGCTGGTTTTGCTCCTTTTCCCGCCATCTCTATGGCGGGCATCTGATTAGACGGGTAGCGTAGACACTAGCCGTCGGGAGGGGACTGGGGGAGGGGTAGACTAGCCGCATGCTCGCGCGAATCCTCAACCCGATACGCGGCTTTAACCCGCAGGCGCGCTTGTTTTTCATCGTGCTGGTGGGCATGTGCTTCGTCGTTGACGGCGTATATACGGTGCTGCTCAACCTGTACATGCTGCGCCTGGGCTACGGGACGGAATTCATCGGCCTGGTCAACGCGGTCGGTTTGCTGACCTTCGCTTGCGTCAGCTTGCCGGCCGGCATATTGGGCTCGCGCCTGTCGACCACGCTGCTCATGAAAGCCGGCGCCGCCATCAGCGTCGTTGGCGGTCTGCTGCTGCCCCAGGCCGAGTTGCTGCCGCCGGGCCCCCGTGAAGTCTGGCTCGCCGTGCTCTACGCCTTGATGCTGTCCGGCTTTTCCCTGTTCTTCGTGAACGGAGCGCCCTACCTGCTGAACGTGGTCGATACCGCCCTCAAACATCGCGCCTTCGCGCTAAAGACGGCGGGCTGGTCGCTGGCCGGTTTCGCCGGCAGTTTGCTGGGCGGCGTTTTGCCGGGCATCATCGCGGCGCCCCTGGGCGCGACCCTGTCCGAGCCGGCCCCCTACCGCCTCACGCTGACGATGGCGGGCGGCGTCATGGCGCTGGCCGCGCTGTGTCTGCTTCGCGTCCGCCCGCTGCCCGTTGTCGCCGAGCCCGCCGCCGCGGAAAGGCCCAAAGAGCGCCCGCGCAGACGACTCAGCCTGGCCAGCCCGGTATTCATGGTGATCGGCATGATGACTTTCATCCGCTTGTTTCAAGTCGCCGGCACCGCCACCGCCATGGTCTACTTCAACGTTTATATGGATCAACAGCTGGCGGTTTCCACCGCGCTAATCGGCGCCATAGCCGCTGTCGGGCGTTTGACCGGCGTGCCGACCGCCCTGCTCACGCCCGCGCTAATCGACCGCTGGGGCATCGTAAAGGTGGTCTTGTGGGGCTCGCTGCTGACCGCCCTATGCCTGCTGCCGATGGCTTTGGTCGAGCACTGGCTGGCGGCGGCGATCGGCTTCATCGGCACGTTGGCGCTGACTTCGATTCGATACGCGTCATTCGTCGTCTACATCCTTGACCTGGCGCCGAAGGCGCAGCAGCCCATTATGGCTGGCTGCGGCGAGATGGCCGCCGGCTTGAGTTTCGCCATGATGGCGCTGGGCGGCGGCCTGCTCTTGACCGCCTTCACCTTCCGCGATCTATTCCTGCTGGGGACCTTTACCGCCCTCATCGGCACAGCGCTCTTCTGGCTCCATATCCTCGTTAGCAAACCAAAGCGCAAGCTCAAGCCAGCGCTCTAGCGCCAGCACAAACAACTCCACGCTTATTCGCAGCGACCAGCGACCGCCGTTGTCGCGCTCGCCAACTTTCCCGGAGCCTGGGATCGTGGGCGAGCATTTGTCTGGTGTTCTACTCGGCAAGCGTTTGGCCAGCCGCTTCCAGCAGCGCGATCACATCGCCGCGGTCAGTCTCGTCCTCGAAAGGCGACCGCGCCAATGCCAGCGGCGTGCGGCCCTGATCAGCATTGCGCGCAGACAAGTCCGCGCCTTGCTCAAGCAAGTAGCGCGGCACATCGGTCAGCAGGCGATAGACACCCACATCTTGCGCCGCCGCCGCCAGGTCTGGCAGAGGATCCAGAAACTGCCTGGGACCAAAGCAGATGGCAAAGTGCAGTGGCGTATAGCCCCGCTCGTCGCGCGCGTTGATATCGCCGCCAGCAGTCAGCAGCGTCTCCAACAGCTCAATATGACCGCCCTGCGCCGCCAGGTGCAGCGGGCTCAAGCCGCCGCCCAGGACGTGATCGGCAGGCGTGGCTGCGCGCGCCCGCTCTCCGTCCTCAGCCAGCAGCGCTTCTGTCCGCGCCGCATCACCCATAATGGCGGCCCAGAAGATATCGATCTCCCAGCCCAGATGCGCCAGCAGATGCCGGACGCAGTCATAATTGCGGCGGTAGGCGATATCGCGCAGCGGGGTCGTGCGGCCGTATTTGCCGCTGCGCTCGTAGGGGACGAGCGGGTCGGCGCCGTGATCGAGATAATGCTGAACCGCTTTTACATCGCGGCAGAAGGACAGCAAAGTACTGGGCCCCGGCCCGACTTCGTTGACCAGCGCCGGATTCTGCCGCAGCCAGGCATCGACGCCATCGCCATCGCCCAGCCAGGCGCAAGCCCAGACATCTTTCTGCGCGCCGCGCTCCAGCAGAAAATCGACCATGCCCAGCGCGGCGTATTCGGGCATGAAATCGGCCAGGTCAATGGCGTGGATCAAGGCGTTAAAGCCGTAGCGGTCGTCGCGGGCGTTGATGTCAGCGCCGTGAGCCAGCAAAAGATCGACGATGTCCTTGCGACCATGCATCACCGCGACGTGCAGCGCCAGGGCATCCGAACCCCAGAGCGAGGTGCGCACATAACCGCTGGCGTTGGCGAGGCGCCCGTCTTGCGCCAAAAGCTCGCGGACGCACGCGATATCGCCGGTTTTGGCGGCCTCAAACAGCCGCATGATTTTCTCCGTAAATTGGCTGTCCCGCGAGGGGCGCTGCGCCGATATGTCTTTCAAGGGTTTCATCCTTTTCTTGATGCGCTTGCGAGCGTGATGCAGCCGCGTCTTGACTGTCCCCAGCGGAATCTCCAAAAATGCGGCGATCTCCTTCTGCGAAAAGTCCCTCATGTAAAACAGCAGCAGGACACTGCGCTGCGCTTCCGGCAAGCTGTCGATCAGGCCCCACAGTTCTGCCTGGTCCGCGTCAAGCTGCGCCGGCCCCGCAACCGCCAGCTCGCCCGCCAGCTCCAGCGAAACCCATACCGGCGCTTTGACGCGCGCCCGGCGCTGCGCCTGCGTGTAGACGATGCGGCGAAACCAGCCCGGGAAAGCCGCCGGGTCGCGCAGTTGGATCATGCTGCAATAGGCTTTGACAAAAGCGTCCTGCGCGGCGTCTTCGGCTTCATGCCAGTCGCCCAGCAGGCTGAAGGCGTAGCCGACCGCCATATCCTGGAAACGCCGCACCAACTCTTCAAAGGCGCGGCTTTCGCCCTGCCGCGCGCGGATCACAATTGGAGCGAGTTCTTCCATAGTCCCTCCTCAAGCTTGGCTCTCACTGACCTAAAGAGCCAGATTAGGCTGAGAAGGTTCACCCGAAGCTGGCCTCCGGCGCGCTGGGATGCCGGCGAAACCGGGCCCGCTCCAGGCCACCGCGCCATGACGGGCGCTCAACTGCTGATAGAGTCGCTCGGCGCTGCTGTCGTCGCGCCAATCGTAATCGGCCAGCGCCGCGAAGGGGCTGCTGCCCGTGCGCCGGCCGCCGCTGCCGTCGCCGATAGCGAAGGTGTCGATGACGATGCGCTGCGCGCCGCTATCGAGCAGCTGCTCGGCAAAGTCGGGCGAGTAGGGCAAGCAAGGCGAGACGGCGATCTGGCACTTGACGCCGCGCTCGACGGCCTGCTTGACCGCCGCCAGCCGCCGATCGACCTGCGATTTGCTCGGGCCATAGGGCAAATCGTGCCGGTCGGTCTCGATGGTCATGCCCAGCCAGGCGTAGGGAATCCGCGCGATTAAGTCGAGGTCGTCCAGCACGGACGGCCCGCGCGTCTGGATCAGCAGCAGGTCGAGGTCGTCATAACGCGCAAAGACGTCCAGGCAGCGCCGCGTCAGCCGCAGCTTTCGCTCGATGGGCTGGTAGGGGTCGGTGACCGGGCTCATGAAGATGCGCATGCCGCTGCGATTGCGGGCGCGGGAGAGTTGCGCTTCCAGCAGTTCCGGCGCGTTCTCCTTGACGATCAGCGCCTCCCCCCACTGCTCGCCCGGCCGCCGGGCAAAATGCCAATTGGGCAGCATCTGGGCGTAGCAGAAGGCCCCGCAATAAAGCTTGCCGTAGCCGCAGCCGGCCGCCCAGGACAAGCTGTGCGTGTAGGGTCGCTCGCCTGATGTCAGGAAGCCGCGCGTCTGCGGCGTGAGGATGGATTTGGCCTGGGTGTAGCGGATGCGCATGGGGCTAATGATACCGCATCGTATTGGGGCGCTGCGTGGTAAAATGTCTGCTAGTCCAAGTACAGGCGCAAGATTATGACAAGCGACTTCGCCGAGAAACTGGCCACCTATATTCGGAACGTCAGGGACGCGCACACTGGCCAACAGTCGGAGCGGCAGATTAGTCACCTCTTTCTCGCTTTCATTGCGGAAGCCTTCGGCGTGAAACACGAAACCATTGAGCTGGAGCATCATGTGACCATGAGCAAGGTCCAGAAACACGGCTACATTGACGCCTTGCTCGGCGATTTGATCATCGAATTCAAGCGCCCGAGCAAGACTGACCTGGGCGCCAATATCGACCAGCTCAGCGACTACATGCGCGACATGCCCGACTTATACCGTTACATCGGCATGTTGACCGACGGCATCCGCTTTCGCACCTACGTGCTGGACGACGCTGAAAAGGCCAAGGAAGTAGACCAGTTCAATATCGCTGCCGCTGACCCTTATGCGGTCTATCTTTGGCTGGACGCCTATCTCTTCAGCCGCAAGAATATCGAGCCGACCGCCGACGACATTGTGCAGCGCTTCGGCGTCAGAAGCCCGACATTCAAACTCGCCCAGCAAACCCTGACGCGCTTGCTCAGCGCAATCGAAGATCAGACGGAACTGGATGTTTGGCGCGGACAGTGGAAGGCGCTATTGAGCAAGGTATATGGCTCGGACATCGCCGATGACGACTTGTTCATCCGCCACACCTATCTGTCGCAATTCGCCAAACTGCTGCTCTACGCGGCTCTGGACGGGCGACCCGCGCGCAACGAAGTCCCCCTGATTGTCACCGGCGAAGCCTTTCACAAACACGGCGTCAACAATATCGGCGAAAATGACTTTTTCTCCTGGCTGATGATGGACGGCATCCGCAAAGACGCCACCGACCACCTCTACGCCTTGTCCGGTGAATTGCTGGTCTATGACCTGAGCGCCATCCGCCAGGACTTGTTGAAACAGCTCTACCAGGACCTGGTAGATCCCGAAACGCGGCATGATTTGGGCGAATACTATACGCCTGATTGGCTGGCGCAACTGACCCTCGAGGAGATTGACTATCGCGCGCCACAGAGCTTGCTTGACCCGGCTTGCGGTTCCGGCGCCTTCCTTTTCAACGCCATACGCCGGCTGGCGGATCATGGCTTGACCGGGCGCGACCTGGTCGATTTCGCTTTGAATAATATCGTCGGCACGGACGTTCACCCGCTGGCGGTGACAATCGCGCGCATCAATTATCTGCTGGCGCTAAGCGAGCATTTGCATACGGGCAACGGCGGAGGCGAAGCGCCGCCACTGCCGGTCTTCCTGGCCGACGCGCTAATCGGGCCATTGACACACCGCGGGCCAGCGGCCGTCCCTATCGCCGTCGACGCGGAGAAAGACGAATCCTTCCAGATACCGCTGGAATCTGCCGTAGACGAAGACAAGCTGACCAAGACAATCGACTATATGGATGACTTTGCGAAGCTCGCCGGCCCCGAACAATCTGAGCAAATGGCTAATATATTCAGAAGATGGGTACAAGACATTTATACCGGCATCACCAACCCGACATTTCGCAATCTCTGGGCGAGCAACTTCCAACTGCTGGTCGAGCTTATTCGCGACGGTCGCGACAGCATCTGGGCGTATATCCTGAAGAATCTCTCTCGTCCGCTCGTTCTGGCGGAAAAAGGTTTTGATGTCGTAGCTGGCAATCCGCCCTGGCTGTCTTACCGCTATATAAACAGCCCGACATGGCAGGACGAAGTGAAAGACCTGTATATCCATTATCAACTCATCGACTCGGGCGATGTCAAACTCTTCACGCAGATGGATCTAAGCACTTTGTTCTTCGCCCACGCCAAAGATCGCTACCTGAAAGAAGACGGAACCTTGGCGTTTGTCATGCCGCGCAGCGTGCTCACCGGCGCCAAGCAGCACCGCGCTTTTCAGCGGCAGGGCCTGGCCCGCATTCTCGATGTCGGCGATGTCAGTCCGCTCTTCAACGTGCCCGCCGCCGTCCTGATTCACAGTAAGCAAGATGTCGTCAAAGCCAACATCCCCACCAAGACCTACCAGGCGAAATTCGACAGACACGAATTGCCGCTGAATGAAGCCAAGCCAATGCTAACTGTCGGCGAGGCGGTCACCAATTTCGTCGATCCCGAAATCGCCTGCGTCTACTACTACGAACTTTTTGCCCAAGGCGCGTCGCTTGTGCCGCGCAATCTCTGTTTTGTCCGCCTTGTGGGTGTTGCCTCAAGCGCCGTTGTCGCGACCGACCCGGAACTGGATAAAGACGCCAAAGCGCCCTGGAAGGGCATCAAGCTCGAAGGAACCGTGACTGACCGGTATCTCTACGCCACCTTGCTGAGCAAGCACCTGCTGCCTTTCGGCTGGCAGAAACTCAACCTGGTCGCCCTGCCAGCCAAGCTGAATGAGGAAGGGGAGCTTGAGATGCTGCAAGGCGTGCTGGCCTACGCCGTCGATGCGAATTTGCGCAGTTATCAGCAGTGGTTCGAGAAGACCGACAGAATCTGGGAAGAGCGCAAATCAGCCACAACGACCGAAACGCTGCTTGAATGGTTCAACTATCGCAACAAATTGACCGCGCAAAATGTCAGAGATAAATTTCGCGTGATTTACGGCGGGAGCGGAACAAACATCGCCTGCAGCGTAGTGGATGTTGACACGGACAACCTGCGTGTGCACGGTCGGCGAGTCAGCGGCTTTGTCGTAGACTACACAAATTTCTACTATGCGGCGGATACGAAACACGAAGCGCATTACCTCTGCGCGATTCTAAATTCCCAATTCGTGAATCAGCAGATTAAAGCGCATCAGCCGGAAGGCCTATGGGGCGCGCGACACATTCAGCGCACACCCTTCGAAGCCTGCGCCATTCCCATCTTCGATGCTGACGACCCCGATCACCTCGAACTCGCGCGCTTGAGCATGGCGGCGCACGACAAGATTGAAGAAATGAAAGGCATGGAAGAGAACCGCCTGCTCAATGGCGGCCCCGGACGCGCCCGCAACGCCGCGCGTGAAATTGTCGCCGGCGAACTGGCGACTATCGACGGCATCACGCGCAAACTGCTGGAGCAATAGCCGCTCCGCCCGGAAACTCCACCCTCGACAATTCGGCGAGTCTCGGTATAATCCTTTGCTCGTACCAGGAAACGGGAGCAAGACCATGCCCGGCAAACGCAAAATCACCGGCGTCAAGCCACTCTTCGGCCATTCGCGCAGCAAGGCCTTCAACACCGTCAAGCGCCAATTCAAGCCGAACCTGCAGAACAAGCGCATCTACGTGCCCGAGCTGGACCGCTGGGTGCGCGTCAAAATCACGGCCAAGGAAATCAAGACCATCGACAAGATCGGCTTCATGGAATTCCTCAAGCGCCGCAATATCCCGCTCAAGCAGCTGCTCTAGCGGCGGCTTGTCCGCGAAATTTGCTGTTCTGTAAGGCTTGATTGGTATTAGGGCGGTATGGAGCGCGTTTTCTACCCCACCCCCCCCGCCCCCACCCCCACCAGTCAGGGGGGGGGGGCCACAAAAAGCGAATTTCTTGGTTATTTCTTGCCTATCGCATGGTTTGACCTTCTGTCCCATATATGTTGAGTACTGTTGTAGTTTCCATGGCATTTAATATGCAATACCGGTCAAGCCTTGTAGGGGCGACTCTGTGAGTCGCCCTTCGCATTTACTGCGACCGACATGAACCCCCATCACCAGGCAATCTTGCGCGAAATCCAGGCCGCCGAGCCAGGCCGCGGGCCGACCACGCAACGGCCGGAGCACCTGGGCACGGCCCGCCATTGGTACGGCCTCAAGAATGAACAGCGCCGGCGCATCCTGCTGGACTTCCGCGCCGCGCACAAAGACCTCGCCTTCGCTGACTGGCTGGCGTTGATCGATTCGCTGTATCAGGGCGAGTCGTACGAGGAACGCTGCGCGCCACAGACCCTGCTGCTCAAGTACCCGCGTTACCGCCGTCAGTTGCCGCTGGCGCAGCTGGACGCCTGGCTGGGCCGCCTCGACGGCTGGGCCGAGGTCGACAGCACCTGCCAGACTGTCTTTAGCGCTGACGACCTGCTGGCGGATTGGCCGGGCTGGTCCGCCCTGCTGGCTGCGCTGGCGGCCGACGCCAACATCAACAAACGCCGCGCCGCGCTGGTGCTGCTGACCGCGCCCATCTCGCAATCGGACGATGCGCGCATTCTGGACCTGTCGCTGCAGCTGATCGATCGCCTCAAAGGCGAGCGGGACAAGCGCATCACCAAGGCAATCTCCTGGCTGCTGCGCAAGGGCATCAAGAGGCGCCGCGCCGCCATCTCCGCTTACCTGGAAGCCAACGCCGCCAGCTTGCCCGCCATCGCCGTCCGCGAGACGCGCAAGAAACTGCTGACCGGCAAGAAGTAAGCTCAAGCGCGAGAATGTTTGTAGGGGCGACCCTTGGGTCGCCCGTAGCGCAGCTTCACATATCAGCGTAGTGGTCGCGCACGATGTAATGCGAGTCGCGCGGCGGGCGCGACATGTACGGCGGCTGCGGCGGCACGTCGGGCAGCTCTATCGGCGCCGGAATCACATCTTCGTAGGGAATCGCGGACAAAATATCGCGCATGACATTCAGGCGCAGGCGGCGCTTGTCGTTGGACTCGACCTGGCGCCAGCGGCATTCCGGGATATCAGTATGCTCGATCATCGCGTCCTTGGCTTTGGAGTATTCGACCCAGCGGTTGCGCCCCTCGATGTCGATATCGCTCAGTTTCCAGCGCCGGGCCGGGTTGGCCGCCCGCTCCTGGAAGCGGCGCTCCTGCTCGTCGTCATCGACCGACAGCCAGTACTTGAGCAGGATAATGCCATCGTGGATGAGCAGGCGCTCGAAGTTGGGGGCGTCGCGCAGGAAGTTCCAGTACTGGCGATCGCTGCAGAAGCCCATGACCCGCTCCACCGTGGCGCGGTTATACCAGCTGCGGTCGAAGAGCACGATTTCACCGGCGGCCGGCAGATGCGTCACATAACGCTGGAAGTACCACTGGGTCAGCTCGCGGTCGGATGGTTTGCCCAGCGCGACCAGGCGGATATCGCGCGGCTGCAGCGGCTCCATGATGCGCTTGATGGTGCCGCCCTTGCCGGCGGCGTCGCGTCCGTCAAAGGTGATCATGACGCGCATGTCGTGATGCTTGATCCAGTATTGCCACTTCACCAGCTCGAATTGCAGCCGCGCCAGTTCTTTCTCGTAGAATCTGCGTTTTAGTCGCGGCGGACGATTTGCTTTGAACGACTTTTTCTTAGACATGGGGAACTCCAAGAGTTCTCTCTTCCGCTCTTGTATCTACTAGCATACCTAATTTTGGCCGCCGCCGTCACTACATCCTGGCGGGCGGGCCACGCCCTTGCGGGTTCTGTACTATAATCCAGCCGGGTAGATGCAGCGGATCGTGACACCGCCTAT
>CAZWCV010000043.1:11579-27616 GCA_964632725.1 uncultured Anaerolineaceae bacterium
GAATTTCTTCATTGTCGGAGCGCCGAAATGCGGCACGACCGCGCTGCACGAATACTTGCAGCATCATCCCGACGCCTACCTGCCCTTCTATAAAGAACCGCACTACTTCGGCGCCGATCTGGTCGGCTCGCGCTTCCTGCAATTCCGCGACAGGCCGGGCAAATACCTCAAGCTTTTCCGCGATGTGCGCGGCGAGGCCCGCATCGGCGAGTCATCGCCCTGGTACCTGGCCAGCAGCAGCGCCGCTTCTGAAATCCACCGCTATAACCCGGGCGCGAAGATCATTATCATGCTGCGCAATCCTATCGACATGATGTATTCCATGTGGTCGCAATTCCGTTACAGCGGCAACGAACAGATCGAGTTTTTCGAGGAGGCCCTGGCTGCCGAAGCCGAGCGCAAGGCGGGCAAACGCATTCGCCGCGCCGCCCATTGCATCACCGGCCTGCAATACCGACAGATGGCGCGCTTCAGTGAGCAGGTAGCGCGCTATTTCGACTGCTTCGGCCGCGACGGCGTCATGGTCGTCATCTTCGACGACTTTCGCGCCGATACGCCCGCGGTCTACCGCGCGGTGCTGGAATTCCTGGGTCTGGACACCGATGTCCAGGTGAACTTCGGCATTCGCAATCCCAACAAAGAAGTCCGTCTGGCCTGGCTGCAGAAACTGATCATCAGCACGGGTTTCTCTTTGATGCTGTTAAAAGACCGCCTGACCTACCTGGCCACCACCAGCGCCCTGCTGCCCTATGCCTACCGCACGCGCGCCGTAGAGGGCGTCATCGCGGCTTACACGCGCTATGAGAGGCGCTCGCCGCTAACGCTCGAAACGAGGCGGCGCCTGGCGCATGAACTGTCGGACGAGGTCGAGCGGCTCGGCGCGCTCCTCGGGCGTGATTTAAGCCACTGGCTGCGCGAGGAGGACGACTAAATCCATGCCGGATTCCGCCAGGCCGCCAAGCGCGAAGAGCGCCAAAAGGCGCGACCGCCGTCAGCTGGCGGTGCGTATCGCCTCGGTATTAGTCACGGTCGCCCTGCTGGCGGTTTTGGTCGGCGAAGTGAAATGGGCGGAGTTCGACCAGTTGCTGGGCCGCGTCGCGCCCCTCAGTTGGTTGGGCGCGCTGCTGGCCTACCTGGCGCTGAATCTCTTCCGCGCCTTGCGCTTCCGCGTGCTGCTCGACAAAGACGATACACCCTGGCGCTTGCTGATACCCATTACGCTCTACCATAACTTCCTGGTGCGCGCCCTGCCCTTCAAGCTGGGCGAGCTTTCCTATATCGCCTTGCTGCGTTCGCGGCTCAACTATTCCATGGAAGAGGGCTTGAGCAGCCTCTTCGGCGCCCGCGTTCTGGAATTGCTGATTATCATTCTGGTCTTCGCCTCGGGCGTATTGACCAGCGCCGAAGCCTTGGCCGGGCAGCGCGACCAACTGATGCTCATCATAGTATTTACTTTCTGCGTCTGTGTACTTGGCTTGTACTTCGGCGGCGGACTCTTGCGCGCCTCAGCCGGCGTTCTGCTGCCCGGCTGTCGCCGACTCTTGCGAACTAGAAGCGGATTGGCGGGCGCCCTGGAATCGGCCTGGCTGCAACTGGCGGATGAGCTGGACCGCGTGCGCCAGCCGCGCCTTTTCCTGTCGGCGCTCCTGATCTCCTGCTTCACTTATTCGTCGTCCTTCCTGACCAATTATGTGCTGCTGCGCGCTTTGGGCATTCAGGTCGACTTCTCCGCCATGATCGCCATCATCAGCATTGGCATGTTTGCCTCGGCCTTTCCGCTTAACGTCAGCGGATTCGGCGTGGTCGAGGTCGCCTGGCGCTTTGGCCTGGTTCAGTTCGCCGGCTGGAGCGAATCAGACGCCACCGCGACCGGCTTCTTGCTGCATGGTTTCCAGCTATTTGCCGCGGCGCTTTATGGCTTGATCGGCTACCTGCTAATTCATCTCAGCCCGCGCGTTCCCGATCCACCGGAATGACGTAATGATGCAACTTCTTTAGTGACAGTTTCCGGTAAAAAGGAGATTCGTATGCCTTATCAAATTGATCCCGACCAGATGTACCGCATGCCGACTCACTTCGGACCGCGTACTGGACCGCGCCGCGGCCCGGACGGACGCAAATTCGAATGTCGCGACAATCCATACAGCACTAGCATCAGCCTGAGCTTTCTGAGCAACGAGGCGCAGCTTGAGACATTCCTGCCGCCCGCCTTTGCGCTTGACGGAGAGCCGGTGGTGACAGTCAGCGCGAGCTACATGACCGAAATCGAGTGGCTGGCGGGGCGCGGCTATAATACGCTGGGCGTGTCATTCCCGGCGCGATTTGAGGGCGAGGTGGACCGACTCAGCGGCAACTTTCTGATGGTGCTCTGGGAGAATCTCACCGACCCCATCCTGACCGGGCGTGAAGAAATTGGCTTCTCGAAGATATACTGCGAATTGCCGGCGCCCACAAGTTTACGCGGCCGACATCATGTCATCGCCAGCTGGCTGGGCTTCAAATTCCTCGATCTGTACGTCAACGACCTGCGCGAGCAAACGCGCGAAGAAATCGACGCGCTCGCCAGCAAGCCAGACGGCGCCGGAATCTTGCACTACAAATATGTGCCCCGCACCGGCGACTGGGGCGCGGCCGATGCCGCCTACGCCGTCTTGACACCCGCGGAAACGCCCAATCGGCGTATTCTCGAACGCCGCGTGGGCGCTGGCAGCCTGCAGTTTCATAAAGCCCGCTGGGAAGACATGCCCACACAATACAATATCGTCAACGCCTTCGCCGATCTGGAGATTCGCGAATATCGCGGCGCCAGCATCACCAAAACTGTCGGCGGCAAAGATCTAAGCGATCAGCGTATCTTGCGTTAAGTATGAAATAGCGGAGGGTAAAATATGTATGATCTGCATGGCAAAGTAGCATTGGTTACAGGCGCGGCCGGGGCGCAAGGTTTGGGACGCGCCATCGCGCTGCGCCTGGCGCAAGAGGGCGCTGACCTGATCGTCAATGACCTGAGCGAAGACGCCGGACCTCGGCGAGGCCTTCCCGCTGTCGTCAGCGAGATCCAAGCGCTGGGGCGAAGAGCGCTGCCGGTTTACGCCGACGTGGCTGACGCAACGCAAGTCGACGCTATGTTTGCGGCCGCGCTCGAGGCATTCGGCCAGGTCGATATCCTGGTCAATAACGCCGGCGCGCCGGCCGGGCCGGATCGCGTGCCCGTGGTTGAACTTGAAGAGGCGGACTTCGATCTTATCCAGCGCGTCAACGTCAAAGGCACATTTCTTTGCAGTCGGGCCGCCGCCCGCCACATGATCGCCCGCAGCGGTGGCGGCAGAATCATTAACATTTCATCCGTGTCCGGCAAGTATGGCGTGGCCAGATTCGCCGCTTACTGCGCCTCCAAATTCGCTGTACGCGGCTTCACGCAGTCGCTCGCGCTCGAATTGGCGCCGCACCAGATCACCGTCAATGCCATCTGCCCGGGCTTGCTCGCGACCGAGCGCATCGACGATATGGCTGCCGTCCTGGCGCCGTCGGGCGTTGATTCCGCGCGGCAGCGACAAAGGATGATTGCGGACGCGCGAGAGAGCATCCCCTTGGGCCGCATGACCCACACCCGCGATGTCGCCAATTTCGCTGCTTTCCTCGCCTCCGACCAAGCAGATCACATCACCGGCGCCTCGCCCACGGTGGACGGCGGCATACGCATGGAATAGAATTCCCGCGCAATACAGATCTATCAACCATCTTAAACCTAGAACGTTTGTTTTAGCATTGAGCCCGCTCCGCCCCTGCGATCAGATTCTATGAATTTGGACTCAAATCCTTGCGGGATAAGGGCAGATATTATAGACTGTATAAATATATCGGGTGTAACTTAACACGAGCCAGCTGACCGCCGCGCGACTTCAGAAATCTGGTCGCGGTGGAGAATCCAACATCTGCGATTCTTCTTGTCGCAACGTATGCTACTTTGGTGCAGATCTTGCTGGTCTTTGACGTCTAATCGTCTCGACTAAAAGCCTGCATTTGGCGGAGTAATATAGCACGGCTTCAAAGGTAGAGGAGAGGTGGCAGCCTCTCCTCGCAAGTGACCGACCATCGGTCATACCCGTTGTACTCGCAGGTAGATCGGACCATGTTCGCGCAGGAGCCGATCCACCGAGCATCCGCGGCGTCCACTCTTCGGTGGGCTGTCCGCTTCGTATTTATTGTAGCGTTTATCACCAGGAATAGCAAGGGATTGCGCGGGAAAGAGGCGGAAAAGTGCGTAAAAAACTGGCCAAAATGCAGAGAAGGAAGCTTGTCAGCCGTGCGAAATTGCTGGTCGAAAATGGCTATTCAGTTATTCCGATCCAAGGCGACTTGTCGTCCAGAGAAGCGAAAAAGCCTGCGGTGAAGTGGCGCGCCTTTCAAAAGCGCATCGCGGAGAAGCGCGAGCTGCAAGTGATGTTTGATAGTCGAGCGGGCGCTTTGGGCATCGTTTGTGGCCAGGTGTCGCAATTGCTGGTGATCGATTTTGACGATCATCTGCGCTACCAGCGCTTTTGCCGTCACATGCCGCAGTACGCCGGCAGCTACACGGTGAAGACCCGGCGCGGTTACCATGTGTATTTTCGGACGCGGGAGAAAGTGCCGAGTCACCAGTTTGACGGTGGCGACATCAAGGGCGAGAAATCGTATGTCGTAGCGGCGCCGTCAGTGATATCGGGTGTCGAGTACAAGGCAGTCCGACGGGGCGAGCCCATGTGGGTGGACAAGGGCGCTGTCGATTCGCTGTTAATGTACTTCCATGCGGAGTTGGCGACGCCCGTGGTGTCGCGGTTATCTCATCGGGTCGCGGCTGAAGTCGACATTGTCGCGATGTACGAGCGCTTGTGCGATGTGATAGGTCGCAATAATGCGCTTTATCGCTGCGCGAGCGTGGGACGGGCGCAAGGGATGATGAGAGGCGAAATTGAGAGCGCGCTGCTTGAGCGTCATGTGTTGAGGACAGGTGGCGCCAAACACAAGTATGAGACTTATGCGGATCGATTGCGGGAGGGACGAGCGACGATTGCGAGCGCATTAAATGGCGCTTTGAGTAGTGTTGATGGTGACGGGATACCGAATACGGTCAGAGAGCGTCTGCTGCAGGCGCAAGGTTCAGCGGTGACAGCGCGGCTAGTGGATGTTCTGTATGCGGCCGGGTGGCGGAGTGAGTCGTACTTTTGCATGCGCGATGCGATTGAGCTTGGTAGTAGATTCGGGTTAAATCGTAAAAGTGTCATGTCTGCGTTGACGGGTGAGTGTAGCAGCTTTAATGGTCGGCATATTATCGCTAGAAGATATGTAGAATACCTGGACATTGGAGGACTTAAGTCTGGGAGGCGCGGCCGGCCGGTTGAATTGCTTTTCCAGGCGCCGAGCGTAAGTCGCCTGCTCGAGGTGCTTGGGGTGAGCTGGTCTCCGTCAGATGTTTTGACGAAAGTTGATCTGGGGAGCAGCCATGCGTACCGGCGGGCCTTGCATCGTGAATACGTGAAGCGGTTGTCTCCGCAGACGTCGATGTCGGTGTTGGCGGGTCGTTTGGGTGTGAATCCGCGGACGCTGCGGCGTTACAACGCTGATTTGGGCGTTCAGGTGAGCGAAAGCGTCGGGCGCTTCCTGTTGAGCTGGGAGACATTAAGGTGCTTGCCTCGGCGCGAGCGGAATCAAAGTCGGAATCAAACGCCGGGTTACTGGCTGCAGATCGGGGAGTCAGCTCGGTTTCCGGCTTGGCGTCACATTGGCGCGGAGTTGCTGCGGAAGCGGGGGGATGCGGTATTTGTTTGCGCTCGGCGCGCTTCCATATTGAGCTTGGGTAAAGCGAAGGTGAGGCCGGTGGTGTATGGCAGGTTGAGTATCGAGTCTTTTCTGCGATTGCGGGCGCGGCGGGGGGGCGCTGCTGGCGGCCCGGGATTGCTTGGCCAACTCCGCTCCTGGCTAAGAAAGGCTGGCGAGCTGGCCGGGCGCATCCGTTATGAGAGGCTGCGACTGCAGTACGATAATGTGGCGAGTCACATTGCGGAGGACAAGGTCGCCGAGAGTATCCGCGGCTATCTGGTGGCGGAGGACAGTGTCGGCGTTGAGGTGCGGCGGCCCGCTCGTCGGGGAGTGGCTTATCGGATGCTGAAGCAGTTCGGCGAGGGTAATGTGTATTTGGCTTTGCGGGATTCATACAGCGATTTGATGGCGGCTATGGCGCGTCATGCAGCCCGTGTTGGTGATGAGGCGACCGGGGCCGGGCTTTTGGCGCGGTCAATGGCCTAGCATTGGGTGCTCGTGTGGCGGTATAACGACGCGGCTATACCGTTACAGGTGTAGCGCTTGCATGGGATTGGAATGTCTGCGGACGTGGCTGCTTGCGCGTCCGTTTTTGTTTGGTGGATATGTGCCTTGTGGCGATATTAGGGGTGTGATTCGTCAATATCGGCGATGAGGCGCATGAGTTGCCTGATTTCGGCCTCTATGAGACGGCGAATTTTGGGTTTGTTGGCGGGGTCGACCGTATTGATCTCTTTGCGGAGCTTGTTGCGCCACTGGGTGGCGTCCGCGGCCAAGCGGGCGACTGCGTCCTTTTTGGACTTGGCTTTCTTTACCGTTACTCGTGTAACGTTATCCAGCGCAGCCTTCATCTTGCGCAATTCGCCCTCTGTCAGGTTCTCGTCGTCGCCGCGCCGCCAAAGATCGGCGGGCAAGCGCAGCAAGGCGCGATACTGGCGCAGCTGGCCCGCGTCCGACAGTCCCATGGCGTTGAGCAGCCGTTCGCCTTGTCCGCGCGGGATGCGCCAGGCGGCGCCATCGGCGACCTGGGCGTAAAAGGCTTGTTCGCTCTCGCAGGCGTCGATCTTGACGAAGTTGTCCCAACCATGCAAGTCCATCAGGAGGAGCGAAAGCTGCCGGGCGCGGCTGATGGCGTTTAAGTTGTCGCGGGCATTGTTCTCGCTGGCCTGGCGCCAGACATCAACCTGCTTGACGACGCGCGCGGGAATCCGCGACCAATTGACAACGCTGCCATCGGGCCGCCGGTCGCCATCGCCGAATTTCCAGTAGAGAATCTGATAAGCCAGCCAACGGCGCTCGCCCGTTTCCAGCTCGAAGTGATCGGCATGACGCACGAGGCTGATGGGGTTCGACAGGCCATCGCGGCGAATGCTCGCGGCCAGGTCGACGATCTTCATCAGCGCCTCTTCTTTGCTGGAGGGCGGATGCTCGGCGACTGATTGGTCCGGCGTATCATTTTCGGCTTGCGTTCCGCGGCTGGTGGACTGGCCATGCAAGAAGGGCAAGATGTCGAAATCTTTCTGCCCGGTTTCCAATTGCACTTCGATAATCCAGCGATCGAAGATGTCGATGATATTGCGCGGGTGCAACGCGAAGATGTCAGTCAGATCGTGCGGGATAGTGTATCTCGGCTGGATGGAATTGGGATGAATCTCTTGAATGCTGACGGCTTCAATGGCTTGGAATTCGTTGTCGGCCGCGGCGATTTCCAGCGCCAGGTCGCCCAGGCCGAAGCCGATTGCGTCGGCGGTTTTGGGGTCAAGCGTATTGGGATTGGCGGAGAGCAGATTTTCTTCGGTCTGGATTTTGCGGCGGCGCTCACGGCTGCTCATAGATGCGCTCCTCCAATTGATCAACCAGCCGCCAGGCATCCTCCGCGGTGCCGCTGCCGGGCGCCAGCGAGAATACTGTACGGCGGGCGCTGGCCACCTCGGTCCAGATCGTGCGCACCGGCAATGGCTTCCACACCAGGCTGCCGAAGGTGTCCTGCAAACGGCGCAAATTGTCCTGATGTTCCAGCGTTCGGCCGCGGTACATGGTCGGCACCACGCCCAGCACTTTGATGTCGTTCAAATTGTATTGCTGGCGAATGGGACTGAACTGGTCCTTGTGCGTCAGGCTCTCGCGCAGCCCGTCAAAGCTCCAGGCTTCGCATTTGGTGGGATAAATGATGCCGTCCGTCGCCATATATATTGAAGAATGCAACAGGGAGGGCGTCGGCGAGGTATCAAAGAAGACGAAGTCGATGGCGTTGCGCAGCTGATTGAAGCGCTTCAAAACGGTGAATGCATCGGAAATGTTGCCGGCGATGCTGCGCGTTTCGATATTCGATGGCACGACCAGCAGCTGTCCGTTGGTGTTATGCGCCTCGTCCGGCACATTGAAGCGTTCCGCCGGCACCGGCCGCAACACCTTTTGGAATGGCGCGCTGCGCACGATCAGATCGTAAAAGCCCGGCTCCTTGGACAGGCCAAAGGCGATTGTGGCGTGACCCTGCGGGTCGGCATCCACCAGGATGACGCGCTTGCCGCGAATCGCCAGGCCCGCCGCCAAATGCGTCGCCAGGGTCGTCTTGCCGACGCCGCCTTTTTCGTTCAGGAGTGTGATGATCTTCATGAGGGCTGCCTATTCTCGCGCGAATTGTCGGGCCACACTATAAACATAACCTGTTACGCCATTATTAAAGGTCACAATACTCCTGTTAAAAACGCCATCGTCAACCAGGGCGTCCATCATATTGATGAGGTGGGGAGTCTTCTTGCGGTTGAGCCGGTTGACGATCTCGGTGCGGGTCAGCGGACGTTCGCTGCGGGCCACGATGTCGATCATCATTTGTCGCGTCTTGGTACGGGGACGATGGTCTTGAGACATCTGGTGAGGCGCTCCAACATTAAACAGTATAGATACAATGCAATTCTAGCGTGTATCGCCGCTTAAAGCAAGTTAAGATGAGCAAATCTTGGGAAATCGATCCGGGATATGATTTGGCGGAGTCGTCTGGCTGTGAGTAATTCGAAGCGGACTGTAGTTTAGCAGCTTGCGCGACTGATTTCCAGTGTCCTGCCGCTGTAGGGAAAGCGAGCGCCGCGCCCTATAATGATGGCATGGTAATCGAAATCGGACAGTTAGACGCCCGACAAGCCGCTCTGCTCGATTCGCCCTTGGGCGCGAAAATCTGGCTGGAAGGCATGGCCGGCAGCGGCAAGACGACCGTGGGCGTGCGACGGGTCGCGCGTCTGTTGTCTCAAGGCGTGCCGGCGGAGTCGATCCTTATCTTTGTGCCCCAGCGCGCGTTAGCGAATCCATACATTGAAGCGCTGCGCGATCATACGCTGTATCGCGGCGGCCAGGTCTCCGTTCATACGATTGGCAGTTTGTCGCTGCAACTGGTCGAGATGTTCTGGTTTCTGGTGTCGGCGCGCGCCGGCTTCACGCATCCGCAAGACTTGCCGAACTTTCTGAGCCTGGAACTAGTGCAGTATTTCATGACCCGCGCCATCGAGCCGCTGGTGAATCAGCGCGATTATTTCAGCAGCGTTCGCATCGACCGCGCCCGTCTCTACAGCCAGATTGTCGACAATATGAACAAGGCGGCGCTGGTCGGCTTTCCCATCAGCGAGATCGGCTCGCGCCTCAATACAGCGCTGGCCGGCGGCGTAGAGCAAACGCATATATTTGACGACGCGCAGACCTGCGCCCTGGCCTTCCGCGATTACTGCCTGAAACGAAACCTGCTCGATTTCTCACTGTACCTGGAGCTGTTTCGCGATCATGTCCTCGCATTGCCGCCGGCGCAGGCCTATCTGAGCCGACGCTTTCGACATCTCATCGTTGACAATGTCGAAGAAGAAAATCCTGCCTCGCACGCTTTCCTGGCCGCCCGCCTGCAGGACTGCGACTCGGCTATGCTTATCTTCGATCGCGACGCCGGTTTTCGCCGTTTCCTGGGCGCGGACCCCGCCCATGCGCGCGGCTTGCAGCAATACTGCGATCTTCATGAAACGCTGGACGCGAGCCAGGTGATGGCCCCAAGGGTCGAAGCGCTGGGCGCCCAGCTGGCGGCGCAGCTCGGCGTGGTCGAAGCCGGCGCTGAGCGCATTGATCCCCGTCCCGCCTTGAGGGCCGAAGCGCATCGCTATCATCCGCAGATGGTGGATTGGGTGGCCGATCAGGTTCGCCATTTGATACAAGACCAGTCGGCGCCGCCGGGCGAGATCGTGGTGCTGGCGCCCTTCCTGTCCGATGTTTTGCGCTTCGGCTTGATGGAGAGCCTGGAAAAACGCGGAATCAAGACGCGCTCGCATCGGCCTTCGCGGGCGCTGCGAGACGAGCGCGCCGCCCGCACGCTGCTGACCCTGGCGCGCCTGGCGCATCCGCACTGGCGGCTGCAGCCGGCCGAATTCGATATCGCCTTCGCGCTGATGACCGCCATCGACGGCCTGGACTTGATTCGCGCCAAGCTGCTGACCGAAATGCTCTATCGCCAGGGCGCGCTGCTGCCCTTCGCCAAAGTGCAGTCGTCGACGATGCAGACCCGCGTGACCTTCGAATTGGGCGAGCGCTACGATCGACTGGTCAGCTGGCTGGCGCGCTATCGCGAAGAAGGCGGGGTGGAGGCAATCGACATCTTCTTCAAACGGATATTCGGCGAGTTGCTGTCTCGCCAGGGTTATGGCTTCCACGGCAATATCGATGCCGGCAATATTTGCATGAACCTGGTTGATTCCGCTCGAAACTTCCGCTGGTCGCTGGACTTTCTAGGCCGCTATGACGAGGCGACTGACCTGGGGCTGGACTACGTGAAGATGGTGGACCGCGGTGTGATCGCGAATTATTATCGCCGCAGCTGGGAGACGCAAGACGAAGACAGCGTATTTATCGCGCCGGCTTATACTTTCCTGCTTGCGAATCGTCCGGTCGACTACCAGTTCTGGCTCAACATCGGCAGCGAAGGCTGGTCGCGCCGATTGTATCAGCCGCTGACGCATCCTTACGTCTTGAGCCGTAGTTGGCAGGCGGGCGCGCGCTGGACCGAAGAGGATGAGCAAGCCTGGAATCGGGGGACGCTGGGCCGCCTGCTGCTGGCTTTGACGCGCCGCTGCCGCAAAGGCGTCTACCTTGGTTACAGCGAGCTCAGCGAAAGCGGCTACGAACAGCGCGGCTTGCTGCTGGAGACGATACAGAACTTGCTGCGCCGCAGCGCGCGGGACACTTAGCTGTCGAATTGGAAGAGCGAGCAACCGCCGTCAAGCGTCAGGATGCTGCCGGTCATATAGGCCGTCTGCGGGCCGGCCAGGTAGACGACGGCGGCGGCGATTTCTTCTGGCGTGCCCGGTTCGCCCAGCGGGATGGCTTTGGCGACGCGCGCGGCGTATTGCGGCTCCTCGCGCAATTGCCGCCCGGCCAGCCCGGCTTTGACGATGCCCGGCGCCACCGCGTTGACCAGGATGCCATAGGGCGATAGCTCGCGCGCCATTTGCTTGACCAGCATATTGACGCCGGCTTTGCTAACGGTGTAGGCGGTGATCTCGGGCCAGGGAATCCGGGCCACCCAGCTGGATGTGAGGATCAACCGACCGGGCCTGCCATCCGCCACCATCCTGCGCGCGGCCGCCTGACAGACGTTGAAGCAGCCGGTCAGGTTGATATCCAGATGGTTCCGCCAATTCTGCAAATTGAGCGCGAGGAAGGGCTGGGCTTCCACGATGCCGGCGTTGGAGCAGACGATGTCCACTCGCGGCAGAGCGGCAATGGCGCTGTCCACCGCCGAGCGGTCGCGCACATCGACTTCGGCGTAATCGACCTGCGGGTCCTGCGCGCGCACGCGTTCTATGGCGGCCGCTGCGTCATCCTGCGGGACGATATCCCAGATGACGACATGCGCGCCATTTTTGGCCAGCTGGCGCGCCATGGCCTTGCCCAAGTCGCCGGCGCCGCCGGTCACGATTGCAGTTTTACCCTTTAGCATAAGCGACTCTCCTTTCTGATCCGCGTGTTTTGGCGCCGAGTTCAGCTAGCGAAGAATTCTTGCATGACGCGTAAACACAGCCCGCCAGCCGCGCCTACAGCGCCTCCTGCATAGATTAGGCCAGAACCACCCGCGCGCAAGCCACCGACCGCGCCGGCACACACAGCGCGATACCGTCGTCCGCGACCGCCAGCGGGGCGCCATCGACTTCGACCGGGTCGCAGACGCAAGCAGAGGCGATGCTGCCGGCCGGGAAGCTCAGGCGCTGTTCCACGCCAGCTTCGCCCGGATTGTAAGCGTGTACGATCAGCCCGCGGCCATCGTCGGCGCGCTTGATTTGCAGCTCGCAAGCGCCCTCCGGCTCTGCATTTATGAAGGTTCCGCTGCGGCCGGGTTCCGCGCCGGGAACGCGCACGATCAGTGGCGGAAGGGCCGCCTCAATGGCAAAGCGCGACGATGCCGCCGGGTCGTAGCCCGCGCTCGACGTCAGCCGATAGCGCTGCAAAATGGCTTCGCCCTGGCTGGCTTTGAAGTTGGTGTCCCAGTGATTGTGCAGCGCCCAGGAGACCAGGGTCGGCTGCCGCGCATCCAGCTCATGCGCCCAGCGTCCGGTCGTTATGCCGCCGACCTGAATCAGCGGCGAATCCAGCGGCGCCAGCGTGACGGAGACAGCGCTGTTGCCGGCTTCCGCCCAGCGATGCACGCCGTACCAGTCGCGGCAGGAACCCGGCAGCTGCTCGCGCTCCGGCTCCAGCGGCACGCCATTGAGGTCGAGGTGGAAGCTGTGCCCGCCGTCCAGCGCCAGCGGGAAGGGCACGTAAACCGCCTCCGCCAGCGTGACAAACTCCTTGTCGATCAGCATGTCGATATGCAGCGCCTTCTGATGCAGCGGCAGGCTGTAGCGGACTTTGACGCTCTTGGCGCCTTTGACTTGCAGGCGCGCTTCCAGCTCGAGGCGGTCGGGCAATTGCCGCGCCGGCAAGATCTCGACTTCGGCCGGTCCGCTGCGGCGGAAGGGCGTGTCCTCGTGGCGGACGCCAAAATCTTCGCGGTCGAAGTCCAGCGCGAAAATCGCCCGCCGGTCATCGGGGTGATCAACCCATTCGTAGATATACTGCCCGAAGCGCCAGAGATCGTCGCTGTTGACCAGTTCGCGGCCCAGATCCTTGTCGCACCAGCTGAGCAGGCCGCCGGTCTGCCGGTCGATCCGCAGGCGATACCAGCGATTTTCGAGGCTGCCTTCGCCGATGGCGCAATCCGGCGCGGCCTCGTCGATCGCGCGCGGCGCTGCGACCGCGTAGCTGAATGCCGGCAACCTGAGGTCGATCATCGTCTCGGCTGGCGCATCGGTGATCAGCGGCGGGTCTTCGCGGTAATTGCCGATGAGAAATTGCTCCAGCAGGCCGTGCGGCGCCGCGCCGCCCATATCCGGCGGCAGCGGATAACGAATATGCCGCGCCCAGCCGCAGCTGTTGAGCACGAGATAATGATAGTTGTCGGGCGCGTCAGCCGGGTCGGCGCTGATGTACTGTCCCCAGCGGCGCCAGGCCTCGCCTTCGGGCGTGACTCCGGTGATGTCGCGCGCCAATTTGCGGCCATTGTCCGCCAGCAGTTCATGCGTCAAGCCGTAGCCGCCGTAAGCGAAGCTGGCTTTGCGGTTGTAGCTGGCGCGGGTGAAGGGCGAATGCGGCCGGCGAATGCTGGCGAAGCCGCCCCAGGTGTGCTCGTCGTAGAGCGAGACCAGGTGGTAGGCTTCTTCGATCAAGCCAAGATCGGCGCCGTCGACCTGGGTCGCCAGATAATCCAGCAGCGGCAGCAGTTCTTCCGTCTGCCGGTTCAAGCTGGTCTCATAAATCGACGAGCCGACGCCGTCGGCCCACCAGTCGGCCCAGTCGCCGCGCCATTCGACCAGGCTCTCGCCGTAGTTCTCGTGCAGCATCCGCGCGAAGCCGTCGATGGTGGTGAAGATCAGCTGCGGCTCGCGCCCGCTGGCGTTCCAGTCGCGAACGAAGTCGGCCATATGCGGCAGCGGCGGCCCGTTGTCGACTCGCGCCGGATGGGTGATTTGGGCGTACAAGAAGTCATAGGGGTAGTCATCACGCGCTTCCAGCTGGGCCAGTTGCGGCGGCAGCAGCTCGTCGACGAAGTTCATATCGCTAAGCCCGTAGCGGAAAATGCCGTATAGGTAATGCGGCCCGTTGAAAGTGAGCAAGCGGCGGCCGGCCGGCCCGCGCCACCAAAATGCGTTCAAGTCCGGTTCGGGACGGCGGCCGCGGTGCATATTGATGGACATCGTCAGCGTATTGATGTCGATGGCGGGCAGCAGATCGGCCCAGAGCCAGGCAGCGCCGTTGACATCGCATTGCATGGCGGCGCTGATGCTTACGCCGTAGTCATCGCGCAGGCGCCTCACCGGCAGCAGCGAGCGCAGCATGGCCGCGGTCGAGAGCATGGGCGTCCAGTGATATTGCATGCCGGCCACCGCCATCTGCCCGCGGCGGTGCAACTCGAGGAAGCGCTCCACTTGCGCCGGCGGACGCTCCTGGAAGTAGCGCTCAACGAAAGCCGTCACCTCGCAGGTCCACTTGTAGCGGGCTTCTTCGGGGTAGTGGGCGGTGGCTTCGCCCAGCTCTATGGCGTCGTCGATGAAGCCCAGATGCTGGCGGAAGACCGTGTCCTGGTGGTCGGTGTAGCCGATATCGGTATGCGTGTGGCTGGTGAGGTAAATGCGCTTGATTTTTGGCATGGCGGCTTTCTATCACAGCTTCACTGGCTGGCGCTGCGCTTAAGTTAGCATGGCTGGCGGAAGTCTACCTGGCGATAAAGACAAAACCGCCCCGACAATTGCCAGGGCGATACAGCGTAAGAGACTGGATGAGTAAAGACGACGAGACCTAACTCTCGGCTAGCTTGACAGGCTTCTTTTGGACAGGTTCGGGCTTGGGCGCCTGCTGCTTGACACTCTTGGGTTGTTTCTTAACTTCGCTCGCGCTGCCATTTTCCGGCTTTGGCCGCGTCAGGTTTTCGTACCAAATGAGTTCAACTTGATCAGACATCTCAACGCCTCCCGCTGCGATTCAGCACAATCCTAAAGGACCCAGTTTCCGAGTTGCGGCCTTCATCATTTCCAAAGTGAAAGTTAAAGGTATACAAGCCATCAACAGAATACCGCAGATCCCGAATGGGCAGTATGTGAACTGCCTTGGTCAATATGCCTTTAGACCTTGACTTGGCCTCAGTATACCACAGTTGGCGCCCATTTGGGTCGGAAATGGAAATGTACAGTTTGTCCAGGAAATCATGCACATACCAGGCTGTCAGCAGGTACAAGTCCCGGTCCAAAGCAACCTCATGAACCGGGGGCCGGGATTGCGAAACCTTGCGCTTCTCCGGAATGTCCATCGACAGAATTGTTACGGGTACGCCGATCGCAGACTCGTCGCTTGAATCCTCGTTGACGCGCACTTCCCAAGTTGCTGCGGACCATAGATGCTGCATGTGTCAACCTTATATTGGCTTCTCACAAGGGCTAGGCAATCAGCACGCGCAGCACCTGGCTGTGCAGCGGGCCATTGCTGGCGATGACGCCCTTGCCGTTTAGCGGGGGGCCGCCGTTCCAGGAGGTGATTTTACCGCCGGCGCCTTCGATGACGGGAATCAGCGCCACGATATCCCAAAGGTGCATAATGGGGTCAAGCATGACATCGGCGTAGCCGGTCGCCACCAGGAAGTAGCCGTGGCAATCGCCCCAGGTGCGGTTGAAGCGCGTCATGCCCATCAACTGCTGGAAGGCGATGCCATTCTGGTATTTGCCGACATCGATAAAGTCGGTGTAGCAGAGCACGGCATCGCGCAGCTCGCGCTTGTCGCTGACTGTCACGGGCTCGTCATTGAGGCGGGCTTCCACCCCGTCGCCCACCAGCAGATGCGAGGTCACGGGATGGTGGATGGCGCCGCCGATGGGCTGGCCGCCTTTCATCAAGCCGATCAGCGTGCCGAAGAGGAAGGTGCCGCTGACGAAGGACTTGGTGCCGTCAATGGGGTCCAGCACCCACTGATACTCGGCCTCTTCGTTGTGTACGCCAAATTCTTCGCCGATGATGCCATGCTCGGGATAGTCCTTCATGATCATCTCGCGCATGACCTCTTCGGCCTGGCGGTCGGCGATGGTCACGGGCGATTCGTCGTCCTTGGTCTCAACAGCGACGCCACTGCGAAAGTAGCGCTTGATGATGTCGCCGCTGGCGCGGGCCAATTCCTTGCTGAATTC
>CAZWCV010000044.1:0-17847 GCA_964632725.1 uncultured Anaerolineaceae bacterium
TCCTCTGTGGTAAAGGTAAATTCTATTGAGACGAAATTTGCATGACTTGAGTTTGATTACTGAGAAATCGGCGCGAGAGTCGCCATTGTTTCTGTGTCCTTCGTGTCTTTTTGTCTTTGTGTTGAGAACAATCTGTCACGTCTGCGTACACGGCATTGAGCGTGTTATACTCAAACATGGAAGATTCAGTGAGGCAGGGCGAACATGGCGGTGATCACCGAGTTGATCGATGCCGGTCTGCGCTTGAAGCAGCAGGGCAATCTGCGCGGCGCTATCGAACATTTCCGGCAGTTAAAAGCCACTTACCCGGGCAACGCGCGCATCCGCTTCGAGCTGGCTGGCGCCTGGCGCGAATTCGACGTGCCGGAACAGGCGCTGCCGCTTTACCGCGAATTGCTGGCGCTGCCAAAGGGCCAGGGCCTGCCGCCAAAGGACATGCCGCGCTTGTATTCACATCTGGGCGCGACCTTGCTGGCGCTGGGCGAAACTGACGAGGCGCGCGACACAATCGAAGCCGGCTTGCGCTTGCACCCCGGTTACCGCCCCTTGCGCGCCTGGCGCATCCTCAGCTTGCGCAGCGGCGGCGCGCATGAATTGGCGCTGCTGGACGCGCTTGAACTGATGCTGGAGTCGCTGGCGCCCTCGCGCTGGGATATCTTCGAGGACGACATCGTCGCGGCCGTCAAGCAGATGCGCGCCGACTTGTCAGCGGACGAGTCACTCGCGCCGGCGGCAGAGCGCGCGGAACCCTTAACGGCAGATGACGAAAAGCGAGACGCGCCCGAATCAGCCACAGTCACAAGCGCAGCAATCAAAGTCGCTGACGAGGCCGACGACCCGGCCGAAGTCGACATTGCCGTGAATGTGGTCAAACCCGCCGCGAAACGAAAGCAGCGCGGCAAACGCAAGAAGAAAAAAAAGCAAGCGCCGCAACTGGGCAAACGAGCGGTCCGCATCGACATCGTGGATGACAGCGTAGGTTCCGCCGCGCCCACGAAATCATCCGAAGGAGACGATCCGCCAGCGCAGGCTGCCTCCTTCAAGATCCCGCTCGATCCCGACTAGATTCGCCCGGCTTCTCTACGAAGTCTATTCGGCCGTCGCGCAGGCGCCAGACTTTGGTCGCGATGCGCTCGATGAACCAGCGGTCGTGCGTCGCCGCCAGAATCGCGCCGGGGAAATCAAGCAGCGCCCGTTCCAGCGCTTCCAGGCTAAGCAAATCCAGATGATTGGTCGGCTCGTCCAGCAGCAGCAGATTGGCGCGGCTGTGTATCAGACAGGCGATGCCCAGCTTGCGCCGCTGGCCCAGGCTCAATTCGCGCACGGTTTTGCCCGCCAGATGGGCGTCGCGGAAGAGACCGCAGCGGTGCAGCAGCGTTAAGAGATGGTCTTCGCTTTCACGCTTGATGGCGCGCAGGACGTCCAAGATATTTTGCTCTTCCGGGAAAGTTTCGCCCGTCTGGTCGAGGTAGCCGAGCTTCGCGCCCGGCATGACTTTGACGCTGCCGCAAGTTGGCGCCAGCTCGCCGGTGATGAGACGCAGCAGCGTCGTCTTGCCCGCGCCGTTCGGGCCGACTAATGCGACGCGCTCGCCTTTGCAAAGTGTGGCGCAACCGTCGGCGAGCAATTTCTGATCGCCGAAGCTCATGTCAAGCGATTGCAGCTGAATCGGCTCCATGCTCGTCAGTGACAGGGGATCAAAATTGTATTCGATATGCCAGACGTGGCGCGGGTTATCCAGCCGGTTGGCCTCAAGCGTTTCCAGTTGCTGCCGCGCCGAGCGCACCGCTTTGCCCACGGTGCGCGCCACTTGCTGTTGCGCGGCGAACTTAATGGCTTTGTCGCCATCGTCGGGGCGCTTGGCTTTGCGGTGGCCATGCGCCTCCTTTTTCATCCGCATGCGCAGCGCCTTCATACGATTGACCTGCTCGTGATAGGCGTCGACATCCTGCTGATACCGCGCCTCTCGCTGCGCGCGATAATCGTCATAGTTACCGTAGTAGGTCGTCAGGCCGCGCGTCACCGCGGACAAGTCGAGTATCTTGGTCGCCAGGCGATTGATGAAATGCCGGTCGTGGGTGATCATCAGCAAGGCGTGGGGATAGCCTTGCAAGTAGTCTTCCAGCCAGGCCAAACCGGCGAAGTCGAGATGGTTGGTCGGCTCATCCAGGATTAGCAGATCGGGCGCCTGCAGCAGCAGCGCGGCCAGGCCGACCCGCGTTTTCTCGCCGCGGCTCAGCGACATGACCGGCCGCGAGGCGTCGATATGCGCCAGACTCAAGCCGGCGAAGATGCGCTCGCGCCGCGTCTCCAGCGTATAGCCGCCGCGCAGCTCGAACTGCGTTTGCAGCGCCCCGTATTCCTCCAGCGCAAGGCTGAGATCGCCGCCCCGCGTCAGCTGTTCTTCCAACTCATCCAGGCGGCGGCGCAGCGCGCTCAGCGGTCCCAGCCGCTCGCTGATGTAGTCGCCCACGCTTATCGACCGGGAAATCCGCACCTCCTGCGGCAGATAGCCGAGCACGGCGCCAGGCGCGATGCGGACCGCGCCTTGATCGCTCGCCTCACCGCCCAGTATCAAACGCGCCAGGGTCGTCTTGCCCACGCCGTTTTCGCCGACCAGCACAGCGCGATCGCCGCGGTTCAAGTTTAAGTTGACCGCGTCCAGGATCAGCTTGGCGCCGTAATACTTCTGCAGGCCGCTGACGCTCAAGACTTGTGACGACATTTGCGCTCCGATTGAATTTGTCCGGCGGCATCATTCTGCTGGTCAAACTGCCGGCATTCAAGCTACAGTTCAGGCGACCGCTTTAGTGATATATAATGTCGGCGTGGCACAAAAAACCAGCGAGGCACATGATGTCGGTCAGTCTCGCTCACGGCGCCTTGGGACCTTTTGACGAAATCATCTTCATCGGCATCGCCGTCATATTTCTGGGGATGTTGTGCCTCAGCTTGCTGCGCAGCCAGGTGTTGGAAGACGACCCGGCGCAGCCCGGCGAGCCCGCGACAGCAGCCGATACCGATCACTTTGAACTGGAATAGGAGACCTCAATGAGACTGGAACATATCGCCTTCAACGTCGCGGATTCCGCGGCTGTAGCGGCCTGGTATGAAGAACACCTCGACATGCGAATCGTGCGCGCCTTCGCCGAGCCGCCCTATATTCATTTCCTGGCCGACAGCGCCGGCAAGAGCCTGATCGAGATTTACAGCAATCCGCTGGGCGAGGTCATCGACTATCGCGACCACCACGCCGTGACTTTTCACCTGGCCTTCGCCGTTGACGACATGGACGCGACGCGCGAGCGCCTGGCAGCCGCGGGCGCGACGCTGGACGGCGACATCGACGACCGCGCCAATGGCGACCGGCTGGCTTTCCTGCGCGATCCCTGGGGCGCGGCCATTCAACTGGTTCAGCGCGTCCAGCCCATGATCAACTGATGGCGGCATGAGCTTGAAGATCAACTTTGATTTGCGCGCCGAGGGCGAGGAATTGCCCGACGCCTTCCTTGATTCATACGAACTGGAATTGATGTTCGACAATACCCGGCGGTCGCTGGGCGCAGCGCTGGAGCGCAAATTCAGCGATGTCGTCTGCGCCGAGCACACCAAGGCGCCAAGCTTCACCATCAGCGGCGTCTACAACCATACAAGCGAAGACATGGACATCCGCTACCACGTGGATACCTGCTGCCAGCGTTTCTTGCTGCGCGTCATGCAGATTCTAAATCAGCGCGCCTGAAGCCGGGCGCAGAGGGAGCGAATCAAGATGCGAGTATTGCTGCAACGCGTTAGCGCCGGCTCGGTGACTGTTGCCGGTAGCGTCACGGGCGAGATCGCCGCCGGCTTTGTGGCGCTGGTGGGCGTTACCCATTCAGACACCGAAGCCGAAGCCGAGAAACTGGCGCAGAAGACCGCCAATCTGCGTGTCTTCAGCGACGACGCGGACAAGATGAATTTGTCTCTCCTGGATATCGGCGGGGGCGCGCTGGTAATTTCGCAATTCACGCTCTACGCCGATGCGCGCAAGGGACGGCGGCCCAGCTACATCAACGCCGCTCAGCCGGAAAAGGCCGAGCCGCTGGTGCAAGTCTTCGCGAAATGTCTGACGCAGGCGGGCGTGAGCCAGGTGGAACAGGGTGTCTTTGGCGCCATGATGCAGGTGGAAATCCACAACGACGGCCCGGTGACCATCATGCTGGACAGCGAGCAGTTGTAACGCGCAAGAACACAAGCAAAAGGGCGACCCGTCTGCGGTAGCGTTTTCTACCCCATCCCCGGCCCTTCCCCAATGCATTAGGGATGGGTGACTTTACAAAGAAAACCAGAACTCATCCCGAACAATTACAGAAAACATAAAATATCATCAAATTCTTTCAACGCGCTCCCCCTCCCTGACTCGTCGGATGCCCGCCATAGAGATGGCGGGACAGGGGCCGGGGGTGGGGTAAAATCAGGCGGCGGTCCAGTGGCGCAAATCTTCGCGGCTGACCATCCCGAGCGTGTCGCCGGGTTGCTCCTCATGGACGCCATTTCGCCGACTTACGATCTTTGGGCGACCCAAAGCTACCCGAATCGCTATCCGCGCGAACGCTTTGAGCGACTGGAGCAAGTCCGCGCATTCGCCCAGCGCGCCGCTGAGGCGACACTGCGCGAGCAAGACATCGCCGGTTGGCTGACGCCCGAAGTCCGCGCCCGCTACGGCGACCGCTACCTGAAGTTGCTGCTGAACAGTCCCAATTGCTGGTGGACTTATTACTGGCAGAATCGCTACATCATCGCCAGCGGCGCGCAAGTGAAGGCCAAGGGCGCGCTGGGCGATTTGCCCCTGACCATTCTGGTCGCCGATGACTATGAGCCGGGCGCCTCGTCTTATCATCAGAAGCTCGGGCGGATGTGGCGTGAGCTACAGATTGAGCAGCCGCAGGCGGTCATTGATGCAATGCTTGAAATGATCGCGGCGGTAAACGGCAGAAGTCCCGCCGGCGCGCCCCTGGTCGGCGCAAACAATTAGGGCGCGATTATGAAAAGAGGCGCCTTTACCTTCTTTGTCGCTCCCAGCGTATTCATCATGCTGGCGCTGATGACCCTGCCCTTGCTGGCGTCCATCTGCCTGGTGGCGGTCAACCAGTCCTGCACCATCTGGATGCTGCGCAGCTTTTTTGTGGAGATCCCGCGAGAGTTTGAAGAGGCGGCCATGATCGACGGGGCCGGGCGGCTGCGCTCCTTCCTCTCGGTCATTGTGCCGATCATGTGGCCCGGCATCATCACCACCGGCCTGTTTACCTTGCTGCTGGCCTATATTGATTTCTTACTGGCGCGCATCCTGACGCAGGTCAACTGGACCCTGCCGGTCGGCATTGCGCAATTCACCGGCGGCGAAGATCCGGGCCATGTTACGCTGGCGGCGGCGGCCTCGGTGTCAACCACGCTACCCATTCCGTTTGTGATCATCTTCTTTCAGAAGTATTTGATCCGAGGTCTGGCGTCGGGCGCAGTCAAGGGCTAGGACGTCGTTGCTGACTTTTGCAGCGGCGAGTCTTGGCTCGCCCGATTCCGCAAGGTATGCGAATGTGGGCGACTCACCGAGTCGCCCCTACACGTTTTTAGCGTATTCAAGAATGCTACAAATGCGACTGTGTGCATGAGGAGACCCCATTATGCACATTATCTGCGTCGTCGCCGATACCCTGCGAGCCGACTTCCTGCCAACCTGCGGCAACCAGCAGGTCATCGCGCCCAATCTGACTGAATTCGCGCAGGAAGCGCTTGTATTCAAGGACTGCCACGCCGCCTCCTTCCCCACCGTGCCCACCCGCGCCGATTTCGCCACTGGCCGCTTCACCTTCACTTATTTGACCTGGGGCCCCTTGCCGCAAGACTAAATCACCCTGGCCGACTTGATGACCAAAGCCGGCTACCGGACGATGGGCATCGGCGACAACCCCTTCCTCATCCGCAACGGCTACGGCTGTGACCGAGGCTTCCACGACTTCATCTGGATACGCGGCCAGCGCGAAGCCTCCGGAAGCCCCGATGTGACCAGCTTGTGAAAAGAAGTGGACGATCGCTTTGCGCCGCAGACCTTCAAGGCAGCCATGGATTGGGTCGAGCGCCACCACGACGAGCGCTTCTTGCTCTATATCGACGCCTGGGACCCGCACGAGCCCTGGGACCCGCCCGCGCACTACGTCAAACCTAACCTGCCGGATACGCCGGAGAGCAGGTTAACCCGGCCTATTGGGACTGGGAGGATGCCGGTTACATGGCGGAAATCACCATGGTCGATCGCTGGTTCGGTTTGCTGCTTGACCGGCTGAAGTCCCTCGGCGTCTATGACGATACTGCCATCTTCTTCGTCTCCGATCACGGCTTCTACTACGGCGAATTCGGCATCTTCGTCAAAAGCCGCTTCCGCTGGCCCGATAATACCATTCCAGTCATGGACGCTATGGCGCGCTTCAAACAGGGCGCCATCTCATACGCCTGCCTCAAACATAATGAGATATCGCAGGCGCCGCTCTTCGCCAGGATACCCGGCTACGAGCATCAGCGCGTCCCGGGCCTGGTGAGCATCCCCGACATGATGCCAACCATGCTGGAGCTGGCGGGCATCCATACGCCGGATCGCGTGCAGGCGCAATCGCTGCTGCCCCTTGCGCGTGGCGAGGTCGACCGCTCCCACGATGTCGTGGTGACTTCGCAGTCGCTGATCGATACGGCCGGCAACACCACCCTCATCGTCGACGACTGCGAACGCGTCGTGGTCGAGGTCTCGCCCTGCACCATTCGCGACGGCGAGTGGGATTTCTTCTACAGCCTGGAGGGCGAGCCAGTCGCCTTGTACGACGCCGTGCAGGACCGCGGGCATCAGCGAAATCTGGCAGCTGAGCGACCCGACATCTGTGAGATGATGCACACCAAATTTGTCCGCTGGATGGACGAGATGGATACGTCCGCGGAGTACGCCGCGCCGCGCCGGCGATTATAGCTAAGCGCTAGCCCTTCACAGCGCCGACTGTCAGCCCCTTGATGATATGCCGCTGCGCCAGCAGCACGAGGATGAGCGCCGGAATCATGGCCACAAAGGAGCCGGCAGCCATTTCACCGTAACGGATATTGAATTCCTGCACGAAGTTGGCGATGCCTACCGGAATGGTGCGCCCGGCGCTGGTCGTCGTCAGCGATAACGCGAAGAGGAATTCCTTCCAGCTGAAGACGAAGACCAGCACGGCCATCGCCGCGAGGCCGGGGCGTACAATTGGAATTATCACCAGTCGAAAGGCCTGCCACAGCGTACAGCCGTCGATGACGGCGGCCTCTTCCAGTTCCTTGGGCACCTCGGCGAAGAAGTTCATCATCATAATCACCGCCAGGGGCATGTTCAGCACCATATGCGCCATGATGACGGCCAGGGGCGTGTCGTATATGCCCGCCGCCCGCGCCCAAAGATAATAGGGCGTGACGAATACGATCGGCGGCATCATATTGATGAATAACAGCCAGACCAGAATGCCGCCCGTCACCCAGCGCGACCAGTTCAGCCGCGAGATAGAGTAGGCCGCCAGCGAACCGATCACGCCGCAGATTAGGGCTACGGCGGCGGATACGACCAGGCTGTTGCGCGTCAACTCGGCGAAATTGCTGCGGCTGCCGGTGAAGATTTCTTCGTAGTTGCGCGTTTTCGCCTCGAAGAAAAATGTGCCGCTGTAGATGTCGGCGGTGCTCTTCAGCGATGTCTGCACGATATAGAAAACGGGAAACAAAATAATGAAGACCACCAGGAGCAAGGCGGCGTTCAGCGGCAATTTGGACAGCGTGCCTTGAGTCATCCCAACCGCCTCCTTACCGCCCGGCTTGCCCACAGATAGAAGACCACAAATATGGTCATGAAGGCCGCCACCAAAAGCGACAGAAAAGCCGCGTAACCCAGGCGGAATTGCTCGCTGAACACCTTGTAGATGTGCATGCTGATGACCTGCGTGGCGGTGCCGGGCCCGCCCGAGGTCAGCACGAAGATCTGATCGAATACCTTGAAGGCCAGAATGGTGCGCAGCAGCATCGCCACCAGGATCGTCGGCGCCATGATCGGTAAGATAACATGCCGAATCATGCGCAATTCGTTAGCGCCGTCAACCCGCGCCGCCTCCAGCAGCGACGGCGGAATCGACTCGATGCCGGCCAACATGATCAGAAACAGGAAACTGGTCCAATGCCAGACATCGACGATGATGACAGAAATCAAAGCCAGGTCCGGATCGGCCGTCCACAGTGGCGGATTCTGAACGCCCAGCTCAATCAAAATCGTGGTGATAAGACCGTAATTGAAGTCGTATATCAGCGACCAGGTGGTGCCGATCGCCACTGGCGGAATCAGCAGGGGGATGATTACCACGCTGCGATACAAGACGGACAGGGTCTTGGTGCGGCTGATGGCCACCGCCAGCGTGAATCCGGCAAATGTCTCGATCAGCACCACGGCCACTACAAAGACCAGCGTATTCTTTAGCGCGATGCCAACAATGGGATCCTTCGCCAGATTATCAAGCTGGCCCAGGCCGATAAACTCCGAGACCAGTTCGCCTTGTACGAATTCCAGCTCGGACACGCTCATTTGCTACAGTTGAATGATCGGCAGAACCGTAAAGACCGTCAGGACGACCAGCAAAGGAACCAGCGCCCAGAATTTGAAGCTGCCTTGACCAAATAGAATCGATTTCAGATCGCGCGAGTCTCTCAAAGAAATATGCGCCATATGAACACCGTCACTTCGCGAAAAGAAGACCAGTCATGTAAACGCCGCCGATCGCGTCGGCGGATTGAGGCGCGAGGAACCGGCATCAGACAGGACGCCCGGCGCCGGCTCCTAACGCTGGCAAGCGACGCGCGCTAGGACACGCTGTAGCCCGCGTCTTCCATAACCGTACGGATCTCGGACGCCATCAGCGACACCGCCTCTTCCGCGCTGATTTCGTCGACGTAGGCTTGCGCCATGCGCGTCGACACGCTGTCGCGTATCAGCGGCGTTTCGGGCAAGCGCGTTTCCGGATGCAAGAAGGGCGTGCTTTCCGCGAAGGCGCTGGTCCACCAGCCGACGACCTCGTCGGTCGCCAGTTCCTCGTAGGTGTCCTGGCGCACGGGGATCGCGCCGGCCTTGGCGTAAGCCAGCTGATTGTCCTTGGTGGTCAACCACTTCACGAATTCGAGCCCGGCCGCCGCGCGTTCATCGGGCAAGTTGTCCGGGTGGCACATGACCCACATGCCAGTCCGCGGCGAGCGGCCCTCGGCGGTGACGCCGGGCACGACAGTGGCGCCCATATTGCCGCCGACAATTGAAATCTCGGGGTTGTCGTAGTTCGGCGCCGCCGCGCCCACCATGTGAACTTGCGCCAGGCGGCCGCTCGCCATCAGCGCCAGCAAGTCGCCCTGGCCCAGATCGGCGTAATTCTGCGGCGCCCAGGTGCGGCCCAGCTTCAGCCAGCGCTGCACGGCTTCCAGGCCTTCGGGGCGCTCGAAGCCGACCGACCAACTGCCGTCGTCTTCCAGGCGGACATATTCAGCGTCGTAGGAATCGACATAAGCGCCGAATTCCCACCAGATCGGATTGGCGCGGTTGGCGTGGCCAAACATGCGCGGCGGATTGCCCAGCTGTTCGGCGATCGCCTCCATCTCATCGAAGGTCTTGGGCGGCTCGATGCCGGCGTCTTCGAAGAGATCGCGGCGGTAGTAGTAGAGCTGGATATTGCCGTTGATGGGCACGCCCAGCAGTTCGCCCATCGGGCCGTTCACGCCCAGATCCCAATCCCAGCGCGCGGCGTCGCCATAGCTGATGATATTGTCATCCAGCGCATAATCGGCGTCGATCTCGTGGATGGGTTTCAGCAGGCCGGAATTGTAAAAGAAGGGGATGTTCTGCTCGGTGATGGCGACTGCGTCATACTCGCTTTCGCCGGCCTGGACAGCGTTGCGCGTCTTGTCCAACATGCCGGGGAAGGGCGTGACGTCAAGATTGACCTGGTTGCCGGTGGTCTCGGTATACAATTCCACCATAGCGGCGAAACCGGGGAACCAGGGCGAGTCGTTGATCAGAATGGTGATCGGCGGCTGGCTCATCACATCTTGCGCCATGGTCTTTACGCTTGTGCTCAACAATGGGTTCGCCGCCAGGCTGGCGGAAAGCGCGCCCATCGCCTTGAGAAAATCGCGGCGAGAAAAATTGCCAATCTTCTTGTTCATGCTTGACTCCCTCTGGTTGATGGTCAATACGATTTTGAAATCAAACGCTGTTTCGCGGCGGCGCCCTCCTTTCCAGACG
The DNA here is from genome assembly GCA_964632725.1 of uncultured Anaerolineaceae bacterium. GTDB lineage: Bacteria > Chloroflexota > Anaerolineae > Aggregatilineales > Phototrophicaceae > UBA6055. The sequence goes on from CAZWCV010000044.1 coordinate 10,316, forward strand.
AGCAAGCGCGTCCGCGCTGACTCTTCCGCCAATCGCTAGCGTCAAGTTTACACCATCGCGCCCGATTTGACGAAATCACGCGCCCGGCCGGCGCGGATCGGCCCAACAAGGACTCTGTACGGGCGAGCCGTCGGCTCGCCCACAGAATCACCATCCGCTGGCTGCTGGGGAGGGGACAGCCAGCGGCTAACCCGTACAGATTTCATGTCCGCAAAGCGCGAAAGCGGCTTCCCCCCATTGCTATGGGGGGACTGAGGGGGGTAAACCAGCGGCTTCCCCCCATTGCAATGGGGGACTGAGGGGGGTACACCGTTTGCGCTCGCCAGCCCCTGGTGTATACTGCCGCTTTCTTGGTCCAGCCAACCCGGGACGCCCATTTGAATATCAGAGCGCTGCCTTACGTTCTCTTGCTCGGTCTCTTCTTCGGCTCATCGCTGGTGGTTTCGCGATTCAGCGTCGGCCAGTTCGATCCCGCCGCCTACATCGGCATCCGCATGGTCATCGCCAGCCTGATGTCATTGGGCGTGTACGCTTTGGTCACCGGGCGGCGCGCGCCACGCGACCCTGAGTTGTGGAAGCGGGCCGGTTTGCTGGGCGTATTTGGCACCGCCGTGCCCATGACCTGCGTGGTCGCCTCGCTGCAGTACCAGTCCAGTGGCGTCGCCTCGCTGCTCTTGACGACCGGCCCGGCCATGACGGTTGTGCTGGCGCACTGGATCTTGCCGGACGAACTGCTCAATAAACGCAAAATCTTTGGCGTCAGTCTGGCGCTGTGCGGCGCGCTGCTGCTGACGCTGAGTGGAGAGAACGGCCTGCCCGATGTCTCGCGCGCGGACCCGACCGGCTATCTGCTGGTCGTCGTGGGCATGATTTCCAGCTCGATCATGATTATCTACGCGCGCAAATACCTGCGGAACTACGACGCCTTTGACGTCGGCAGCGTAAGACTATTCTCCACCGCTATCGTCATGCTGCCCTTCGCGCTGCTGACTGTCGGCTTCGACTTCAGCGCGGTGGATGGCGCCGGCATCCTCGGCTTGCTCTATGCGGCGGTGGTGGGGACTTTCCTGGGCTTTATGCTGTCCTTCTACACCATCAAGCGCTTTGGCGCCACGCCGGCCGTGATGACCACCTACGTCATCCCGATTGTGGCGGGCGCCGGCGGCGTGCTGCTCCTGGACGAAGAGATCACCGGCGCCATGGTCATCGGCATGATCGTCATCGCCTCAGGCATCGCGCTGATTCAGGACTACAGACGTCCAGCCGGCTGGCTGCGGCGCTATCCTCATCGCGGCTCGTATTAGCTAGGCCACCTTGCAAATGTCATAGGCGTATTTCAGCGCCGCCTTCCAATCGCCCAGCGGCGTAAATTCCTGACCGACATAACCGCTGAAGCCGGTCTCGGCGATGGCGCGGCAGATGGCGGGGTAGTATAACTCCTGCGAATCGTCGATTTCGTTGCGGCCCGGCACACCCGCTGTGTGATAGTGTCCGAACCACTGGTGATTGTCGCGGATGGTCTGGATGACATCGCCTTCCATGACTTGCATGTGATAAATGTCGTAGAGCAAACGCGCGTTGGGCGAATCCACGGCCGAGACGACCTGTACGCCCCAGGCCGTGCGGTCGCACTGATAATCGGGATGATTCACTTTGCTGTTGAGCAGCTCCAGAATCAGCACAACGCCGGCTGATTCGGCCGCCCGCGCCAGCGGCTCCAGGTGTTTGATGGCGTTCTCGGCGCCGCGAGCATCGTCCAGGCCCTCGCGATTGCCGCTGAAGGCGATGAGGTAGGGAATCTCCCACTCGACCGCCAGCTTGAGGCTCTCGTCCGCCTGCCGCTTGATGTCGTCCCAATACTTGGTGTGGCTGATGCCCTGCTCCAGCGGCACATGCAATTGATGTGTCACCACCTTCAAACCCTGATCCCGCACCAGCGCAAATTGCTCGACCGGAACCAGCTCCAGGCCCGTATAGCCGATCGCTTTAGCCGTTTGCAGCAGGTCGACCGGGTCCTCCGCCAAATGCGCGCAGCACCACCAGCCCAGCGATTGTTCAAATGCCATTGTCCTAGCCTCGCATATCCATTGTCAGCCAATACTTGCGATAGGCGCGCGTCTCCCGCAGGAGCAAGTCCAGCCGTCCGCGCAGGACTTCCAGCTCGCCTCTGGGCGGATTATCCCTTGCCTGCAACTGGTATTGCCCGCTCGCCGCCACCTGGTAATCGAGTTTACCCAGCGCGCGCAGCGCTTGCAATCCGACCTGGACCGTCCGCTCGGGTTGAGCGGTCGCGGCCGCCAGCGCTTCCAGGCCGACCGCGCCGCCGCGCTGATTGATGCTGAACTTGACCAGGCCCGCCAGCCGCAGCAGGAAGCTCGAGAGATCGGCGCCATCCGGCAGCGCGCCGAAGAGGATCAGCCGTCCCGGGCTGACGGTGGCCAGCGCCGCCGACCAGGTCTCGGCCGTGGGCGGCGCGGTCCAGACGATCAGCGTCTCGCTCGCGCGCAGCCCCAGGCGGTTGACCGCGCCGTCGATGCTTTCGCTGGCCGCCTCCGCCCAGATCTGCGCTTGAGAATACCATTCGCGCGCGCCAGCCAAAGCCGAATGCGGGTCATCGCTGCCGCGGTAGTCGTGCAGCTCCCAAGCCGGCTCGCTGTCTCTGATCTCGGGCAGCGCGCTTTCCAGTTGGCGGTAGTCGAGCCACTCGATCAGCGCTTCCCGCCGCCCTTTGTAGCTGCTGCTGCGCAGGGTATAGGCGAGGTCGAATCCGCCGCCGGGCAAGTCTTTGCCCGCGCCGCGCCACCAGATGACTCGCTGCCGATTGCCCGCCTCGTCTTCGACCTCGACTTGCAGGTGCTCGCCGCGCCGTCCCAGACCTTTGCGGCTGACCAGCTTAAGATCGCGCGTCGCCAAAGTCAGCGGCGGATTGCCATTGCCGAAGGGCGCCAGGCGCTCGATATCCTCGGCCAGCTCCAATGACAGTTCGGGGAGTGCAAGGTAGCCATCGACCGCCAGCGCGGGCGCACGCGGCTCGGCGCCGCCCATATCTCGCAATACGCCGGAGAGCGCGCGCCGAAATTGGAATATCCCGTCCGCCGGCAAACTCATGCCGGCCGCCATGCTGTGCCCGCCATAACGCGTCAGCTGCGCCGCCACCCGCCCAAACGCGGCCGTGATATCCAGGCCCGCTACCGAGCGCGCCGAGCCGCGACCCTTCTCATCCGGCGTGGCGATCAACACAGTCGGGCGACCGAATTCTTCCACCAATCGGCTGGCGACGATGCCGATAACGCCACTGTGCCAGTCGCTATGGCTGAGCACCAGGGCGGCGTATTCCAGCAGCCAGGGCTCGGCTTCGATCTGCGCGATTGCCGACTCATAGACCTGGTTCGACAAAAACTTGCGGCGCGCGTTGTAGCTCTCCAGCCGGTGCGCCAGCATACGCGCCTGTTGCCAGTCCGCCGTCGTCAGCAGCTCCACCGCCGGACTGGCGTCGTCGAGCCGGCCCAGCGCGTTCAAACGCGGACCAATCGCGAAGCCAATATGCCCCTCGTTGAGTTCGGCCGCGGCGATTTGCGCGCGTTCCAGGATGGCGCGCAAGCCCGGGCGCTCATTCCGGCGCAGGCGCTCCAGCCCGCGCTGCAGCAAATAGCGCGTATCGTCCACCTGCACCATAACATCGGCGACTATGCCCAGCGCCACCAGGTCGAGCAGATCGTCGGGGTCGTGGTCGTCGTGCCTGGCGAGCGCCTCTATCAGCTTGTAAGCCACGCCCACGCCGGGCAACTCGCGCAGTGCGTGACCCGCCGGCAGCCGCTGCGGATTCACGACCGCCAGGGCCTCCGGCAGTTGCTCAGGCAGAGCGTGGTGGTCGGTGATGATGCAGTCGACGCCTTGGCCCGCGACGTATTCGACGGCGTCGTGCGCGCTGACGCCGGTATCGCAGGTCAAAAGCAGCTCGACGCCGCCGGCCAATTTGCGCTTGAGCGTCGACAGGTGAATGCCATGGCCCTCGCTGAAACGGTTGGGTATATGATAGGCGACGCGCGCGCCGCGCTGCCGCAGCGCCGAGTAGAGCAGTGCGGTCGCCGTCTGCCCGTCGACATCGAAGTCGCCCCAGACGAGAATCCGCTCTTGCTGGCGGATGGCGCGCCGCAGCCGCTCGACAGCGGGCTCGATATCAGGCAGGTCTTCAGCCGGCGCCGGGGCGTAAGCAGCAGCGGACATGAAGCGCTGCGCCTCGACCGCGCTGAGGATGCCATTGCGCGTCAAATGTTCAGCGACCAGGCGATGCCCGCCGACGGCGGCGCGCAGCCCATCGGGCGCCTCAACCGGCGTCGGCTCTTGCCATTCGCGGCGCGGTCGTTTCTCCGCTGACATCAGCCGGCCAGCACCCGCTCCTCAAGCACGCGCACGCCATCTTCCGCGAGATCCATGGTCAAGCCGGGCGCGGTCGGCAGGTGGATATGCCCGTCGACCGGCGCCAGCTTGTGCTTGTAGAAGACATTGGGCATGCGACCGTATTGAATCAGCCACTCTTGCATGGGACAGGTCGTCAGCGTTTGCGAGGCGATCAGGTGGGTCGAGGGCCAGCCGCCATGGTGAGGTATGACCGGGATATCGTAAGCCGAAGCCAGCGCGCAGATCTTGGCCATCTCGCTCAAGCCGCCGGCCCAGGTCACATCTGCTTGCAGGATATCGACCGCGCCCGCGTCCAGCAGCGCCTTGATGCCCCAGCGCGTGTACTCGTGCTCGCCGCCGCTGATGAATACGCCGCTGACCGAGCGCCGCAGTTCGGCATATTGCGGGATCAGATCAGCCAGCACCGGCTCTTCGAACCAGTAGGGACGGTACTCGCGAGACAGCTCAACCATGCGTTGCGTGTAAGGCACATTCCAACTGCTCCAGGCGTCGAACATCAGATCGCAATCGGGGCCGGCCGCTTCCCGCGCCGCTCGGATGACGGCCAGATTCCGGCGGATGCCCGGTTCGCCGTCTTTGGGCGCGCAAGGCAGAAACCACTTGAAAGCGGTGAAACCCTGCGCCAGAAAATGCTGCGTGCGCTCGATCACTTTGTTGGGGTCAACCGAGTAGCCCAGCATGGAGGCGTAGGCGCGGATACGATCGCGCGTAGGCCCGCCCAGCAATTGATAGACCGGCGCGCCCAGCAGCTTGCCTTTTAAGTCCCAGAGCGCCAGGTCAACCTTGCTCAGCGCCATCATGGCGGCGCCTTTGCGGCCGTGGATGGCGTGGCGGTACAGCTTGTCCCAGATGCGCTCGACCGCGTGCGGGTCCTCGCCGATGAGGATCTCGGCGAAATAGCGCTGGATGATGGCGATGTCTTCGTCGCCCACCGGCCCGCAGATGCCGGTCGCGCCCGCGTCCGTGTCGATCAGCAGGAAATGCGCCTGCACCGTATAAGGTGGCCCGCCGGCGACATCGTCCACCGGCCAGCTGGGCCCTCGCGCCTCAAGCTCGGGATAGATGCTCTCCGGGCGCGACAAATGCGCTTCGCCCAGGGGCTCGTGGTAGTCCCACTCGGCGCTGACATGCAAGCTGCGTACGCGGTCAATTTTCATCGGTTAATCTCCAAAGAGTCGCTCGATTTCTAGTCGTCGTCCTTACAGTGTAATTGTCGAAAGTTTTCGCTAACCTCACATGCTACATTCAGGCAAGCTTCGGTGAGGTAGTCATCGACAAGACCTCGCTTTCCGTCATCCAGCAGCTTCTGAAGCTTAATGTCAGAGTCCCACATGGCGTTGATTCTTGAAAGTGGAGTGACAAACGTAGCACTACTGCTTATTGGAAATCGCTTAATGACGAGCCCTTCGTGTTGTGCGGCAAGCATTATGGTTGGCAATTCATCATTGTGAATGTAATTGGAGGCAAGAAATTCAGGAGTCTCCAGGAGTATCGCAACCTTAGCGCGTTGAAGTGCTGCCCTTATCTCATAATCCCAATCCGCACCTTTGGGTATCTTGTCATCACTCCACGCCGCAATGTCATCAAAGTAGTTTTCGTACGGCTTCAAGTGTGTCCGGACTAAGTTTTTCCAGTAGCTGTTACATCTGGCATAGCATATAAAGATCTCGTTGCGAACTATCATGTTCTCTCTCACCAGGACCTCCTTAAGATAACGGCTCATGATCTTTCGCACATCGCCGAGCAAATAATCTTGCTTCCCGTCTCTCCATTTGTAGCTGCCGTCGAATCCAGCTTCTATACTAGCAATGAGCTTGGTTAGATCATCGTCGTCTCGAAGTTCATTCGCCTGAGTATCATACAGTCTTGACCAGTTTCCGAAGAACAGACTAAGAAGCTTGTTTGTCGCATCCAAGAACGGTATGATTCCTTGCGTCACAAACAGTCTGATGTCGCCTAGTAATTCACTGACTCCGCTCACATCTCCAAAGTACTTTTTTATTGGGAAGTCGTTCGGTAAAGAAGTATGAAAGAGGTCTTTCATGGCAGAGTGGAAATCTGCCTTTTCTTGAATTCTCTTATTGTCCACTAGATCTTCGAGCGCGGACGGCACTAGCTCCGGATCAACTCTGACTCGAAACCGATATGCCAAATAGAGTCCTATCTTCTTTACATAATTGGAGTCGCAACTGATCAATCTATTCACAATTTCAGTGCGTTTATCGCTATCTGACTGAGTGGACAAGATATTTGCGGCAAATGATCTTACAAACGGATTGGAATCTTCGACTCCGTTCGGGAGCAAGTCAAGATTCGATGGTGTGTAGAATCTATCAAAGATATCCCGGATTGCAATATATCTAAGATGCCAGTCACCGTTGTTTTCAGCATCGAATAGATCGCTCATTAGCTGTGAAGAGTCGCGTCCTTCATCAATAATTGACAGATATTTGAGTGCAATCCCCTTGACGTCATTTGCTTCATACTCTGCCTTAACTATCCGCACAAGTTTGGCTTTGAATTCTGGTGTGCCGCCGTATGCTCTATGAAGATAACTTATTGCATGGAATGCATAGTCGGGATAGTGGTCAAGGACGTAGTAAGCTAACCGTTTAACGTGTTTGTGTTGGTCACGCAGCCTGTATAGAACGAAAGCGACTCTACTTATGTTGTTGACGTCCCGTTTAAGATTGAGCTTCTCGAATCTGTCACCGAACTCAGTATGCAACAGATTCAACAACATACGCTGTCGTTCGTTTTCCGTCTCTTCAGAAGGACTTGCGTTAGCCAATTGAGACAGGGACTCGGTGAGTTTTCTGAGCAAATCCTCTTCTGAAAACTCGTCTAGACTCAGGAATTCTGTCTTTAGAGTATTTCGCTGCAAAGACAAACACGTAAGCACCTGGTCGACTATGTGGATGGCTTCCTTTGCTCTTTCAAAGTTCTCTACAAAGATGTAGACATCGTCGACATAACGATGAGCGGTAAATTCCGCTAATGCCGCGTCCAGCGGGAGCAAGAACATGTTTCCGATTTGGTCTGAACACTCGTAACCTATTGGGATGCCTTTACCAGGCTCAACCTGCCACGTTGCCAGGCAACGTAGCAGA
>CAZWCV010000044.1:17857-27350 GCA_964632725.1 uncultured Anaerolineaceae bacterium
ATTCTTGCTGTTTAAGCATCTGTAGAAGGCGACTGTGCTCAATAGAGGGAAAATAAGATCTGACATCAGTCCTTACCAGCCAAGCATCATTGTGAGCGCCTTTGAATTTTCGATATGAGCACAAGACCTGTTCTCGATATCGGTTGTATTGGCCCTGATGCTGTCCAAATCGAGACGTGAATGGTCGTTGAAATGTGTATGGGCTTTTCGCCTCGGGCGGCGTCGGTATGTTCGAAAAGAGTTTTCTAGCTTCCGAAAGATCGAAAATTTCCCTACTAGAATTCTCAATCAGCACGTTGCAGATGGCTTGATAAATCAACCTATCGTCCATTGTAAGAAACGAAAACCGTCGCAGTGAACGGTCCTGTTTCGTCTTATAAAATGAATATGCTTGAGACGGTTCGTATTCTGATCTGAGCGAATTCTGCAGAATCTCTATATGCGTGTCCAACTGCGGCGCGTACGCCTGCAAACCAAGCCAGTCTTTAACTTCTCGTCGTACAGAATGTGTCAGACGTTTCCAAGCGAGATTCAGATTTTCGTCACTAACGAATGCTTCAAATCCTTTGATGGAGTCGTCGGCCATCGCTAAAACTCAATCTCCGCGATCTGGTCAAAATCCAAATCAAGCGCCTCGTCCGCTTCGGTCTCATCGTCAAAGTCGAACTCCCGCAAGTCCCCCGCCTGGCCGCGGTCGCAGAAGGCGCGGTAAGTACAGAATCGGCAGCGCCTGTGCTCGTCGGTCAGCGGGAATTCCGCCGCCGCGCCGATAGCCTCGATCATTTCCAGCAGGCGCGCCTCGTCCGCCGCCAGCCGCGCCGCCGAATAGTCGAAGCTGAGGCGCTGCCCGCCTTGCGCCACATAGACATAGTCCATGCGGATGCGCTCGGGCGGGATCGGCCCGTCGTAGAGATGCGCGCCGGCCTGCGCCAGCACGTAGCGATAGACCACCGTCTGCAGACGCCATTGCAGCGCACTGCGCGCGGGCAGGCGCTCGCCCGTTTTCCAATCCACGATGACGGCCGCGCCGCCGGGCTGCAGCGCCAGCAGGTCGTATTTCGCCACCAGACGCTGACCGCCCAGATGCGTTTGCAGCGTAATCTCGGCGTGGCGCTGCGGCGGCAGATCGGCCAGGCCGCGCCGGCAGTAATTGTCCCACCAGCGCGCCACATCCGCGTCGTCGTCCAGCGAGCGCGCCAGCAGCTCGGCCGGCAGGCCATTGCTATGCTGCTGCGCCAGCTTGTGGAAGCGGTTGCCCTGCCGCATGCGCCGCTCGTATTCCAGCTCCTGCGCCACTTCCAGCGCCGGATAACGCAGCCGCCTGATATAGCGCAGCTCAAAGCGGCGCGCGCAATCGGCGTAGTCCTGCAGGCTGCCTTGCGTGAAAGCGAAATCAGGGCTGAGGTTCATGCGCCAGGCCTTTCTCCCGTTCCGTTTCCCACCAGGTTCGCAGCGCCAGCAGGGGCGTGGCTTCTGCCGCCTGCCCGCGACCGGTGTTCCAGGTAATCGTCAGGGCTTTGCGCGCCCGCGTGATGCCCACGTAGAGCAGCCGCAGACGCTCGGCGGCGTAGTCGATGCGCGCCGCCAGGCTGGCGAAACCTTCCCGATATTCATCCCCGCTTTGCAGCGCCTGCAATTGCGCCAGCGCCTCGGCCGACATATTCAGGTCGTCGCGGATAAACCACTTCTCGCCGATGAAGCTGTCGTTGGCGTCGGCCGACGGGAAGTCGTAATTGTTGACCGAGATGAGATAGACGCGGTCCCACTCCAGCCCCTTGGCTTTGTGCAGGGTCGTCACCGTGACCTTGCCCTTGTGGGCATCGGGATCGAATTGCGCGGCCTCATCGCCCAGGCCGGCGAAACGGCGTTTGTTGCCGGCGATGTCGTAAAGCTCGGCGGCGAAATCCGGCAGGCGCATCAGCGGATGGGTCTCGCCCAATTGCGCCAGATGCAGCGCCACCATATGCGCCGTGGCGATGTCGCTCATATCGCGGAAGATATCGCCGGCGATTGTCAAGACCAGTTGGTCGATGGGCATCTCCGCCGCGCGCAGCCAACTGCCGACTTGCTCGCGGAAGGCGGACATCTGGTGACGTAATTCGCTGTAGGCGTCTTCAGGGAGCGACTCGTCCAGCCAGTCGCTCAGACGCGGCGCCAAGAGGTCTTCCACCTGCTTGATGCGCTTCAGCCCGTCGGCCACCGCCTTGATTTCCGCGGCGACTTCGAGGTCCTCGCGCTCGTCGCGCCGCCAGACGCGGTAGACTTCGGCCAGTTTGCCGGCTTGTTTGGGGTCGGCCAGGTATCCCAGCGCCCGCGCCAGCGCGCCCACCACCGCCCGCGTGGTCGAGGTGCTGTTGAGATTTTCGACGTAGGGGACGCCCTTCTGGCGCAGGAACTTGACGATCTCCGAGCCGCGCCCGTTGCGCGCCACCAGGATGGCCGCGGTTTGGTCGGGATTTTCTTGCAGCCAGCGCCCGCAGGATTCCGTCACCAGCAGGGCCTCTTTGGTGGCGCTGAAGTTCTCGCCATGTAAAATCACCGCTGCCGGATTGTCCGGCGGGTTAGGCTGGGGATCGCCCGGCGGCGTCGGCTGGATGTAGGGCCGGGTAAGCGGCGTCCGCTCGCGTATGGCCCGGTGCGGATGCGCCAGCGACCATTCGATCAGACGGTTCGCCAGCTTCTGGATGCTGCGCGCGCTGCGCCCGGAATTGGGCAATTCGCGGCCGTCGACGCCGGGCGCGCTGATGAACTTGCGCAGATATTTGGGGTCGGCTGTGGTGAAGGTTTCGAATATCGCCTGGTTGGGATCGCCCACCCGCACCCAATTGCCGCGCTCGCCCGCCAGCAAACGCAGTATGTCCTCCTGCAGGCGCGAGCTGTCCTGGGCTTCGTCCTCGAGAATATAGACCCATTTCTGCCGCAGAGAGGCCAGGAAGTCGCTGTCCGTCTGCAGCACGCGCAGCGCCAGCCGGATCAGGTCCTGAAAGTCGACCGCCCCGCGATAAGCCAGCGCCCGGTCATAATCCTGGTAAATCTGCGCGCAGCTCTCGGCCAGCGGCAAGTCGCCCCGGTAACGTTCCAGAGCCGCGAGCAGGTCGTCAGGCGTTAGCAAATCGTCCTTTGCCTGGCGGATGAAATTGCGCGCGGTGTCGCTAAGAATCTCGGCCCATTTCTGGGTGCGATAGTAGCCTTTCTCGATGTATTCGGGCGCAAGGTAAGCATCCGGCGCGTCGGGAAAACGGCGGACCCAGGCATCGACGGCGTCGGCCAGAATTTCGTTGCTTTCGCGTTCGTCGACGATGCTGAACTGCTCGTCCAGGCCGGCGACAGTCGGCTTTTGGCGCACGATGTCGTTGGCCAGGCTGTGCAGAGTGCGCACGCGATAGCCATAACCGGGCAGCAAGCCGTCGTCCTGGACGTATTCGTTGACCTGGCGCGCGAAGTTGGCCACGGCCGAATTGACCAGGGTGACGATTAGAATCTCCTGGCCGTCGGCCAACTCGGTATCGGCCAGCAGCTGCGCCGCCAGAAAGGACAGGGTCGCCGTTTTGCCGCTGCCCGGCACGGCCGCCACACCCATGGCGCCGCGCCGATAAGCCAATACCTCCGCTTGTTTGGGACGTGGAATGAACATCAGGTCTCGCGCGTTGCCGCCGGTTGAGTCGGCTCAACTATACTGCGCTTTTTTCCCGGCGGCGAGACCAGCCGCGCCACCGGCCGATCGCAACCCTAACCCAGGTGCGGCCAACAGCCGCCGCCGATTTGTTGCGACGCCTCCGCATCCATGTTACAGTATTTGAGGTTACGTAACTGGGTAGCGACTGCAAGCCGCGCTGTGGCGGACCTAAGGCCCGAAATTGCTGCCGGGCTTCAGCTACAATTAAGACCAAATGTTGGTATAATGTAGTCGCTTCATTACCTTCCCCGGTCAATTGCCAAGTTAAAAGGAGAACCTCATGCGCAAACTGTTACTGCTGATGCTCGCGCTCGCGCTGGCCGTCCCGGCTGGCGTAGCGCTGGCGGACGGTCACGGCGACTTCGACTGCGGCACAGACGAAGAAGTCACCATCAAATTCTTCGGCGATCCGGTCGGCAACTATCCGGCTGCCGAAGACCGCATCATCGGTCAGTTCAACGAAGTCTGCCCGAATATCACTGTGGAACGCAACGATGGCGCGGCCAATGTTACGGATCTGATCGCTTTCTATCTGACGGCTTTCGAGGCCGAGAGCAGCGACCTGGATGTCATCCGCGTCGATGTTATCTGGCCCGGTCAGCTGGCCGAGCACCTGATTGACTTGAGCGGCATCGCGCCGCAAGCGCATATTGACGCCCAAATGCCGGCCTTGATCGACAACAATACGATCGATGGCCGCCTGGTCGCGCTGCCGCTGCGCATTGGCTTCGGCATGCTCTACTACCGCACCGACCTGCTCGAGAAATACGGCTACGATGCGCCGCCCGCCACTTGGGACGAGCTTGAAGAGATGGCAGCCGCCATCCAGGAGGGCGAACGAGCCGAAGGCAACGACGAATTCTGGGGTTACGTCTGGCAAGGCAACGCCTACGAAGGCTTGACCTGCGACGCCCTCGAATGGCACGTTTCCGCCACCGGCGAGAACTTCCTGCAATCTGACGGCACGATCAGCGCCCTCAGCGACGCCGCTGTCGAGATTTATGAGCAGGCGGCCGGCTGGGTCGGCACGATCAGCCCGCCGGGCGTCGTCGGCTATCAGGAAGAAGATTCGCGCGCCGTCTGGCATGCCGGCAACGCCGCTTTCATGCGCAACTGGCCCTATGCCTATTCGCGCAGCCAGGCCAGCGAAGACATCCCGGCCTTTGACGTGGCGGCGCTGCCCGCTGGCGATTCCGGCCGCGGCGCCTCGACGCTCGGCGGTTGGCACATCGGCGTATCCAAATACTCCGAAAATCAGGAAGCGGCGGCTGCTTTCGCCATCTTCTTGACCAGCGTCGAAAGCCAGAAGGACTTCGCGATCTTCACTTCCAACCCGCCTGGCGCGACCGAACTGTACAATGATCCGGAAATCATCGAAGCTATGCCTTTCATCAGACCGGATCTCGCCGAAGTCACTTCCGCCCGTCCCTCGAATTTCTCGAAGGACAAGTACAACGCCGTATCCACCCTCTACTTCAACGCCGTTCACTCCATTCTCACCGGCGAAGAAGATGCTGAGGTAGCGCTGGAATTGCTCGAGCTGGATCTGGCCGACCTGCTGGATCAGTAGCGCTTTCCGGCCAATCATCAATCCTGCATGGGCCTACCGCTGGCCGGCCCATGCAGGAATCACCTTAACTTGTGTGTTGTAAGGCTTGTCCGGTACTACAAATCTAACGTCAGAGTAGCTGGAAAAGTACCGAATCTATACCAAGGTGCATGTCAATCAATGTGAAACGCTGTTGATTTCTACGGAATCCGCCCAATGACGCTCCCCCTCCCTGACTCGTCGGGGAGGGGGCCGGGGGGTGGGGTAGAAAAAGCGCATCATCACGACCCAGTACCGGACAAGCCTTGTAGGGGCGACTCTGTGAGTCGCCCGCAGGTCGCCAAATTCGGCGAATAAGATACCTAAAAGACGATTTCTCATGGCCACTGCCGCAGCCCCGCGCAACAGACCGGAGATTCTGCTGCTTAGCGCCGCGATGATGCTGATCGGCGCGCTGGCTATCATCTTCTTTTTCGCGGCGGTCGCCAACGACGAAGCCATTCAGTTCGTCATCAACTGGACGCCGGCCGAGGCCGACGAGCAAACGCCGTCCTTCCTGCTGGTCTACCTCGAGCGCTTCGGCATCATCGTTACCGCCTTGTCCATCCTGGCGGGCCTGTTCTTTATCGTCATCGGCTGGCGCTTGCGCCTGGGCGGCATCCGCGTCGCCTACTGGGCGCGCATCGGCCTGCTCTGGCTTGGCGTCGGCGCCGGCGCTTTCATCGTGCTGGAAGTCTTCAATGTCCTCAATTCCGCCGCCATGGACAAGGAGGCCGTTGACTTCGCCGCCCTCACCTCGTCGAGCGCGCCCGCTTTCATCGTCATGCTCGTCGCCGGCGCGCTCTGGTATTGGCTCAATAACAATATCGACCGCGTTTTCAGTGGCGAAGACTCGCTGCTGGGCCGCGAGACGCGCCTGGCCTGGAACCTGCTCATCCCGACACTGACGATTTTTGTACTGGTCGCCGCGCGCCCGCTCGAGCAGACTTTCATCCGCAGCCTGACTGACAAACGCTTCGCCGGCAGCGCCGTGCCGCAATTCGTCGGCCTGGAAAATTATGCCAACCTGCTGACCTTCCGCCTGGACACGGTCGCTTGCCGCAAGAGCATCAGCGACGGCCCCTGCGATACCCGCGCCAACGGCTCTATCCGCTGGGAATCAATCGACCGCGAACTGCTGCGCGAAGGCTACCGCACCATCTTCAACCTGCGGCTGGGCGATCAGTCACTGGCTATCAGCGGACTGGACGACGACTTCATCGAGGCCATCAGCACCACGGTCATCTTCACCGTCATATCGGTCGCCCTGGAATTGCTCATCGGCTTGTTCATGGCGCTGGTCGTAAACTCCAGATTCCGCGGCCGCGGGGCCATGCGCGCGGTCATGCTGGTGCCCTGGGCCATCCCCACTGTGATCTCAGCCCGCCTCTGGGAGCTGATGCTCAAAGACACCAGTGTCGGCATCTTCAACAAGATCCTGCTGGACCTGGGCGCGATCGAAGCGCCGCTGGCCTGGCTGTCCGACCCGACGCTGCAAATCCCCACCGCCATCATCGTCGATGTCTGGAAGACGGCGCCCTTTATGGCGCTGCTGCTGCTGGCCGGCTTGCAAACAATACCCAGCGATCTCTACGAAGCCGCCTCGGTGGACGGCGCCAATCCGGTACGCCGCTTCTTTACTATCACGCTGCCCCTGCTGCGACCGGCCATCGCCATCGCCCTTATCTTCCGCACGCTGGACGCGCTGCGCGTCTTCGACTTGTTCAACGTGCTCTTCGGGCGGCAGCAGCTGTCGATGGCGACTTATAACTTCGAGACCCTGGTCAGCAATCAGCAGGACGGCTACGCCTCCGCTATCAGCGTGATTATCTTCATCTTCATTTCGATTTTCGCCTTTATGTACGTCCGCCTGTTCAACGTGGAGTCCTGAGATGACCAGGAAACAGCTACGCCAACGGGCGCAGCAGGCGCTGCTCTACTTTCTGGTGATCCTGGTCGCCATTTACGCGCTCTTCCCCTTCTACTGGGCCTTCGCGACCTCGTTCAAAACCGAGAACGAGATGTTCCAGACGGCCGCCTACCTGCCGCGGAACCCCACGCTGCAAAACTACCAATACGTCTTCAGCGGCGGCTCATTTATGCTGGCGCTGCGCAATTCGGCGCTGGTGTCGTCCGCGGCTTCAATCTTCGCGCTGGTCGCCGGTTCATTTGCCGCCTACGCCCTGGGTCGGCTGCGCTTCCGCGGGCGGGTGGCTTTGCTCTATGTCGTGCTGTCGATGACCATGTTCCCGGCCATATCGATCCTCTCTGGCTTGTACACCATCGTGCGCCAGCTGGGTTTCTTCGGCACTGGCTTGTCGCTGCTGGTCACCTATCCGATTTTCACCTTGCCCTTCACCGTCTGGGTGCTGACCAGTTTCTTCAAAGGTTTGCCGGCCGAGATCGAGCAGGCCGCCACTGTTGATGGCTGTACGCCCTTTCAGACTTTCCGCCTCATCCTGCTGCCGCTGACCGCGCCGGCGCTTGTCACCACCGGCTTGCTGGCCTTTGTGCAATCCTGGAATGAATACCTCTTCGCGCTGAATTTCACCGCCACCAACCCCTCGGCGCAAACCGTGCCGGTGGCGATCGCCTTGTTCTCCGGCGAATTCTCCGAGCAGGAGCCCATCGCCGAGATCATGGCAGCGGCTATGGTGGTGACCATCCCGCTGGTGGCGCTGGTCTTGATATTCCAGAATCGCATCGTGGCCGGTCTCACCGCCGGCGCTGTCAAGGGTTAATCCTCGCTTGCCCGGCGCGCGCCGACTGAATTAGCCACAGAGTACTCCGAGAGAAAAAGAGTACACAGAGAAAGGCCATATAAAACGTCCGTTGGTGATGGTAGTTCCCGCCGTCGCCTGATGGCAATCTTAGGAATACGTCAAAACTGTCTCTGAGTCCTCAAATTAACTCATTGAACTCTGTGGCAAATTTATGGTATGTCCGCTGCGAAAACGGTCTCCGCGCCGCGACTGGCCTGCGTGACGTAAAGCGCCGGCTCGTTGCCGGTGGCGGCTTGATACTGCCGCGCCACCCGCTCGGCGAAGGCATCCGCCGCATCAGCCCGCACGAGCGCCACCGCGCAGCCGCCGAAGCCGGCGCCGGTCATGCGCGCGCCATAACAGGCGTCCTCGGCGTTGGCGCAATCGACGATGGCGTCCAGCGCCGCGCTCGAGACTTCAAAGTCATCGCGCAGGCTGATATGGCTTGCGATCATCAACTGCCCCAGCGCCTCGGCGTCCCCCGCATTCATGGCGTCGCGAGCCTGCAGCGTCCGCGCATTCTCGCTGATGACGTGGCGGGCGCGCTTGCAGCTTACTTCGTCCAGCTCATGCGCCCGCCGCTCAAATGTCGCCAGTTCGATATCGCGCAGAGCAGCCACACCGAAGTGCCGCGCCGCCGCTTCGCAGCGCGCCCGCCGCTGATTGTATTCGGAATCCACCAGGCCGCGCCGGGCGCCGGTGTCGAGGATGACGACGGCTGTGCCGGCGGGCAGGGGCGCGCTGGTCGTGTCCAGGCTGCGGCAGTCGATCAGCAGCGCGCGATCGGCCACGCCCGCCGCCGAGATCATCTGATCCATGATGCCGCAGTTGACGCCCAGCCAGTGGTTCTCGGCCGCCTGACAGGCCAGCGCCATCTGCGCCGCGTCCCACTCAAAGCCGGAGACGCAATAGAAAGCCCGCGCCGCGGCCAACTCCAGCGCCGCCGAAGAGGACAAGCCCGAGCCGATGGGCACATCGCCGCTGACCACGCCCTCCCAGCCCTGCAAGTCGTAGCCGCGCTCGCCCAGCGACCAGGCGACGCCGATGAGATAGTCTATCCAGTCGACGTCCGCCGGGCGCGGCAGGTCGTCCAGGGCAAACTCCCGCCGCTCGCCCATGTCGATGGAGACGGCGGCGACTCTTTTGTCAGCGCGGGGACGCAGCGCGATCCAGGTTGCGCGGTCGATAGCCAGGGGGAAGACGAAGCCGTCGTTGTAATCGGTGTGCTCGCCGATGAGGTTGACCCGCCCCGGCGCGCGGACGATATAGGCGGGCTCTTCGCCGAATTCTGCTTCAAAGCGCTGCTTGACCCTGTCTGCGAGTGGCATATTCCGCCCGTTCCTGTTCGTCGGATTAAGTCGCTATTGTATCGCAAGAAATCTCAACCGCGTCGAGTTGTAGGGGCGACCTATCAGGTCGCCCGCTTTTCAGGTCGAGTATTCGGGCGACTTAATAAGTCGCCCCTAC
>CAZWCV010000045.1:0-26380 GCA_964632725.1 uncultured Anaerolineaceae bacterium
TTATCAGGGATGACTTCCTGAAATTGAGCGAGGAGCGTTGGAACATGGCGCTGGAAGAAAAGACACAAACCGCAATCACCCGCAAAAAAGGCAAAGCCACGCCCGGCCGGCGCACACGCAAAGTCAAGACGACCGCGTCCGAGCCGCAGGGCAACGCCGTCACGCGCCCGCTCTACATGACGGTCGATTATTTCAGCAATGTACGCTCGGAGCTGAACAAGGTCGCCTGGCCCAACCGCGCCGACACGCGCCGGCTGACGATTCTCTGCATCAACGTCACCATCGCCTCGGCTATCTTTTTGGGCATTCTGGCCGTGATCTGGTCCGAATTCATGCGCGTCGGGCTTAACCCGGGCAACGCCTGGATGCTGCTGGCGGTCATCGTGGCCATGGTCGGCGGCGCCTTTTACATGATCCGCCGCGGCTCGATTTAGCCCTGTACGCCTCCGCTTCTTTATAGTCTGGACGAATTATTCACATGAGCGAACAAACGCAAGACACTATCGCAAGTACTGACTACGAGTCGGCCCCGGTCTATCTTGATGAGGCGGACGAAGTTGAAGGTTTGAACATCACGCTTGATGACGGCAGCGGCGGCGACGAACTCGAGCGCAGTTGGTTCTTCATCCACTGCTATTCGGGTTACGAGAAAAAGGTCGAGCACGCCCTGCGCCAACGCATCGAAACGATGGGCATGCAAGACCAGATTTACGATGTGCTCATCCCCACCGAAGACGAGATCGAGGTCAAGGACGGCAAGCGCCGCACGGTCGAGAAGCGCGTCTTCCCCGGCTACGTCATGGTGCAGATGCGCTGGAACAACGACGAAGAAGAGCTGGACAAGGACGCCTGGTATACGGTGCGCAATACGCCCGGCGTGGTCGGCTTTGTCGGCGGCGAGAATCAGCCGACGCCGCTGCGCCCGGAAGAAGTCAAACGCATCATGGACCGTATGGACTCCGAGGACAAGGTCGTAAAGGTGGATTACCGCATTGGCGAGCGCGTGCGCATCGTGGGCGGGCCATTTAACGACTTCCCTGGCACGGTGGCGTCAATCGACACCGGCCGCGAAAAAGTGCGCGTCATGGTCGACTTTTTCGGCCGTGAGACCGCTGTCATGCTCAGCTTTATGGAAGTGGAGCGGATGTAAGGACCGCCGAGCAACGCGGTCACAGCAATGACAATTCTGAAGCCCGGCGCGCTGCCGGGTTGATTTTGAGAGTAAGCGAGGAATACAGATGGCAAAGAAAGTCAAAGCAATTGTCAAATTGCAGATTCCGGCGGGCAAAGCCAATCCGGCCCCGCCCATCGGCCCGGCGCTGGCCCAGCACGGCATCAACCTGATGCAGTTCTGCAAGGAATACAACGGGCGCACTTCCAGCCGCATGGGCGAGATCGTGCCGGCGGAGATCACGGTCTTTGCCGATGGCTCTTTTAAGTTCCTGCTCAAGAGCCCGCCGACTTCTTTCCTCATCAAGAAGGCGGCCGGCATCGACAAGGCGGCTTCGAATCCGCTGACCGAGACGGTGGCGACTTTGAATCGCGACCAGGTGCGCGAGATCGCCCAGGTCAAGATGAACGATATGAACGCCATCGACATCGAAGGCGCCATGCGCCAGGTCGAAGGCACCGCCCGCCAGATGGGCGTGAAAGTCGCCGGATAGCGCCTCGGCCTCAGCGAGCCGCAGCCGCTCTGGAATCTGTACACTGTATTGTGGGAGGGCCATCCCGCCCGTTTACCACCAGGAGAAACGACAATGGGAAAACGCTACAAGGACGCGCTCAAATCTTTTGACCGCCAGCGCTATTATCCGATGGACGAGGCGCTCAAGCTGGTCCAGGACAATGCCAAAGCCAAATTCGACGAGACGATTGAAGCGCATTTCCGGCTCGGCATCGACCCGCGCCACAGCGACCAGCAGATCCGCACAACGGTAATGCTGCCGCACGGCACCGGCAAGACTATCCGCATTCTGGCTTTCGTCGACGAGCAGCACGAAGAGGCGGCCCGGGCAGCCGGCGCCGATATCATCGGCACTGACGAGGTCATCAACCAGATTCGCAACGACGGCTGGCTGGAATTCGACGCCACCATCGCCATACCGCCGATGATGCGCAAGATCGGGCCCATCGCCCGCATTTTGGGCCCGCGCGGCTTGATGCCCAATCCCAAAGCCGGCACCGTCGTGCCGCCTGAGGACATCCCGCGCGTTATCAACGAGCTGAAAGCTGGCCGAGTCGAATTCCGTAACGACCGCACTGGCAACGTACACGTCCCGGTCGGCAAAGCCAGCTTTTCCTACGAGCAGCTCACGGAGAACTTGCAGGCGGTCGTGGACAGCCTGCAGTCAGTCAAGCCTGAATCGCAGAAAGGCGCCTACGTGCGCCGCATGGTCTTGACCTCGACCATGGGCCCGGGCGTGCGCGTCGATGGCATGTCCTAAGATCAGACGCAACAACCACGAATATGTAGGGGCGACCAATCAGGTCGCCCTTTTCATTCCCTTGACGCGCCGCTAGCGCTTCAGTCGCTCGAAATACTGCTTGCGAAACTTGGCTACCTTGGGTGCGATAACGTAGGCGCAATAGCCGGCGCGGGGATTGTTGACGAAGTAGTCCTGGTGGTAATCTTCGGCCACCCAGAAGGTATTGGCCGGCGTCACTTCGGTCACGATCGGGTTCGGATACAGCTGCTCGGCCCCCAGCCGGGCGATTGTCGCTTCCGCGATACGCTTCTGTTCATCGTTGTGATACCAAACGCCCGAGCGATATTGCGGACCGCGGTCGTTGCCCTGCCGGTTCAGCGTGGTCGGATCGTGCGTGGCGAAGAAGATGTTCAGAATCTCTTCAAAGCTGATGACGTCGTTGTCGAAGGTGACGTTGACTACCTCGGCGTGACCGGTGGTCTTGGCGCAGACTTGCTCATAGGTGGGGTTGTCGACATGCCCGCCCATATAGCCGGATATCGCCGACTCGACGCCTACCAGCTGATTGAAGACCGCTTCCACGCACCAGAAGCATCCGCCGCCTAAAGTTGCCACTTCCACACTCATATCTCCAGCTTTCTACTCGATTGGCTTGATACCAGTATCGGCGCTGAATCTTGCAGGTTTGCTACGGCAACATAAATCTACCATCAGAGCGCCGGCTCGGCGTCCGCGACAATTCGCGTCAAGCGCGCCCATTCTTCGAGCGTCAGTGTCTCGGCGCGGCGCTGCGGCTCAATGTCGGCGACGAGCAGCAATTCCGCCGCCTGGCGCGCCTTGATGCCCAGGCCGCCCGCCAGCGCGTTTCGCAGCTGTTTGCGTTTCTGGCTGAAGCCGGCCCGCGCCACGCGAAAGAATGCCCCCGCCGAGGGCACATCCACCGGCGCCTGCTGATGCGTTTCAATGCTTACGATCGCGCTGTAGATATGCGGGCGGGGCCAGAAGACGGCCGGGCTCAGCTTGCCCACGATGCGCGGGACGCCGTAAAATTGTACGGCGACGGCCAGCAGATTCATGGCGCCGGGCGCGCTGATGATTCGCTCCGCCACCTCATATTGCATGGTCAGCGTCATGCGCCGCGGCGGCCGGCGCGACTCCAGAAAACGCCACAAAATCGCGCTGCTGATGTAGTAGGGCGCATTGGCGACTGCAAGGTAGTCGTCGTCGCCGACCAGCGCGGGGATATCCGTCTTGAGGATGTCGGCGAAGACCAGGTAGACGCCGTTCTGATCGTCAAAGCGCTGCTCCAGGATCGGCTGCAGGCGCTGGTCTACCTCGATGGCGTAGACCTGCGCGCCCGCGTCCGCCAGCACTTGCGTCAGCGCGCCGGCGCCAGCGCCGACCTCGACCACGACAGCGCCCGCTTGCACCTGCGCCGCCGCCACGATTTTCTCCAGCGTGTTGGGGTCGTGCATGAAGTGCTGCCCCAAGCTTTTCTTCGGCAGCAGGTCGTAACTATCAAGCAGCGCCTTGGGGCTGTGTGACATCGCAAGTCGTCAATCAGTATTGTTTCCGGACGAATTCAGTTGACCATAGCGCGGTGGCTTTGAGTAGGGTAAGGCCAAGCGCTCAAAGGATCATGCTATAATGATACGACCTTCAGGAATCGTTAGCGAAGACCATGACATTGCTTGACCCAAGTTTCCTGCCCATCCTCATATTTGTCTTGCGCGTCACCAACAATGCTATCGGCACCGTTCGGCTGATGCTGATGTTGCGCGGACGGCGAGTATTGGCCTTCTCCTTTGCCTTGTTGGAGTCGCTGCTCTTTGCCTTCACCGCCGGGCAAGTCATCACGGATTTAAATAATTTTCCGAACCTGGCCGCCTACGCTCTTGGCTTTGCTGTTGGCGGCGCCGTCGGCGTTCAAGTGGAGCGCCGGTTCGTAAAAGCTTACGAGAGTGTGACCGTCATCGCCTCGCGCGAGGTCTCGCACGAGATGGCGCTGGCGTTGCGCGAGCACGGGCATGGCGTCACTGAGATCATGGGCGAGGGCGCTCATGGCCAGGTCGAGGAACTTCACATCATCGTGCATCGACGTGATCTGCATCAGGTCCTGAAAATCATCCACGACATCAAAGAGGATGTATTTGTGACGGTGGAGCACTCCGAAATCATACGAGGCGGTTGGATCCGGGCGCATCGCCGTTGAGCCAGGCTATTCTTCCGCCGCCGTCAGATCGACGAAATAAGTGGGATATTCCAGCAGACGGTGCACCGGGCACTTGCCGGCGATATCGCGCAGCCGCGCCAGTTGCTTGTCATCAAGGGCGCCGTGGAAAACCAGCGCTTCTCGCACCTCATGCACGAATAAGTCGTCGCCCTCATGCCCCGGATAGTCGCGCCCGCGGAAGCGCTCGTAATCCAGCTTGACCTCGACGCTTTCCAGTTCCCAGCCCTTGCGCTCGGCATAAAGTTTGCAGGTGATGGCCATGCAAGATCCGAGCGCGCCTAACATCAGCTCGCCGGGCGTCGGCGCCGTGTCCGTGCCGCCGGCTTCCAGCGGCTCGTCGGCGTGCCATTCGTGGTTGCGGATATTGATGGTGGTTCGCACGCCTTCGCGCAGGACGATGTCAACGGGCATGGGCGGCTCCGGAGTCTAGTATCAAGTCTGATTGGAAGTCAGCGCAGAACCGCGAAAATATCGCTAACATTCAGCTCAAAGCCGGGCAGGATGTCTTCGCAGCTGAGCTTGCCGTCGTGTTCAACAGATTCGATCTGCAATTGTGTGCCATCAATTAGACGACAAACCTCAACTACCATATTCTCGGGTTGCACCAGCCAAACGACAGAGCTGCCATTGAGTAGATACACTTCGGCTTTCGCGCGTAACTCGGTCATAGTGCCGCTCGGCGATAGAACCTCAACGGCCAAGTCCGGCATCACGGGGACGAATTTGTCCGTCTGCCGTTCCGGCATTCTGTCGTAGCGCGTGAACGCGACATCGGGTCCGAGCACAGTATAGCGGTAGCCCGGCGGATGATATCCCGATTCCACCGTTACTTGGCCGATTTTGTGCGTCATATTGAAGAGCCTCAAATAAAGAGCGATATCCGTAGCAAGCAGTCCATGCGTATTGCCCGGTCGCGTCATGGTGATGAGCTCTCCGTCAATTAGCTCAATGAAGATGTTCTCATTGTCCGGGTCTTGCGCCATCTCCCAGACGTCATCAATGGTATACAACTGCTTCTCGAGAATCATCGTGAATTGAACTCCGGTAAAATCTTTGTCCCAAACGCCGTGGAAACGGGACCGTTCGTCAGACTAGACGGCTCATCCCCGACGTACGGCATCGAATAATCTGCTGACGTCAAGCTCAAAGCCGGGCAGGATGTCTTCGCCGCTGAGTTTGTCGCCCGGGCCAAGTAAATCAGACTGTATGCCGCCGTCGTCACGCAGGCGACAGACTTCGACGACACGCCTATTGGGTTGAACCAGCCAGACGAGCGCCGTGCCGTTCTCCAGGTAAGCCTGCGCTTTGCGGAGCAATTTCTGCCGCGAGTCGGTCGGCGACTGGATTTCAACCGCCAGGTCGGGCATTCGTGGCACGTAGCCTTCGGGAGGTGGGTCGGGCAGGTTTTCAAATCGTTGGAAGGCGACATCGGGCAACATAGCGGTAAAACGCGTTTCGGGCGGGTGGAATCCTACCTCCACAGTTGCTTCGCCCAGGTTACGCGTCTCTGCGTATTCGTCTAGGTAGCGCCCGATTTTTAAAGCCAGGCGTCCGTGAGTTCTGCCGGGCATCGCATCCTCGAACAGTCTTCCATCAATCAGATAAAAGTAACGATTCTCGAAGGCGGGATCGCTTTCCATCGCCCACAGATCGTCGACCGTGTATAGCTTTTCTTGGATGGCCATTTTGGTTCTGCCTGTAGCTTGAACTGTCGCTCAATTATAACACACTCGCGCCTGTGTCGGTTGCGGGCGAGTCGGGCAGGCGTTGCTCAGAGGCTGTAGCCGAGGGGCGGGATCGCCAGCAGGAACATGATCGAGAGGGTCGCGACCAGCAGGGGCAGCAGGATGACGATGGCGATCAGCGGTTTCTCTTCCCGCAGGTGCATGTAGAACCAGATCACCAGGCTTGACTTGATGATGGCGATGCCCAGCAGCAGCACTGCCTTGATGGCTTGCAGGGTCGCTTCGGCGCTGGGCGCGTCGTGGATGGCGCCCTTGAGATATTCGGCGCTGACAACTTCAATGACCGTCAGCAGGGCCAAGGCGCCAAAGACGACCGTGTATATGCCGCCTTCGACGGTGATTTCACGCCCGAGCAAGCTCACGCTATTACTGTGATGTCCGCCGTCGTGTTGGGTCGCTTCAGCCATGTCGCGTCTTCCCTAAACCAGATAAATCAAGGTGAACAGCATAATCCAGACCACATCGACAAAGTGCCAGTAGAGCCCGAACATCTCAATGCCGATGGGGTTGTTATCGTAACGCCCTTTGACGCCGCGCCGCATCACTTCCAGCGCCCAGAGCACGCCCACAAATACGTGCGCGCCGTGGAAGAAAGTCGGGGCGTAGAAGCGCATGCCGAATGTGCTCCAGGCCGAGGCGTCGTCAAAACCGAGCGCGATGCCCAGATGAGCCAGTTCGCTGTATTCGATGTATTGGCCGCCCAGGAAGACGATGCCGCCGAGCGCGGTCAGGCCGATCCAGCGCAGCATGCCGTTGCGATTGCCCTGCTGCATGGCGCGCAGGCCCATCACCATGAAGAAGCTGCTGGCCAGCAAGACGAAAGTATTGGCGGTCACGAGGGCCACGCCGAGCTCGTCATGCGCCTGCGCCACGATGTCTTTTTCGTTGATGCGAAAGATGATGTAGCCCACGATCATAATCGAGAAGATGACGATCTCGGACGCCAGGTAGAGCCAGACGCCCAGCTTCATATTGTCGTTATGCTCTGCTTCGCTGATATGCCCGTGATCGTCGTCGTGGGCGGCCCCCGCATGCAGCGAGCCGGCTGTCATTTCTGCCATGTCTGCTCTCTCACCTTACTTTTGATAGCCAATGGCGCGCGGAATAGCGCGGATGACGCTGACCACGCCGCCGGCGATCTTGCCCGCCTCGCGTATGGGCAGGATCTGCGTACGCTGGCTATCGGTCGGATCGATCTCTTTAACTTCCCGCACGCCGCGATGCGCCAGGTAGAAGAATACCGCTATGCCGCCGGCCGCCAGCGCCAGCGAGACGAAGATGACCAGAATGAAACCGAGCAGCACAGTGAATTGGCTCGTGCCGGCTATGGTCTGATTGGCGAAGTCGTCCGGCGGCAAGACCAGGCCCAGAATGTCCTGAATCGGGATGATGAAATCGCCGAAGCCGTTGGCGAAGAAGTCGGCGTTGGGCTCGGTCGCCACCCGCAAGCCAAAGCCGTGCGGCAGCAGCGCGAAGGTGAAAAGCACAATCGTGGTGACGACTGCGATCGTCAGCACCAGGAAGAGCTGGCCGGCGTAGAAGGCCATCGTCTGCCACAGACAGGAGACGGTCATCAGCAGCGCGCCCAGAGTCCCGGGCAAGCCGGCGACCGTGATTAGCAGGACGCGCCAGCCCAGGAAAATCGCCAGCCAAATCATGAACCAGATGACATTCACGACCCAGTTGACCAGGAAGAAACTGACATTTTGATAGGGGAAGCGCCAGGGTTTGGGCGAGTCGTTGATTAGCGCCCAGGCCAAATCCCAGAGCCATTTGCCGGCGCGGAAAACGTGGCCGGAGGTGCGCAGGGCGAATTCTTTTTCGGGCGCCTCTTCTTCGTGGTCTTCATCGCTGTGTTCGCCGTGCTCGCTCATCTTGGGGTCGAAGGCGCCGACGCCCCACATGAAGGTCGCCATGGAAACGAAGGCCGCCAGAACCAGCCCGACTTGCGCGCCTTCGCTCGAGTCCGCGCTCATCCAGACCGGGTCCATATCCTGCCAGGTACGCAAGGCGTAGACAAAGGCAAGCGAAGCGATAAAACCCACGATCAGCGCCGGTATCGCCCGGCCGAGTCCCGGTTTATCCATGTCCTGCTACTCCCTTTGCCCTCGCGCGAGCCGAGTATACCATATACGAAGAGTTATATTTCCGCCCTCAGCGGATCCAATACAGCACCACATAAAACAGCAGCCAGGCGACGGTGACGAAATACCAGAGCTTCACCGTGCCTTCCACCGGCCAGGAATCGTGCGGGCCGCCACTGTAGCTGCCGCGGCCGGCCTTGCGATACACATGCAGCAGCACCGCCAGAATCGCCAGGGCGTGCGCTACATGGAAGCCGGTCATCAGGCGCATGGTGACGCCATATTGCGTCGCCAGCGCCGCTTCTGAAACGGCGGCAAATTCGTAAAGTATAAGCGCCATGAAGACGACGCCCAGCGCCATGCTCAGGCGCCAGCTCATCACGAAGACGCCCAGCCGGCCCAGGCGCAATCCCCGCCGGCCCTGCCGCGCCAGCAGCGCGCTCAAGACCAGCGCCAGAGTCGCGGCGCTCGGCAGCAGCGGGTCAAAGGGCGCGACGCCCGCCGGCGGCCACTGCGCGTAACTGAAACGCAGCTGCCAGTTGACCACGATCAGCGCGAAGAAAACCATGATCCAGCTGGCCTGGAAAATTGTCATGCCCAGGCGGTTGTTTTTCAGGCGCATCTCGGCATCGCGGGCGCTGCCGAATTTGGCTTTCTCCTGTCGATCGACGTAGCTGGTCATGGCTGGCTCGCGCCTTCCAGTTGCATTAGTCGTTGTTCGCTGCCCGGCGGCGGCCGTCGAAAGCGGCGTCAACCGCGTCCAGATATGCCGCCGATGCCTCGGTGCCATAGCCGTAGGGATCTTCAAAGGGAATGGGATCATCGGCGAAATTGGTCACAGGCGGCGGTGAGGTCGTGGCCCATTCCAGCGTCAAAGCCCGCCAGGGATTGGCCCCGGCCACCGGCCCGCGAAAATACGAGTGAATGACGTTGTAAATCACGATGAAAGTGGAGAAGCCCAGCACAAAGGCCGAGAAGCTGATGACCTGGTTCCAGTCAGTGAAGTTGGGGTCGTAGACCGCCACCCGCCGCGGCATGCCCAACATGCCAACGATGTGCATGGGGAAGAAGGTGAAGAGGAAGCCAAAGTAGGTAAAGGCGAAGTGAATCCGCCCCAGGCCTTCGTTCATCATGCGCCCGGTTACCTTGGGGAACCAGTGATAAAGCGCGGCGTAAATGGCGAAGACGCTGCCGCCGAAGAGCACAAAGTGGAAGTGGCTGACGACGAAGTAGGTGTCGTGCACGTGGATGTCAAAGGGCAGGGCGGCCAGCATGACGCCGGTGATGCCGCCGATGACAAACATGGACATGAAACCCAGCGCGAATAACAGGGCGCTGGTGAAGCGCATCTTGCCGCCCCAAATCGTGCCCAGCCAACTGAACATCTTGATGCCGGTGGGTACGGCGATGATCATGGTCGTGATCATGAAAGGGATGCGCAGCTCCGGCTGCAAGCTGGTGAACATGTGATGCGCCCAGACGGTGAAGCCGACGAAGGCGATGCCCATGCTCGACAAGCCGACCATGCGATAACCGAAGACCGGCTTGCGGCAGTGGATGGACAGCACCTCGGAAAATACGCCAATGCCCTGCAGCACAATTATGTAGACGGCAGGGTGGCTGTTGAACCATAAGATGTTCTGCCACAGCAGCACATCGCCGCCGCCGGAGGCGTCGAAGAAGGTCGTGCCCGCCACGCGATCCAGCAGCAGCAGGGTCAGCGCGCCGGCCAGGAATGGCGTGGCCATGACGGCGATGATGCTGGTCGCCAAGACGGCCCAGCAGAGCAGCGGCATGCGCCAGATGGTCATCTGCGGCGGCCGCATGTTCAGGATGGTCACAATGAAATTGATCGAGCCCATGATCGACGAGATGCCCAGCAGATGCGCGCCCAGCGCCCAGAGAGTCTGCCCGTCGCCGCTGAACAAGGTCGACAGCGGCGGGTAGGACGTCCAGCCGGCTTCGGCGGGTGTGACGAAGTAGCCAAGCAGAATGACGATTGCCGCCGGCGGAATCAGCCAGAATGCGAAGGCGTTCAGCCAGGGAAAAGCCATGTCCTTGGCGCCCAGCTGCAAGGGCACGACGAAATTGCCGAAGGCGGCCCACATGGGAATGATGAACAGGAAAATCATGATGGTGCCGTGCATGGTGAAGAGGCTGTTGTAAGCCGAGCCGGACACCATCAAGTCCAGTTCGGGTGTCCACAATTCCAGGCGGATGCCCATGGCCATGGCGCCGCCAACGATGAAGAAGATGAATGCCGCCACGCCATACTGCACGCCGATGATCTTGTGATCGACGCTCCAGCGCAGGTATTCGCTCAGCGCCGGGCGCCGTACCGCTTCAACCTCATGTTGCTCTGCTTGCGCCCCCAGGGGCACGGCGATGGTTGCCATATCTTCGCCTTTTCTCTTTCGCGTCCGCTATCCGCGGGCGGTTACGTTGTCAATTTCCCGGCGATTAAACAAAGGTCGCCAAAATCCGCTGAACATCGTAGATATTCGTCTTGCGATTGAACTTCTTTTCGATTGGCGTCAGGTCGCTGCCGACCCAGATTTTGAGATCAGCTTCCAGATCCAGGTGGCCGGACGATTCGATGCTGAATTTGGTGATCTTGTCATAAGGAATGGACAGGTATTCGCGTTTGCGCCCGGTGATGCCCTGCACGTCGATCATGAGAATGCGCTTGCTGGTGAAGATGAGCAAGTCTCGCACCACCTGGAAGCCGGCGTGGACAGCTTCTTCCGGCGCTAGCAGCTTGTCGTAATCCTGGGTCAACTTTTCGACATCCACATTGCCGGAGATGCCCATCAGCCTGGTAATCATGCGGGTCTCCCCCTAAAGCCGGCGACCGGCTACTCCTCGCCGGGCGCTGCTTCCGCCTCGCTGTCGCCCTGGCCAAAGCTGATATCAACCTCCAGGCCGAAGGCGGTCGATATCGCTTCCGGAATGGCGACAGTGTTGTTCTCGTTGTCGCAGTCGGATTGCTCGCCTTGGGTGCAGAGGTAAGCGACGATAGCGTAGAGTTGCTCGGCGCTCATCTTGTTGGCGTCGGTCTGGTCGGGGCCGAAAGAGGCCATCTGTTCGGTATAGCCCGGCACGACGAAGGCCTGCGCGTTCCATACCGATGTGGCGATATACTCTTCCGCGGATTGCCCGGCCACGCGCTCGCCTGCGCGGTCGGCGATGCCGTTCATCGAGGGGCCGGTGCGGCTGCTCCAGCCCAGGCTGTCGAGCGTGTGGCAACTGTTGCAGATGTACTCTTGAATGACGATCTCGCCGCGCAAGACCGGGTCGGCTGGCGGATTGAGGATGGCGTGGATGGCTGGCTCGTAGAATTGGTCAAGGAATTGCGCTTCGTCTTCGTAGACGATGATTGTGCCGCGCATCCGGCCGTGGCCGTCCCCGCAGAGTTCGGCGCAGACAATCGGGTACTCGGCCGGGTATTCGACGCCGTCGACGCGCACCGGCGTAAAGCGAATCTCGGTGGGGCGGCCGCCGGCGTCGGGATCGCCCGGCAGCAGGTCCTGCTTGACGCGCATGGCCGGCGCCCAGTAGGAATGGATGACATCCTGCGTGCGCAATTCCAGATCCACATTCTGCCCGATATAAGTGTGCAGCTTGTCGCCGCTGTTGATGACGATGGGCTCGCCTTCAGGGTTCAGCCGGCTGGTCTCGTAAAGATGCGTCCAGGCGTAACGCGCGCCCGTGACCCGGATGACGGTCTCTTCGCCGTTGATCATATTGACGGCCGCTTTGGGCTCGGAGTTCTGATTCCAGACGTTGAAGCTGATCACTGCCAGGTAAACCACCACCAATGAGGGGATGATCGTCCAGATGAGCTCAAGCAGGGGATTGCCGTGGTAGGTTGGTCCATCGCCGCGGTCGTCATCGCGGGCGCGGAAGAATATGACCGAGATCAGCAGCATGCCCTGGATCAGGAAAAAGACCACGCCGCCAATGATGACCAGAATGTAGAATAGTTCGTCGACGCTCTTTGACTCCGCCGAGGCTTGCGCCGGCAAAACGCGCGGCACAAAGGTCGTGAACCAGTTGATGCCGATGACGCTCACCAGCAGAAAAACGGCGGCGACCACCACGGCGGCCGGGCTAATCGACGGGATGTTGGAGCGGTTATTTTCCATACTGGATTACCACCTGCGTTTCACAGCCGCAACCTGGTCATTGTCCTGCAAATGCAGACGGATGCTTCTGTTCCCGCGTCACGCGCGAGCTACGATAAAGCGTCCGGCAGGGCGTTTGTTCAATTTGTCACAATTCTAGCGAAAGGGCGCTGTTATTTCAAGCGGATGTCTGCCGCAATCAGCGTCAGGATTCTCCGACGATCAGCGGGCCGCGCAGTCCCGGGCATGCCGCCGCCCTGTGCGCGTTGCGCAGTCTGCGCTACTATTGGGTTCCCATGTCTTTGGCGAAGCCGGAGGGCGCGTGACTTGGACAAAACCAGCGACAGTCGCTTGGCGATGAATCGGCTGACAACCGTCGGCTTGGCGATTCCGGCGCTGCTCCTGGTTGTGGTGGCTCTGTTCGCCACGCTGGAAATCGTCTTGACGCTGGCGGCGGGCGCGATCGCGAGTGGGGCCGCCGATGCTGTGCGTGGCAAGTATGCCCTGGTCACGGTGCGCAATCTCTGGCTGATCTTTGGCGGCATGCTTGCGCTGGGCGTGATCATCTACAGCCTGGACCGGCTTTTCAAAGGGTCGGCCAAACTCGGCACCCGCCGCTACTTCCTGCGCCTGCTGGCTGTTGAGCTGGTGATTCTTGGCGCGCAATATGTGGTCGTTGGTTGATAGGAGATTCGCATCTGTTGTAGGTTTCTGGCTATTTCCGCTGCTGGCGAACGTAAACTGCGAGAATACGACGAGGCCTGAACCGATGTTGCCTTCCATGAATGAAGACTCTAGTTTGGACGGTACAACACATCAATTGGAATTCTTGCTAAAATATGGTAACAAATTGTTATGCGGTAACTTGTGGCGACAAATTAGCGACTAATCCAACGCGAGGAGCAAAATGTCTGCAAATCCAAATACGCTCACGGATAAGGAGCGGATCACCGCATTGGAAACCGCCCTAAAATACTTGGCTACCAAGGCCGATCTTGAATCCAAAATCAATAATCAGACTGCTCTAATTGTCGCGGCTTTATTGCTCATGACGGCAATTCTTGGCTTTCTCGTGACACGACCTGCTTAATCATCAGCAATCATTGATCCTAGATGTTTTACGACAGATTCGACGCCCAGTTGCAATCGACGTCCAAAGTTCTTCGCATCGCTCCAGCATTAGCTCCTCAAATCTGATTGACCTGTCGGACGCGCTGTTGGAAATCTCCAATCCCGGCCCTGGCCCTTGGCCGCTAGGCCGAACCAAAGTAGTAGTACTCCAGAATATCGCGCGTCAGCGGCGCGGCGACGGACGATCCCTCGCCGGCGTTTTCCACGACGGTCGCGATGACGATCTGAGGCGCTTTGGCCGGCGCGTAGGCGATGAACCAGCTGTGCGGCAACTCGCCCTCGCCGGGAACCTGCGCCGTGCCGGTCTTGCCGCAGACGCCCACATCCAGCAGTGGCGAGCCGCGAAATTGATGCGCCGCGGTGCCGCTGTAGCTGGCGGTGACATCGCACAGGCCGCGGCGGATGATGTCGAGATTTTGCGGGTCGACGCCGGTCTCGCGCATGACATCGCGCCGGGCGACCGGGCTGCGTTGATCGAGGATGCCGCGCTCGCGCACCAGTTGCGGTCTCAGCAGATAACCGCCGTTGGCTATGGCGGCGTAGAGACGCGCCATCTGCAGCGGGGACGCTTGCACTTCGCCCTGGCCGATGGACAGGTTGACGGCGTGCGAGTAAGACCAGGGCAGGCCGGTGGTCTGTTCGACATTGTCCGGCGTCGGCACATTGCCGGCTGCTTCGGGGATCTGGTTGATGCCGGTTGGCTGACCCAGGCCCAGCAGCAGCGCATAGGTCGGCAGCGCCCAGGGGTCAAGAGCATTTAATCGGAAGCCGGCTTCGTAGAAGAAGGGATTGCAGCTGTTGGTGATGCCGCCCTGCACCGACAACAGGCCGTGACCGCCGGCCAGCCAGTCGTAGCGGACATCCGCGCCGTAAGCCCAGCTGCCCACACAATGGTAGCGGGTCTCTTCATCGTAGATTCCACTATCCAGCGCGGCGACGGCGGTCAGCCCCTTCATCACCGAGCCGGTCACGTAAGCGCCTTGAGAGACGCGGTTAAGCTGCGGGTTGCGTTCGTCTTTGAATAACTCGCTCAAGCCGGTGGTCGCGGCTGCCCGGCCGATGATTGGGTAGGGATTGAAGATGTTGGCGTCGTAGGTTGGCAGGCTGGCCAGGGCCAGGATCTCGCCTTTGGTCACATCCATGACGACAACAGCCGCGCCGTCAGAGCCCTCCGCCAGATCGGCGTCCTCATACAGCGCGCCCGTCAAGCCAAGAACCGCGCGCTGCAAATCCGCGTCGATGGTCAGCCAGATGCTCTCGGGTATCCGGGAGCGGACTTCGGCCAGCACACGCAGGCGCCGGCCATCCGCGCCCACGAGCGAAAGCCGCCCGCCGGGGCGCCCGCCCAGGATGTCATTCATGCTGGCTTCGACGCCGGCCTTGCCAATGATGGTCTCGGCGTTGAAGCCGATGGCTTCCAGGTCGGCAATCTGATCCGCGTCCGGATACCCCACATGGCCGATTACATGCGGCAACAGGGCGCCGTCGGCGTAGCGGCGCGTCGCCTGCTGCTGGAAATCCGCGCCGCAATCGGCCCGCAGCCGGTCGCTGGTTTCGATATAGGGCGTCTCCTCCAGGATGCCGGCGTCGACGATCCAGTCCGGGCCGGAGCGGACATCGAAGAGGTCGACGAAGAACTCGACTGACCGGCCCAGGGCTTGCGAAAGCGAACGGAAACAGGCCTCTCGGTTGGGAACGCGCCGGTTATCAACCAGGACGCGCACGACGCGGCCATTCTGGTCGGCCAGGATCCGGCCGTGGCGGTCGTAAATATTGGCGCGGCTGGGGATCTGTTCTTCAAAGATGAGGCGCGCGCCCCGGCCCATCTCGGCAAAGATGTCGGCGGGCGACCAGGCGATGCGCCAGTCGTTCGCTTGCGGGTCAAAAGCCAGGTGCAGCAGCCGGTCCGCATCCGTGAAGGCGCCCAGAATGCGCGAGTGAAATGTCATCTCGTATTGCAGGCTCAGTATGCGGTCCTGGCTGGTGAGGCTTTGCGGCCGGTACGCAAGCGCCTCCAGCGCCATGGTGCGCTGCGCATGCTGATAGAGCGCGCGGAATTCGTCGAAGGGCGTCAGTTCTCGATTGCGGAAGCTGAGCAGGTCGTGCATGGCGCGAAAGTCGCCCTGCCGCCAGGCGTCGAGAAATTGACGCGCGACCTTGCCGGCGGCTTCCAGCTGGCCGTCTGCGCCCGGATTGGGCCGCGCGCTTGGGATGGCTTCCGCGGACGCTTCGGACAGCGCTTCGTTCTGGCGGCAGCCGCTAAGAGCGAGCCAGCCGAGCAAGCACAGGCAACAGCAGAAGCAGACCTTGGCGAATCGGCGCATGTCGTCCCCGGGCGATTTGTCGAGATTGCGCCTTCATTATAGGCGGATTCGCGCCGGGCGACGCGGTGGCGAGGCGGCAATTGCGGCGCTGCGAATGCTAAGGGGCGGGCGTCGCGATGACTATCGGCGCAATGACGAGGCCGTCGCTCCCGTCGGGCGCCCTCAAGCGCTGCCAGGTCTCCGGATCGTACAGACCGCTAATCAACTGGTACGAGCCGGCCGGCAAGTCAGCGGGAAGAGGCAATGTGAATTCGCGGCCCAGCATGATCTCGTCGGGGTCGTCCCAGGTGGTGCTGTCGCGGCGACTGTC
Organism: uncultured Anaerolineaceae bacterium; assembly: GCA_964632725.1. Classification (GTDB taxonomy): domain Bacteria; phylum Chloroflexota; class Anaerolineae; order Aggregatilineales; family Phototrophicaceae; genus UBA6055. The sequence goes on from CAZWCV010000045.1 coordinate 16,378, forward strand.
CCACAGGGGTACGTAGTCGGCCTGAGCGACGATCGCGCCGGTTTCGTCCAGCAGGTGGTTGTAGACGTGGTGGGGCGAGTCAGTCGGCGTCTCAGCTTGCCAGAAGTGGCGGAATACCAGCTGCTCGCCGGCTTGTAGCGTCGTGGCGCTGATGTCATAGCCCACCAGCCGAATCGGTCCCAGGCGCCCGCCGTGAGAATGCCCCATCGGGTACAGGCGCAGGACGACCATGTCGGGTCCGCGGAAGCTGGAATCGGGAGGGTAGCTCTTGAGGCGGACGGTATCGCCGGGGAAATAGGCATCGGGGTCGTCTGAATAAGGTACGATGGCGTAGACGGCGTCATAATCGCGCAGCTCGTCTATCGACAATTCGGCAATATCATTGACCCAGCGCGAGAGAGGGTAGTCGTGTACGCCAGTGTACCCGCCCCAGGCGCGGTTGAAGGTCTTGTGGTTGTCATAGTTGGCAATGTATTTTCCCGGCGGTACAGATGTGTCCATATAGCGCATGAGATCGTTGCGGCGGTCATGCAGCGTGAAGTTATGGACTAGCGCATCCGATTCGCGGTAAGAGGGGATGAGGCTGAGGGCAAGCAGGGCTGCGACCACGCCCGCCGGCAGCAACGCGCGCGCGTATACGAATGATTTGGGCAGTCGCGGATGCTTCAGCAGGTCAATAGCTTCTTCCAGCGCAAGTATCAGCCCGCTCAAGCCGGCGGCGTAAAGTAGGGCTAGAAGCGCGCCAAGCGTAAAGAACTGACGCAGCGACTGCCTGCCAAACAGACTCGCGCCAAAGACTAGCGCCAGCGCTGACAGCGCAATGGTCAGGATTGCAGCGGGCGAGGTTTCGCGTCGGTAGCGCCAAAGCAGCAGGCCGCACAATGCGGTCGCTATCCAGCCGGCGTTGGTCTGGAATTGGTTAAGCGTGAGCTGTAGATGCGCCAGTAAATTGACGGCAATCGAACTTGCAAAAGACTCTGAAGGAGCAACCCAGTTTGGCACATTGTCGGCTTCCAAAGTTCGATAAATGAACAACAGCCAGAATACAAAAAAGGCGAATCGGACGCAGTTCCAGAAAGCCTGCTCCATCGCGCCGCGGCGAAGCTCCGGTGACGCGGACTTATGCAGATCAAGCAGAGGCAGGAACACTATCAGGGGCGCAACAAATATCGCCTGAGTCTTGAAGACAATCGCCAACATGATGTTGTATACCGCCGCGGTGCTGAAGCTGCGGCGTTTCTTCAGGAAACTTGTCAGGGCCAGCCACAAAGCCAGCAAGGTGAAAAACGTGACGTAGCCATCTGGCAAGGCAAAGCGTCCCCGCTCAACAATCCAGGGATTGACGAGATATATCGCCGCCGCCAGCAATCCCGTGACGGGATGTGACATCTGGTATCCAATCAAGGCCATGAGGACAAAGGACAGCATCCATACGGCAATCGTTATGAGCCGTACGACCGGGAGAACCGCCGTAAAGTGAAGTTCGGGAGGCTTCAAGTGCTTTAGCAAGACATAATGCAGCCGATACATGCCAGGCGGATAGGCGTCGTACCAAAGGGGGTTGCGCGCGCTGCCTTCATCAATGAGATGCTGCGCCGACAGAAGGTGATTGGGTTCGTCGACCTGGTCGATATATGGCAGGCTCACGTCATAGCCGCGCAGATACAGCCAGCCCGCCAACAACAGCAGCAGCGCCAGCCCCAGCCAGAACCACTTCTCGCGGGGGAATATGTCGGAACTTCTTGACTCAATCGCGGTCACTGCCGCTCCAGCCAGCTATCCAGCCTGAATGATACCCGCTGCGGCTCGCCCTTGCCGATGAATTCCGCCAGGTTCTTGTCGTCCTGCCCGCCAAATCGCTCGGAAAGGTCAAAGCGGTCGGGGTTGACCCAGACCTCGAAGGTATGGCCGTAGCGCAGGGCTTCAAAATACGCGATGGCGTCCGCCGCTTCTTCCGCGCTGCGAGGCCCGCCAGCGACCGGACAGCCGACCAGATTGTCGTGGCTGTCAAACAAAATGCTCTCGGCATTGACGCGGATGCCGGTCGCTTCGTGCACGACATAGAAATCGCCCGCCACATCATGAATCTGCCAGAATTGATTGTCCGGATTAAAGACTTCCAATACGGTATGCTGCGATATCCAGCCCGTGCCGGATTTGTACAAGAAGATCAGCCGACTCTCGATGCCCAGCTCTTTGAGAATGGTCAATAGCGCGGTGGAGCGCCCGTCGCAGAGCAGGCGCGGCATTTCCGCCGTCTCGCCTTGAGAGTGGGCGTACATGAGATCGACGGCGTCGCTGTAGTCGGGCGAATAAGGGAGCTGCTCGTTGGTCTGGCTGTTCTCGTGGATAAAGAGGTGCGTGGCGTCAATCAATTGCGACGCGCTCAAGTCAAGGTCGTGAAAATGCCGGGCCGTTGGCGACATCTCGGCGTAAGGCTTGGTCGGAATACGCGCCCGGCGCAGGCGCTGCAACTCAACCACTTCGCTCCAATCGCTGCCCATCGCTTGGTAGCGACCTTCGGCGCTAAGGCTGAGGACGCCGACCTGCCAGTAAAACTTGCCAAAATCCAGGCTGAAGCTGTCGATGATCTCGGCGACCGGCGCCCGGCTTTCCGATGTCCACACTTCGTGCGGCGGGCGGTCCTGCGCCCAGACTCGCAGCGCGTAAACCTGGTTGTCGGCCAGACCGGGCGGCCAGGACCAGGTCAGCGTGACATTTGAATCCACGATTTCACTGCCGCTCAAGGGTGAAACGGGAATTGGCGCAGCTTGCGCCTGCGGCGTCGGTCGGCGAATGGCGGCCAGGACGTCGTCCGGCGCCTGCAGGAAACTGCCGACGATGTAGCCCACGCCACCGATGGCGATTGTCATGAGTGCGGCCAAAAACCAGTGTCGCCGGCTCACGACTCTCTCCCGGCTGGATGCGGCGGTTTCCGCCAGCGATACCAGCTCGAGGGCGCGCCAATGGCCACATCGTCGCCGCGCTGCTCCCAGTAGAGTTCGAGCGAAGAGCCAAACAGCCGCTCGACTTGATTCGGCGTCCAGCCCACGTTCGAATCGGGCCGCGGGTGGCTGGCGTAGAGCATGAAGTCGCCGCCCGGCTTCAGCCGCTCCGCGATGCCGCGCGCGTAAGCGGCGTTGTCGGCTTTGTCAATGCTGTGCCCGCAGCCGATATCGATGATTAGATCGTAGGGCGGCCGCAATGCCGGCAAGCTGCCGAGGCGGCTGACATCCCCGCGGACCAGTCGGAAGGAGTCAGGCGGGAAATCCGCCAGCTTGTCGTCGGCCAGCTCAATGGCGCGCTGCACAAAGTCGACGCCGTCGGCGCGCCAGCCGTTCAACAGCAGATCGCGCATGACCGTGCCCGTGCCGCAGCCCAAATCCAGCGCGGCGCCGGCCGGCCGCTCCGCCATGATGTCGACAATCTCCGGCGGCGTGATGCCGCTGTCCCAGGGCATATCGCCCTTGGCGTAGCGCTCGGTGAACATCTGATAGCGGTTTTCGGTCATCTTGTCGGCTCGCCCCTACCTACATTGATTGGTACGGGCATTGTCGTGCGCAATCCGTGCTGTATTGTTCCTGTCAGGTTTATTCCTCGCTGTAATTTTCTACCTAAACCGCTGTCTTCGCTTGCAGTTAGCTCCCCTCCCTGATGCTTCGGATGCCCGCCATAGAGATGGCGGGATAGGGGCTGGGGGTGGGGTAGAAAAAGCGCGCCTCACGTAATCGGCACCATGTGAATCACGGTGACGCCGGCGCCGCCTTCGTTCTGCAGGCCTTGCGTGACCTTGCTCACCAGCGCGTGATCTTTCAGGTACATGCGCACCGCCTGCCGCAGGCGCCCGGTGCCCTTGCCATGCACGATGCGGCCGAAGGGCAGCCCCGAGTTGTAGGCCGCGTTGATGTAGCGGTCGAGGATTTCGAGCGCGTCGTCGACGCGTTGCCCGCGGATGTCTAGCTCCATGCCCGGCGACTTGGTTTGCGGCGGCGGCAGGTCCGACGGCTCGTACTGGCGCACATGTCCGCGCTCGGCGGCGCGTCTTTCGCTGCGGTTGCGGCGGCGCATGTCGCTGTATTTGGCGCGCACCCGCAGAGAGCCGACCTGCACCTGCGCTTCTTTCTCGTCCAGCTCAGCGATGACGCCTTCCGCGTTCAGCGTGTCGAGGAAGACGGTGTCGCCGATGCGCGGCAGCCAGTCGACATCGTCCAGGGGCTGCACCTGCTCGGCATCGTCGAGCGGCGCGTTGGTCCAGCTGGCCATCTTCTCGGCGGCGGCTTTCAGCGCGTTCAGTGTCTCCGCGGGCATGCCGGCAGAGCGCAGCTCGTTGCGCATCTTGCGCAGCTGCCGGTTAAAATCGGCCAGGTCTTCTTTGGCGTGGCGGCGGGCGGCGCGGATGACGTCGCGGCGTTCGTCTTCGATATTGTCCAGCCGCGCTTGCAAGTCATCGCGCTGCGCCGTCAGCTGCTCGCGCAGATAGACAGTCTCCTCGTGCTGCAGGCGCGTTTCGGCGCGGGTGCGCTGAATCTCGTCCAGCAAGTCATCGGCGGCCAGGTCTTCAGTCGCGACCATGCCGCGCGCGTCGGCCACGATCGCCGCGTCCAGCCCAAGGCGTTCGGCGATAGCCAGCGCGTTGGAGCGGCCAGGCAAGCCCACGATCAGGCGGTAGGTGGGCTGCAAGGTCTCCAGGTCAAATTCGACGCTGGCGTTGCGCACGCCGGGCGTCTCCACGCCATAGACTTTCAGCTCGGGGTGGTGGGTGGTGACCATGGTCGTCACGCCGCGATTCTTGAAATTGTTGAGCAGCGCGCGCGCCAGGGCCGAGCCTTCGGTCGGGTCGGTGCCGGCGCCGACTTCGTCCAGTATCACCAGCGAGCGGCTGTCGGCTTGCGCCAGGATGTCGATGATATTAGTCATGTGCGATGAGAAAGTGGACAGCGACTGCTCTATGCTCTGCTCGTCGCCGATGTCAGCGAAGACGCCCTGAAACACCGACAGCTCGGCTTCGTCGGCCGGGATATGCAAGCCGCATTGCGCCATCAGCGCGATCAAACCGACGGTCTTTAGCGCGACGGTTTTGCCGCCGGTGTTGGGCCCGGTCACCACCATGACCCAGCTGTCGTCGTCAAAGTGCAGGTCCAGCGGCACGACTTTGCCCGTGCTTTCGAGCAGGGGGTGGCGCGCGGCTTTTAGCGTGATGACCGAGCCGGGATGCGCCGCCACAGCTGGCCCGGGGCGGATAGCGGACATGCGCGGCTGAATGCAGCGGCGCTCCAGGGCGTAGCGGGCTTTGGCGAAAGTGAGATCGAGGTAGCCCAGCAGCTGCACCGTGCGCACGATGCGCTCGCTCTCGCCGGCGACTTCGTCGGTCAGATCCGCCAGGATGCGGCGGATCTCTTTCTCCTCGGCCACCTGCAGCTCGCGCCATTTATTGTTGAGCTCGACCGTCTCCAGCGGCTCGATGAAGATGGTGGCGCCGGAGGCTGACGAGTCGTGCATGATGCCTTTGATTTTGCCTTTGTGCTCGGCTTTCAGCGGGATGACGTAACGCCCGTGCCGCATGGTGACGATGGCTTCCTGCAGTTTGTCCTGGTTGGCTTTGCTGGCGACTATGCGATTCAGCCTGTTCTGCAGCCGGTCGAAGGCGACTTTGAGGTCGCGCCGGATGATGGCCAGGCGGGCGCTGGCGGTGTCCTTGATCTCGGCGTTGTCATCGACCGTCTTTTCAATCGAGCGCTGCAATTCGGCGCAGTCCTCAATTTCGTTGGCCAGGTCGGATAGCAGGGGAAATGAGGCTTTCATGCGCCCGAGTGTGCGCTTCAGGGACGTGCCGCGCCGCAGGGTATAGCGGATGTCGAGCAGGGTGCTGGGCTCGACGATGACGCCGCGCAGCGACTTGACCACCGGGTCGCGCACATCGCGCGCGCCGCGCAGACTGATGTTGGAGCTTTCTTCCAGCAGGGCGACCGCCTCGGCCGTCTCGCGCTGCCAGAGCTGCACCTCTTCCAGCTCGGTCGAGGGATATAGCTCGATGGCGAATTCTTCGCCGGCGCCGAAGGTGGTGTAGGTCGACAGATCCTGCAGAATCTTGTGCAGCTCCAGGGTGCTGATGGTCTTTTCGCTGATCATGCCAATTGCGCCCTTAGCGAACAGGTCACAGTTTTTTCACCACAGAGATCACAGAGGGCACAGAGATTTCAATTTTGCCTGTCGCCCCGCTGCCGAAGCGCCATTGTAGGGCAGGGCGCTAGCTGGCTCAAGTGGCGATGCCCAGCTCGCGCAGGCGGTCGACCGCGCGCATCAGGTATTGCGTCTCGATGTAACGCTGGCGCGGCCCGTAGTGCATGTCGCTGGGAAAATCGGGATCGCGCGGCGGCGAGGGATGCGCGATGATCTCGACTGTGCCCTCCATGCCGGCGATGCGCGCGCAGAATGCTTCCAGCGGGCGCGAGACGTGGCTTTGTATCGCCGTCATGTATTCCGGCATGGCGAAGGCGCAGTTCTCGCTTTTGCGCTGGGCGCGCTGAAGCGGGTTGCGCGGCGACAAGCTGGCGCGAAAGTCATGGCCGCGCACCCAGTCCACCTCGTAGCGCTCGGCCAGCGCATGCACGATGCGGCGCAGCAGCGGGATGGCGTGAAAATGGTGGTGCGACGAAATATGCTGCGGCCGCAAACCCACATCGGTGAAGCGGCGCATCTGCGCGTCCAGTTCCTGCTCAATCCAGTCGACCGCTTCGGCGCTGAAAAAATGCGAGCGTATGTACAAGCTGATATTGCTGCGGAAGCTGAAGTCCTCGTTGAGCAAATGCGGGTGGTGGCGTCCGAAGCCGGTGACCGGATGGCCGTCGGTCAGGGCCAAATGAATGCCCAGGTCAAGCTGCGGGCAGTCGCGCAGCAGGTCCAGCGCGTGGCTGTGCGCTGGGAAGTTGGTCATCACGCTGGCGGCGGTGATATAGCCCTGCCGGTGCAAGTCGTAGATCGACCGGTTGATGCCCTCGGAAAGCCCGCAGTCATCCGCGGTGATTATCAGCCGTGGCATGGGCTTGACGCGCCGCGCTCCGCCCAATGTTCGGCGAATTCCGCCAGGACGCGCTTCTGGCTGCGCGTCGGATTGATGAAGGGGCGAACATCCCGGATTCGCCGCAGCGCCGCTTCCGGCTTGAGCCCGGTTGAGACCAGGTACGCGGCCGTCATGGTGGGCGCGCGTCCACAACCGACGGCGCAATGCACGTAGACTTTGCCGCCGCGCTTGATCTCCGCGCCGATAAATTCGACGCCGCGCCGCAAGTCGTCCACGCTGGGCGGCGTATTATCGACCGTCGCCAGCTGCAAGTGGCGCTGGCCGGCGATGCCCGCGTCGACATCGCTGTGCCGCTCGCGCATGTTGACGACGGCCGTGATGCCGTAATCAACCATGCGCTGGTAGCCGCGCCTATAGTAGTGCTGCCCGCCCAGCAGCAGATTGGGGCTGACCGCGCTCAGCGCCCAGATAGGCGAGCCGATGACGCGGCGGTGCAGTACGTCGGCCCAGCGCAGGGCGATGGCGCGCGGCCCGGTTTTTATGTGTCCGCCCAGCCGCAGCAAGGGATTGGGGGGCTTCTGCCTGGCTGTCATGCGCGCATTATAGCACAGCGAAGCTCGCCTACCCCGTCGCCCGCGCCCGGCCACCGACGGGCGGCATGATATGCCGCCCCTACAAATTGCGACCTGTGCAGGGGCGACCAATCTGGTCGCCCGTTTCCGTTCACCAATGCGCGCCGCTTATGGTCGCCGCTCGCAAGCGCCCCGCCTTTGTGATACCTTAAGGGATGTATTTACCGAAGGAAGAGACCGCCATGTCGCCACTGGAACAACTGGCGCAGCAAGCCGCGCCGCTGCTCACGCATCCCGCGATTCTGAGCGTGCGCCGCAACCATGGCCTGGAGCACGCCACCATTCATATCCTGAATCGCCGGCGCTACCAGCTGTCCGGGCGCAGCAGCGCTGGCGGCTTCGTGCTGGTCGGCGATGTGCCCACTGACCAAGTCGAGAGCGCCGTGCAAGAAGCGCTGCAACGCCTCAAGGCGGGCGAGCGCGGACTGGCGGTCCATCCCAATTGCGGCACCAACCTGGCCGCGGCCGGCTTGCTGGCGACGACGCTCGCCTTCCTCGGTTTCGCCGGCCGCGGCAGGCGCAGCGCCTGGCAGCGTTTCCCGACCATGATGTTGCTGATGATGGCGGTGATTCTGTGCTCGCCGGCTCTGGGCGCGAACTTGCAGCGCTACTTCACCACCGAGGGCGATATCGGCGATTTGCAGCTGGTCAGCGTCACGCGCGAGGTCAAGCATCTGCCGCTTTCGGGCCAGCACTTGACCCTGCATCGCATCGCGACGGCGCCGGGCCAGCCCAAGGCTGACTGATGACCAGCGCGCCGCAATTTTACATCTTTCACGGCGATGACAGCATCAGCCGCGATGAGGCGCTGGCGCGCATGAAGGCGGCGCTAGGCGACGATGGCGACCTTAACCGCAGCGAGTTTGACGGCGCGACGACCCCCGTGCCGGAAGTGCTGGCGGCGGTCAAGTCGATGCCCTTTCTGGCCGACAAACGTCTGGTGATCGCGCGCGGTTTGATCAGCCATATCACCCGCCGCGGCGCCGGCCAGGCGGGCAAGACAGCGACCGACCGCCTGATCGCCGCGTTGCCCAACTTGCCGGATCATGCCCGCCTGGTGCTGGTGGAAGACGGCCAACTAAGCGAAAAGAATCGCCTGCTCAAAGCCGCGCAAAAGCTGGACAATGGCTATATCCACACCTTCGCCAAGCCGCAGAATCTGTCGCGCTGGATCAGCGAGCGGGCCAAAAGCGAATACGCGGCCGAGATCACGCCGGGCGCGGCCGCCGCCATCGCCTCGGTGGTCAGCGACGACCTGCTGCGCGCCGATAATGAGCTGTGCAAGCTGGCCTCGTATGTCAACGGCCAGCGGCCGATCTGCGAAGATGATGTGGCTGCGCTGACGCCCTTCGTGCCCGAAGACATTGTCTTCGAAATGGTGGACGCGTTGGCCAACGGCAACGGCGCGCGCGCCCTGGAGTTGATCCAGCAGTCGCTGCATGACGATCCCAAAGACCCCGGCTTCCGCCTATTCGCGCTGATCGTGCGCCAATTCCGCCTGCTGCTGATGACGCGCGACCACATCGCGCAGGGCGGGGGCTCTCAGGCGCCCGCCATCGCCAAAGCCCTGGGCGTCCACCCCTTCGTCGCCGGCAAACTGCCGCGGCAGGCGCGCCGCTTCCGCATCGAGCAGCTGGATTTCATACTCAAGCGCTTGCAGCAATACGATCAGGATATGAAAACCGGCCGCATCCAGCCGCGGCTGGCGCTCGACCTGCTGGTGGCCAGCCTCGCCAGCGAACGACCACGACCCGCATCATAAGTGACAAGGATGGAAACTCATGAGTCATGACGAACTCATAAAAACTGAAGACGCAGCGCCGGCGGACGCGGGAGCGCCTTCCAGCGATACGCCCGTGGACGCGCAGGAATTGGTCGATAGCTTGCTGCGTTGGCGCGACGAATTGACCGATATGCTGGAGCAGCTGCCGACCGACGCCTTCGAGCGGCTGATCTTGCAGCTGCTGGCCAAAGACGGCGTCAGCGATATTGATGTCGGCCACGCCAACGACACGATAGAGGGCACGGGCGTCTTCGGCGGCGGCGGCTTCCTGTCGTTCCGGGTGTCCTTCCGCTGCATCCGCGGCGGCAAGCGTATCAGCTCGGCCGAGGTGGATGATTTTCGGCGCGGCGTGATGGTGGGGCGGGCGGACAAGGGCTTGCTGATCACCACCGGCAAGTTCACGCAGGAAGCGGTGCTGAAGGCGGCCAGCGACCGCGCGCCCGAGATTCGCCTGATCGACGGCGAGGAGCTGGTGGGCAAGCTGAAAGAGCTGCAGCTGGGACTGCGCACGGAGCAGGTGCTGGTCGAGCGCGTGATTATCGAGACCGCCTGGTTCGGGGAGTTGTA
>CAZWCV010000046.1:0-4121 GCA_964632725.1 uncultured Anaerolineaceae bacterium
GGTGCCGTGCTGGTCGTCGTGGAAGACGGGAATGTCGAGCTCTTCAATGAGGCGCTGCTCGATTTCGAAGCATTCGGGCGCTTTGATATCTTCGAGGTTGATGCCGCCGAAAGTTGGCGCCAGCGCTTTACAGACGACGATGATCTCGTCGGCGCTTTGCGAGGTGATCTCGATGTCGAAGACATCGACATCGGCGAACTTCTTGAAGAGCACGCCCTTGCCTTCCATGACCGGCTTTGAGGCCAGCGGGCCGCGATCGCCCAGGCCCAGGATGGCGCTGCCGTTGGAGATGACGGCGACCAGGTTGGCGCGGGCGGTCATCTCGAAGACGGTCAGCGGGTCGCGGTCGATCTCGAGCACAGCTTCGGCCACGCCCGGCGAGTAAGCCAGCGACAGGTGCAGCTGGCTGTCGAGCGGCTTGGTCGGCGCGATCTGGATTTTGCCGGGTCGGCCGCGGCGGTGGTAGTCCAGCGCTTCCTGGCGCGTGAATGAGGTCATGGCTTTGTCTCCTTCGGATTCGCCCGAATGCGCCTATTGTACACCGAGACTGGCCGGACAACCGCGCCAAACGCGGCGGGCGCGATTTGAACTACGGCTATTTCATGTTAGGCTTCATCAATACGGACAGGTTAATCTCCCGGAGTTGTAAGGATGATGCTTGCCAGAGTAGGTCAATGGGTTTTGGACGACGCGCCAAGATTTCGAGCGTTTGCTGTGATTTTGCTGATATGGATTGGCTGGCAGGTTTCGCCGGTCAGCGCTGCCAGGATCAGCGTCGAAGGCGACTGCGCGCTGGCGCAGGCCATCGAGTCGGCCAATGGGGATCGCGCTATCGGCGGTTGCGCCGCGGGCGATGGCGAGGACCGCATTGAGCTTGCGGGCGACATCGCGTTATCGGCCGAGTTGCCGGTGATCGAATCCGCAATTGCCATTGAGGGCGGCGGACACGCGATAAGTGGCGATCAGCGCTTTCGCATCTTCTATGTGGCGGAGGGCGGCGATTTGAGCATATCGAATCTGACGATGCGCGACGGAAGCGCGACCGAAGACGCGCGGGTCTGCATTGACTGGGAAGACAGCGACTATACGGCGGGCGGCGCGATTTGCAATCTTGGCGCGCTCAATGTAACGGATAGCCAATTCAGCGGCAACGGTTCGCAGTTTGGCGGCGCGATTGCCAGCGTGGGGACGGTCACAGTCGACGGGAGCGAGTTCAGCGGCAATACAGCCAACAGCGGCGGCGCGGTTTTCAATTGGGGCGAAGGCGCGCTGAGGGTATCGGGCAGTGTCATAAGCGACAATTCCGCGAATATCGACTTCGAGCTGGCTCAAGAGTTTCTGGATACGTATGAGGACGATGATCGGGAATTCGGGGCGGCGCCGATAATCTACAACGGCAATGGCGGCGCGATTGCCAATTCACTGGCGGGCAGCATTATCGTCAGTGAAAGCGAGTTCAGCGGCAATGACGCCGGCCTGGGCGCGGGCGCCATTGTCAGCCATGGCGACCTGGAGATCATCGCCAGTGAATTCAAGGAGAATAGCACCGGCGGCTCGGGCGGCGCGATCAACAGCTATTTGGGCGCCATCAGCATCAGGGGCAGCGTATTCAGCGGCAACTCGGCCGGTCTGGGCGGCGCGGTTGTTAGCTGGGGGAAGTTTGAGATCAGCGATAGCAGTTTTAGCGATAACTCCGCAGCGCGCGGCGGCGCGATTCATATTACGGACTCCACAGACCTTGGCGTCAGCGGCGGCGACTTCAGCGAGAATACCGCCAGCGACAGCGGGGGCGCGATATTCATATTCGGCAAGGGCAAACTCTCGGTGGCGGACAGTCAATTCAGCAGCAATTTCGCCAATATACGCGGGGGCGCGATTTTCAGTTATGGCGCGGTAACGGTAAGGGCCAGTCAATTTCGCCTCAACCAGGCCGGCGACCTGGGCGGCGGGCTGATGAACGGGGGCGCGCTTAGCGTGGTCGGCAGCGAGTTTTACGGAAACTCCGCGAGCGAAGGCGGCGCCATCTATAACGAGTGGGACTGGCAAGGGGTCGTTGAGCAAGAGGGCAATAGCTACAGCGACAATATCGGCGGCGATTGCGTGGGCTGCGGCTGAATATGCTTGGCGAGCCGTCCGAACGGCCTGCTCTGTATTAGCAGCGCTCGCGGTCAGCCGAGGCGCTCGCAGATCATATCGGTGAAGTCGGCGGTGCTCATGCCGTTGGCGCCGAGGATATCGGCGGTGTAGTCGCCCTGGCTGAGGGCGGCAGTGACAGCGGCGTCGATCTTGTCAGCCGGGCCGGGCATGCGCCAGTGGTGGCGCAGCAGCATGGCCGCGCTGAGGATTACGGCGGTGGGATTGGCGATGCCCTGGCCGGCGATGTCGGGCGCGGAACCATGAACGGGCTCGGCCACGGCGACTTCTTCGCCCAGGTTGAGCGCCGGCGCCAGCCCCAGGCCCCCGCCCCAGGCGGCCGCCATATCGGACAGGATGTCGCCATAGAGGTTGGGCGTCAGCACGATATCAAAGCGCGTCGGTTCCTTGACCATCCAGTAAGCGGCGGTGTCGACCAGCAATTCGTCGGTGTCGATGTCGGGGTATTCCTTAGACACCTCGTAGGCGACGCGGCGGAAGAGGCCGTCGGTCTGCGGCATGACGTTGCCTTTGTGCACGATGGTCACGCGGCGGCGGCCCTCGCTCATGGCCAGCCGGTAGGCGGTATGGGCGATGCGCTCGCTGGCGTGGCGTGTGATGCGTTTGGTGGCGGTGCCGGTATCGCCCGCGTCTTCGGTCTGTTCGTCGCCGACGTAGAGGTCTTCGGTATTTTCGCGCACGACGACCAGATCGACTCCCTGGCGCGCAGTGGGCACGGGCAGGTAGCGCGTCGGCCGCAGATTGGCGAATGTTTCCATGGAGCGGCGCAGCTTGACAATGGGCGAGGAGTAGCCCGGCACCGGGTAGGATGGGGAACTGCAGGCGCCGAAAAGAACCGCTTTGGCGTTGAGGGCGGTGGCCACAGTTTCTTCGGGGAGCGCGTTGCCGGTGGCCTGGAAGGTCTCCCAGCCGGCCGCGGCAGTGACGACTTCAAGCTCGGGAATGACGTAGCGCAGCACCCGTATGGCCGCCGGCACCACCTCGCGCCCGATGCCGTCGCCTTCTATAACACATAACTTCACAGCAGATTCTCCTCGTCACAGCTAGACGTCTTAACAGGCGGCTTGCGTCAGCCCATATTTGATAAGAAGTGTCTTTACCGATCTGTGACGAGAATTGCTATTCATTTCATCAGTAATTCTGACGCGAGCGCAGATTGTGACACAAGGTTTGCGCTTTGTCGAATTTTGCTTCGTATTTGGGAGAGCAAGCGCAGCAAACGACGATAGCGAGTGGAAATCAATTTCTGCTTGAATTCGTCGCCGCTAAGTCGAACAAGGAGGCATTGTAGGGGCGATTCGCTGAAACGCCCACTATTCAAAGGCAATTGATTCGGGCGTTTCGCCGAGACGCCCTTACGCTTTCCAAGCTTATGAAACAGTTGGCGAAGATTTGCTTTGATGCCTCTGGACTTGTCGCGAAAGGGATTTGTATTCCATTCACGGGTCGAGTGTCGTATGATAACCGGTTGACTGAAAGGAAGTCGCGCCTTTGACGGAACTTAAGCCCTGCGTGCGCTGCGAGCAAGAATTGCCCCCGGCCGAGTTTTCTGACTCGGAAAATATGTTTTGCAAGAAATGCACTGAAGAGATTGTCGGCATTGTACGCAGCAAATACAGCGCGATTGAGGCGGCGCATTTTCGCGCCAAGCTGCGGCGGCGGTCCAAAGACGCGATGGAAGAGCTGCGGCGGAAGCTGAGTTAGGCGACGGGCTACATTTGCCCCCCTCGGTCCCCCCATTGAAATGGAGGGATGACCACTCCTTTAGCGAGATTGGTGTGTTTGCGTAGCTTGGCAAGTAGGCGACATGGCTAGTCGCGCCTACGTGTTCTCGATTAGGCTGGCGAGCCAAGGGTCGCCCCTACGATACGTTGCAATTAAGGGCGGCCGGCGTAGCGGTTGAAGCCCATGACATCTTTTCCCTTGGCGAGAATGGCGGTGTGGCCTTGATGCAGGTGCGTATCCTG